>JAZUIH010000024.1:0-10526 GCA_045642145.1 Oscillospiraceae bacterium | reverse complement strand
ATATCTTAAATACGTTTCCGGCAGGTCAGACGAAGCAGATGACAGCACCCTCACAGCAGATGACCTGAAGGCATCAGGTTCTTCAGAGGAGACTCTGTCAGGATTCGACAGGTTTTATTATGAACATCAGAACCGTCACAGTGGTCTTTACTTCACTCTCGGACTCATTATAATACTGATTATACTGCTCGGTGTGGCGTCATCAGTATATCTCCTGTTAAGCGGTGTAAAATAAACCATAAATTCAAAAACAAACTTAAATAAAAAAGCACACAGGAACCACGCATTCATGCGTTCCTGTGTGCTTTTTTTACGTAAACCGGAAAAACCGGATATCATTTTACTTTTCGAGCATCGCTTCAAACTCTTCCCTTGAAACAGGCTTTGAGTAGTAGTAGCCCTGAAGGAAGGTTGAGTCAAGATTTCTTATCATGTCCGCTACCTTCTCACTCTCAACGCCTTCAACTATAGCGTGACAGTTGATACGTCTGCACAGCGCAAGAAGATTGTCTATGATTATATAGTCAATATCATGGCCAGGATTAGCAAGCTCCCTTACAAATGAGTGCTCAATCTTGATAACACTTGCCGGCAGCTTCTTGAGCATCTCAAGGGATGCATATGCTGTACCGAAGTCATCAAGGGCAACGTTAAATCCCTTTTCCTTAAGGCGTCCGAATATCTCAGCAAGCTCATCAGACTCCTCGACCCTGCAGCTCTCCGTCAGCTCAACAATCATGTTTTCAGGCTTTACGTCGTACTGCTGAACAGTTTCCATAAGTATCTGCTCAAAATCATCCTCAACAAACTGCTGATATGATACGTTGAAGCTTACCTTGAAGTCCGGATACTTCTTGTCCCATATACTCTGCTGCTTTACTGCCTGCTTCATAACCCAGCGTCCCACCGGAATGATATTTCCGTCGTCCTCAAGAATCCTGATGAACTCGCCCGGATTTGAGTCAGTGATTGTTTCGCCCTTCCATCTGAGAAGAGCCTCACATCCGATAATCCTGTCATTGTCGCTGTTTACTATAGGCTGAAAATTGAGGGTGAAGCCTGCAAAGTCATTTATTATACTCTGCTTAAGCTCCTCTCTGAGTATCTGAATTCGTTTCTGGCTCTCAGCAACCTGTGCGGAGAAGAATGAAAGTGCACCGCGGTGTGTGCTCTTTTTGTATTCGAGTGAATGCTCTGCGTTGTTGAGAAGTGTCTCCTTGTCGCTACCGTCTGCAGGAAACTCACACGAACCGGCAGTTACTGAAAGATGAATCTTTCTGCCGTCGTCAAGAACTATCTCATCGGAAACAGCCCTTACACAGTCGAAGAACTTCATAACGGTTTCTCTGTCCGTGTTTTCAAGAATAACGAGGAACTCATCACCGTTCATACGGTAAACCCTGCTGTCTGCAGCGCATATTCCTCGAAGGTTCTTTGAAAACTCAACAAGAACACGGTCACCGAACTTGTAGCCGTAGTTGCTAACTACCTTTCTGAACTTGTCAATACCGATAAGAACAAGAAATCCCTTTTTATTTGTAAAATCATAGTTGTAAAAGTCATATATTGTGGAGAGTCCGGTTACAGAGTCATACTTGTTCTGATTGTCAAGTCTCGTCATAAGACCTGCAAAGAGAAAATCCTCTCCGTTGTTAATAATACTGCCCTTGCATTCTACCCAGACATAGTCTCCGTATTTGTTTCTTATGCGGTACTGGTAGTCATGCTTTGTGAGCTTTCCGGTCATAACCTGATCCATCTGTTCAAAGTATCCGTCCTCATCCTCAGGATGAATCTTTTCGTGTATGACTCCAAGCATGTTGTCTATGTATTCCGCAGGATACCCGAAGTAGTCAACTGCGTTCTTCGAAAACCTTGTTACACCGGTTTTCAGATCAGTAACGTATACGTACACATTGTCTGATGATGCGGCAAAAGCCTCAAACAGACTATTGTCAAGTACACTGCTCACTTTAATCCCCTCCCTGAATCTGATATCATAAATTATCTGTATTTCATATATCTCCCTGAAAAACATAATCCTTTATTGTAATTATATACTATATTTAAAATTAAATCAACCCCGTTTTAAAAAAATCCGGTTACAAATTGTAACCGGATTTTTTATGTATAGTAAACGAAAATAATAGCTTTGTTTACTGAAGACAGAATTCTGACACAGTATAAACAAAAATAGTGAACGTAAAAAACTCTTTACGTTCACTATAATCTTTAGTATAATAATCAGACTACTGATTAAGCACCGAACTTAGCTGTAGATACAGGAACACCAACGCCCATTGTAGATGTAACTACGCATGACTTGAGGTATGTACCCTTTGCAGCAGCTGGCTTAGCCTTAACGATTGCTTCGAGAAGTGTAGCAAAGTTAGCTTCGAGCTTTTCAGCACCGAATGAAGCCTTACCGATTGGGCAGTGGATAATGTTTGTCTTGTCAAGACGGTATTCGATCTTACCAGCCTTAGCTTCTGTAACAGCCTTAGCTACGTCAGGAGTAACTGTACCAGCCTTCGGGTTTGGCATGAGACCTCTTGGGCCGAGAACCTTACCGAGACGACCAACGAGACCCATCATATCAGGTGATGCGATAACTACGTCGAAGTCCATGAAGTTTTCCTTAACGATCTTGTCAACGAGATCCTGTCCGCCAACGATTTCAGCGCCTGCAGCCTTAGCAGCTTCGTACTTGTCTTCCTTGCAGAATACGCATACTCTTACATTCTTACCAGTACCGTTTGGAAGTACTACAGCACCACGAACCTGCTGGTCAGCATGTCTTGAGTCAACGCCGAGACGTACGTGAACTTCTACAGTCTCATCGAACTTAGCCTTTGCATTCTTGCATACTAAGTCAAGAGCTTCTACAGAATCATAAAATTTATCAGCTTCAACAGTCTTTACACTGTCTAAATATTTCTTGCCGTGTTTCATTATTTATCCTCCTATAAAGTGGTAATACCAGAACGCTTACACGCTGTTCCGGTTAGCGGAAAGAGTTTCCTCCCACCATTAGATAACGTACATTTTGTTATTGATTATTGATTTACAGCAGACTTTATAATCAGTCAACTACTGTAACGCCCATTGAACGAGCTGTACCAGCGATCATGCTCATAGCTGATTCGATGTTAGCAGCGTTAAGGTCAGGCATCTTTGTTTCAGCAATCTTCTTGATCTGTTCCTTAGTGATGCTTGCAACCTTTGTCTTGTTAGGAACACCTGAACCGCTTTCGATTCCGCATGCCTTCTTGATAAGAACAGCAGCTGGTGGTGTCTTTGTGATGAATGAGAATGTACGGTCAGCGTAAACTGTAATTACTACAGGGATGATGAGACCGATGTCATTCTTTGTTCTTTCATTGAATTCCTTTGTAAAAGCCATGATGTTTACACCGTGCTGACCTAAAGCAGGACCAACCGGTGGAGCAGGTGTTGCCTTACCTGCAGCGATCTGTAATTTAATATAGCCAACGACTTTCTGTGCCATGGTTTATTGCACCTCCATAAAGTGGTCACGACGAGGTAATGAGTCGAATTTTACCTCTCCCACACTGACTGTGTTTCAGTCAGCAAAAAAATACGTTTACTTTTGATTTTGATTAGATATCATCCAGCTTGATAACCTGTGTAAGGCTGAGTGTAGCTGGTGTCTCTCGGCCAAACATTGAAACGAGAACATCAACTGTACCGTTTTCAACATCAACCTTCTGTACCACACCAACGAATCCGTCCATTGCTGTACCTGAAACTCTTACGCTGTCACCGGCTGAGATATTAACCTCAACTGTCTGAGCATCAGCTGAAACACCGAGTGCCTCAACTTCCTTTTCAGAAAGCGGTGTAGGTTCAGATGCAGGACCAACGAATCCTGTAACTCCTCGTGTACTCTTTACGATGTACCAGGAATCATCAGTGTATACCATTTTCAGCAGAACGTAGCCAGGAAATGTTTTTCTTTCCACTTCCTTTGTCTTGCCGTCAGTAATTTCTGTTACCTTTTCTGTTGGTACTCTTACTTCAAGAATAAGGTCGTGAAGCTTTCTGTTTTCAACAACTTTTTCAATGTTCTGTTTTACTTTGTTTTCATAACCTGAATAAGTGTGAATAACATACCATTTTGCTGCTTCTGACATAAAAAAATTACCTCCCTGGCCTTAAGCCTGTAACTGCTTATTTGTTTAAGATTAACTTCAGAACCAATCCTGTCAGCGCATCAAACGCACCAACAAAAATTCCGAGCGAAATAATTGTTACGAGAACAACTGCTGTGTTGTTGAGAACCTGCTTTTTTGTAGGCCATACAACCTTTTTGAATTCGCTTCTGAGGTCTTTGAAGTACTTTACAACCTTGTTAGGCTGTTTCTTCTGGTTCTTGGCAGAAGATTTTGCCGGAGTTTTTTCCTTTTTCTTTTCAGATTTTACATCTTCTTTTGCCATAGAGCAAACCTCCGGAATTACTTTGTTTCCCTGTGCAGAGTATGCTTTCTGCAGAATTTGCAATGTTTGTTCATTTCGATTCTGTCAGGGTCATTCTTCTTGTTTTTCTTTGTTGCGTAATTACGCTGCTTGCATTCTGTACAAGCTAATGTTACCTTAACTCTCACGTGTCGGCACCTCCTGAATGAATTTATCTTCTTCGTTACGTAAGTCTTTGTGACTTACACGGCCTCCCTCTGAAAACCGAGTGTGTTTTTCTGCAAAACGGCAAAAAAATGCACCTCGCAAAGAGGTACTTATATTCTATCATATTTTTTTATGGAAGTCAAGATTTATACACTAATAAAAACAATATATTTTCCGGCCTTTACGGCACTGTTTTCTGCATTTTGCACAATCAGTATTCTATGCCCTTTCTTGCTGTCACGCCTCTCGAATACGGATGCTTCAGGGCGTTTATTTCGCTTATATAATCCGCCGCGGAGACAAAAATCTCCGCGGGATTTCTTCCCGTAAGAACGAGCTCACATCCTTCCGGAAAATCAAGCACCAGCTTCTCTGCCGCATTTCGGTCAAGAAGCTCTGACTTGTATGCATCAAGAAATTCGTCCAGAACAACAACCGCACTGCTGTGCTCCGCTGCGTAGGCGGCAGCTTCCTGAAGCATACGGTTATGACACTTCCTCACCTCATCCTTTTCCTCACTGTTCATTCTGAAGGTGAACTTTGTGCAGGCCTCACAGCACCGCACCGGCATCCCCGCATCCCTGAGCACCTTTATCTCCGATGATGAGCCGTTTTTCAGAAACTGAAAAAAAGCAGGCTCAAGTCCCGCTCCGAGTGCCCTTACAGCAAGCCCGGCCGCAGCCGTTGTCTTCCCCTTGCCGTTTCCGCAGTATATATGAATCACTCCGTTTTCCTCCTTTCGCGGAAAAAGCGGCACACCGGTTTCCTAATCCCAGTTACGCACCGCTTCTGAATAATATGTTATAAGAGCCGGCTTTGAAAGTGAGTTGATTTCAACCCTGTCCATATCGGCAAGCTCATCCTTTCCGAAAACAAACAGAGACTGTATGTTTTCATCAGTAAGATATGAAGTTTCAACTGAAAGCCTGATTTCCGAAGGATCTATCCTGTGCGACGAGGCGATGTTAAAACCCCAGTCACCGAAGGCCGGAACCTGAAGATGATATCCGGATGCCTCAAACCCTTCACTCTCCAGAGTTTTGTTTATGCACCAGAACGCCTTTGAAGCGTAGTACGGACTTGTGGACTGTACAGTCATCACACCGTCCTCCTTAAGTGCATTTCTGCAGAGTCTGTAAAAAATATTGGTGTAGAGCTTATTGAGTGTTTCATTGTTAGGGTCCGGCAGGTCAACTATGATTACGTCATACTGTCTGTCTGCGTTTTCAAGGAACTTGTACGCGTCCTGATTTACTACATTTACTCTCTCATCAAGGAGGGAACCTCCGTTGAGTTTAAGTATGTCGCTGTTGGTACTGCACAGGTCAGTCATCTGCGGGTCAAGGTCCACAAGAGTGACCTTCGTGTCCTCATACTTGAGAAGCTCCCTCGCTGCAAGTCCGTCACCTCCGCCGAGTACAAGTACATCATCATGTTCCTTTGCAGCTGACATCGGGATATGTACAAGTGCCTCATGGTATCTGTACTCATCAAGCGAGCAGAACTGAACGTTTCCGTCTATGAAGAGTCTGACATCATCCTTGTGCTTTGTCATCACAACATGCTGGTACGGAGTGTGCTGTGAAAGCACGACCCTGTCCCTGTAGAGCCCGCCCTCAACATGTGAAGCGATATTTTCCGAGAACAGCATGCCGGTAAGCATTCCTGCAAGAAGTATAACAACCGATACTCTGTAAACCCCGCTGTGCTTTATTTTTGAACTGTATCTGTAAATAATCATGGAAGCGGCAGCGAGATTCATACTGCCGGTGAGAAATGCAGTTGAAAAATAACCCAGATGCGGAAGAAGCAGAAGAGGAAACGCTATGGAACCGACAAGTCCGCCTATATAGTCAAAGCTGAAAATTGCCGATAGCGTAAGTCTCAGATTTTCCTGTCCCTGTTCGATTATACGCGTAAGAACCGGTATCTCGGCTCCCACAAGGGTACCTATGAGAATAATCTCAGTGTACATAATCAGCTGGTAGGTTTCAAGATAGAGATTTGCATAGAACAGAACCAGTGAGCTGCATCCGCCAAGGAGTCCGACGCCTATTTCTATCATCACAAACCAGTTGAAAAGGTCCTTCTTCATGTACTTGGATATAAATGAACCTATACCCATCGCACACATGTAAAGTCCGATGGTAACCGAGTACTGAAGCACCGTGTCACCCACCAGATATGAGCTGACCGCACTGATAATCAGTTCGTAGCATATCGAGCACCCTGAGATGATCAGCGTGGTCAGCATAAGCAGCCTGTAGTTTTTCATTACATAATCGCTCCGCTTACTATAAGAGCAAGGCCGATGAATATTCCGAATACAAATATACCTGCTGCTGTATTTCCGTTGCCTATTTCCTCATTGAGGTTGTACTTTCTGTTGATAATTCCAACGGCAAGATAGCCGAGAAGAAAAACTATTATACCCATAACAAAGTACGCAACGCTGCTTCCGAGTCCTGCAAGCACGCTTGCCTGTACCTCTTCAGCAGATATTGTCATTATAGCTGAACGGAGTATGAAGCCTATTCCGATAAATGAACCTGCACTGAGCCAGCCGACGGCCTGGTTGCCTTTTTTTATTTCCGTAGGAAAATGGCACGGAACAATAAGGTCAATAAGCCAGTTTCCGAATACCATAAGAATAATTCCAAGAGCCGAATAGGCTGCAATTATAAGAAAGTCATATAAAAAATCCATAAATCAATCTCCTCTGTTTTATTTTCCGTGGCTTGTGCCGCCGCCGGATGAACTTCTTTTCGCTGCACTCTGCTGTCTGACAGTTCCCGAATACTGATTAAGCGAACCGGAACTTACGTCAGATATTACTCCGCCGGAGTAGTCGTGATATGCGCTGGTGTATTTTTTGCTGTACTTCACATCATCAGACCAGAATCCGGTCGAGTGATAGTGTCTTCTATAAAAACTCCGCGTGCTGCTGCGGGAGTGATACGGCTCGCTTTCAGATGAGTACGCATACTTTCTGTCTGAAACCTGGATATACACCTGGTCTTCTTCCTCGGAAAGATAAACAAGACAGTACTCCTTGCCGGTTATAATGGCAACACTGTCATCTCCTTCCTCATCACTTGACATGACGTTTTCCGTATTGCCCTCTATCCCGCTGATTATGTTTTTTGCATTGTCCTCAACCGAACCGTAGCCGGCTGTATAAACATCCGCCTTAAGTCCGTTCGACGCTGTAACCGATGTTGAATATGAGTACATGACAGTATTTTTCGCAAGATACTTTTTTATTGACTTCGGCGAAGAGAGATTATAAATGAATGAAAAATCCATCTCACTGAACAGTGCACCAAGAAAAATCATCACCGTTATAACCGTCGCAAACATCTTTGAAGCAGCTGGTGATGAGCCTCCTGAGCTCTGGTATGTACTCTCAGCCTGCATGTTTTCTATGTGTCCGGTCTTTGTAATTTCGTCTTCGTCGATGTAGTATCCGACAGAGTACTCCGTTCCGTCGCTCCATTTTTCAACGGAAACAATCAGCTCCTCTGTGGGGTCCTCATACTCCTCAAACTTTGCCTTTTCGCCCCTGTCAACGTCAACGTCTCCCCAGGCACCGGCAACGCTTTCCGTTCCCGAGTCTACAGGATGATAGTCTCTCATATCAGGCTTTCCGCGTACAACGTGTGAAACCGAGTACTCTCTGTATACATCATCCACTGAAAGCCAGTACTCACCATTATCCGCTGCAGAGCGAAGCCTGTATTCATTCCAGAAAGTCTGCTCAGCCGGATTCATGTACTGAATCTTACCGATAACCTTATATTCAGTATTCTGAATACGGAGCAGATCCCCGACATTATATATCAATATTTATCTTCTCCCTTCATCCGTACAAAGCGTTTTTTCCATGCAGCTCTGCCGCCCGGTCTGTAAAAGCAATCATCTGACACGATTCTTTACAAAAAACGCTTTTTCTTTATATAATACCATAATTACGCGGTTCAGTCAATGAAAAATGTATATCGGAAACCGGTTATTAATGATTTGCGATTCTATAATTTTCCTTGAAACTATTTACATTTAAGTAAAAACAGTGTATAATATAAAATACATAATATGGAGGTGAATGAATATTAATACAGATAAGAAAATTTATTACTCAGTATGCTGTACACTGGCATTTCTTCTCTCAGTAATAATGATCTACAGGGAAATTCCTGCCGGCAGGCGGGACAGGCAGGAAGCTGAAGCAGTCAGGGAAAAACTCATGCCGGCAGCCGTTACATCAGTGATTACGGAGACTGTTACTGATGTATCTGATGCAAAGGATGATTCTGTATCTCACAGCCCTTCAGCTCCGGAAGCAGCTGCTCAGTCAGCAATTTATGATAACACCCATACCCCGGACGGCCTTGTGAACCTTAATACAGCCGATGAGAAGACCCTTATGACACTTAAGGGCATAGGTGTGAAAAAGGCTGAGGGAATCATTCAGTACAGAAAAGAAAACGGCGCATTTACGAGTGTTGATGACCTTGCATCCGTACCGGGAATAGGGCGTAAAACAGCTGATGCAGTGCGGGACTTCGTTACTGTTTCAGTTAATTAGTTTTTTTCACGATAATTCGCACTTTTTAAGGAACATTTTATGATAATAAGATAATTGACAAATTAAGTACTTAAATGATATACTTTAATAGAATGATAAAACGTGGTATTTTATCAGCTGCAATAACATATTTTCGGGGAATTACTGATTCATTCACAAATCTGCGCGGCCGCAGCGGTTCAGAGTCCTGCCGGTCCTGCTCATGAATATCCGGTTTAATCAGTATTTCCTTATATTTTTCACTTTGAAAGGATTTGGTTAAATGTCAATGAATTCTGCAAATGAGGTAATCTTCAATCCTGAAACCAGAGTTGCTCCGCTCGGTCTTATCGCAATGAACGGCGCAACAGAGCTTGGCGACAAGATTAACCAGTACCTCGTAGAATGGGCTAAGCAGGGCGGAGAAAACAGAGAGTCATTCCTTATCGAGAACCAGTGTCCGCGTTTCGCTTCAGGCGACGGCAAGGGTCTCATCAAGTCAACAATCCGCGGAAACGATCTCTTTATCATTGTTGACGTAAACAACTACAGCTGCAAGTACAAGATGTTCGGCCAGGAAAACTTCATGTCACCTGACGACCACTATCAGGATCTCAAGAGAATCATCCAGGCAGCAGGCGGCAAGGCGCACAGAATCAATGTTATCATGCCGATTCTCTACGGCGGAAGACAGCACAGAAGAAACTACCGTGAATCACTTGACTGTGCATGGGCACTTCAGGAACTCCAGAGCATGGGCGTTTCAAACATCGTGACATTTGACGCACATGACCCGAGAGTACACAACGCAATCCCGCTCATGGGCTTTGACAACGTAATGCCTACATACCAGGTTCTCAAGACAATGTTCCAGAGCATTCCTGATCTTCACATCACAAAGGACAACTTCATGATCGTAAGTCCTGACGAAGGCGCTCTCAACAGAAACATGTACTACGCTTCAGTACTCGGTGTTGAACTCGGTATGTTCTACAAGAGACGTGACTACTCAAGAATCGAAAACGGAAGAAACCCTATCGTAGCTCACGAATATCTCGGCAAATCAGTTGAAGGCATGGATATCTTCGTTGCTGATGATATCATCTCATCAGGTCAGTCAGTACTCGACCTCGCATACGAACTCAAGGAAAAGAAGGCTAACAAAATTTACGCTTACGCAACATACGGTCTCTTCACAGACGGTCTTGAAAAGTTTGACCAGGCATACAAGGGCGGATATATCAACGGTATCCTCGGCACAAACCTTACATACATAACACCTGAACTTCTTAAGAGAGAGTGGTTCATGGAAGTTGAC
>JAZUIH010000023.1:0-16345 GCA_045642145.1 Oscillospiraceae bacterium | reverse complement strand
CGTATCTGTCACAGACTTCCTTTGTTTCCCCGAAGGCCATCTGAATGCCGTGGTCAAGCCAGAGAACCTTTGTTGCCATACGCCTTATCTGGTCTATGGAATGTGATACAAGAAGAGTAGTCGCACCGCCGCGGATAATCTCGAGCATCTTGGCTTCGCTCTTCTTCCTGAATGCGCCGTCACCGACTGACAGCACCTCGTCGAGTATGA
This sequence comes from Oscillospiraceae bacterium, assembly GCA_045642145.1. Classification (GTDB taxonomy): domain Bacteria; phylum Bacillota; class Clostridia; order Oscillospirales; family Ruminococcaceae; genus HUN007. The sequence goes on along the minus strand of JAZUIH010000023.1, from coordinate 16,135 downwards.
GAATCTCAGGTTTTACAAGACATGCAATTGAAAAGGCAAGTCTTGACTTCATACCAGACGAGAGATGGGAGAACAGTCTGTCTTCAAACTCACGGAGTTCGGCAAATTCGATTATGCTGTCATAGGTTTTATTCATAAATTCTCTTGTATAGCCAAGCATGGCTCCGCGGAGAAATGTATTTTCCCTGACTGTAAGATCACCGTCAAATCCGGTACCGAGCTCAAGGAGGGAAGCAATACTTCCTCTTACAGCCATTGTGCCTGTTGTCGGTCTCATTATTCCTGAAATAACCTTGAGAAGAGTTGATTTTCCGGCACCGTTTGAACCGACAATGCCGAGGAGCTCGCCCTCCTCAAGTTCAAAGGAGACGTTTTTAACTGCTGTAAATTCCTTTGGCCTGTACTGGCCCTTTAATTTCTGTATTACAACATCCTTGAGGCCTATTGTTGAAAAGTCTCCGGTTATGTACGACACGGAAACATCGTTAAGTTCTATTTTACTCATTTTTCCTGTGCTCCTTACATGTAGTACATGAATTTGTAGTTGTATTTTTTATAAATCAGCGCACCTGTGAGTATTGCTGCAAATGCGTACACGAGACACAGTGCATGGGTTCCGGCGCCAGGAATCCGGTTGTAGATTACTATTTCACGGAAATAGGTGATGTACACGTATACCGGGTTGAGGTAGAAGAGTTTCTGCACATTCTCAGGGTAGTTTCCGGTATAGTAGAAAATCGCCGAGAGATACATGAGCATCATGGTGAAGATGTCATAGAGGTACTGGACGTCCTTGAAGAGGACAAACAGTGCCGATAGGATAAGACCGCAGCCGATATTGAAAATAATAAGGCAGATTACCGGATATATGAGGGTCAGAAACTTAAATGAAAAATGCACGCCGTCTGCAAGGGCGAAGATGAAGAAGATAACAAGTGTGAGGCCGAAATTAATGAGTGAGGCTACATTTTTCGAGAGGAGGAACATGTACTTCGGGAGATTGATTTTTGTGATAATGTTTGAGTTTGACATCAGGGAGTGCATGCCGCCGTATGTTGAATCCTTGAAGAATGAAAATGTGAGGTTGCCGGCGAAAAGGTAGATTGTGTAGTGAGGTACGTCGTTTCCGAAGAAATGGGTGAAGACGATGCTCATTACAAGGAGCTGCATGAGGGGTGAAACGAGGCTCCAGAGCATTCCGAGGGCGGTTCGTTTGTATTTTTTCTTGAAGTCTCTCTTTACAAGTTCCTCGAACAGAAACTGGTGTTTTTTCAGTTTCAGTATCTGTTCCTTTATTACTGATATCATTTTTGAAATCGTAGTCCTTTCATAGGTTCTGGTAATGATTGTACGGATTCACGGGGGCTTTGCGATCGCCCCCGTACCCCTTCGCGCCCTCGCACATTCGCGGAATTATCCGGGGGCTGCGAACGGATGGGATTCACGGGGGCTTTGCGGTCGCCCACGTACCCCTTCGCGGTCCTGCATATTCACGGAATTATCCGGGGGCTGCAGACGGATGGGATTCGCGGTCAGATGATTTCTGCAGGGATGGTTTTTTCGGATGAGACGGAGGTGAGGGGGATGGTGACGGTGGTTTTCAGGGTGCAGGGGCCGGGAGCGGCGGACGGGAGGCTGAAGCTGATGTGGGTGTATTCGGTGCGCGGGTGAATTACTCTGGTACCGGCACTGAGAACGCGGCCGGACTGGTCTGAAACGACGAAGGTGAACTCGGCGTTCATTATGTTCATGGCACACCTTGACTCTCGGGAAACACCTATATCTATAACGTTAAGGGTTTCAGAGCTCAGGCGGTAGTAATCGGGGCCGCCGATAACAGGAGCCGTATCCTTTCCTCCGTGGAAATACACTGCAAACTGCGGATACACGTGCTCCCTGCTCTCATATTCCCTGCTGAACTCCTCCCTCCTTCTGCGTCCGGTATCGAACTTTTTGCGGAGAGTAAGTGCCAGGTTCACCTTTTCCTCATTTTCCGAAACAACAGTCTGAGCGTCAGTGAACTTTTCCGTATACTTTCTGAAGAGGCCCTTCATATGATAGTTTTCACTGTAGAAATTTTCGAAGGCATACTCTGACTGGCTTACACCGTAGTTTTCACCGCCGATATTCGGCCACGAGAGTGTGGTGTACGGCACTGCCGTGTAACGGTCAGAGTGATGAACGGCACAGTAGTTGAAGTACGTACTCCACTCATCGTAACCGAGAGTCTTTATCTCCGGATACCTGTCAAGCAGCTCAAGGTACCATCTGCGGTTTATAACCTGCGGCTGGTGGGACGAGTACTGAAGGGTAGGATATCCGTTTTTCTTCAGAAACTCCAGTGTTCTGAAGTGACAGTAGTCATATGAGAAAAGTGACGAAATTCTGTACTTCCAGGTGCTTATATCAGAAAAATAATATCCCCTGTACTTTCCGTCACGGAAGAAAAACTCCTCACTTACAGGTCCGAGAGGACGGTAGTCATCATCAGACATGATAAATTCATCATCAAGAATATCAAGTCTCATCGCAAGACATCTGAGGAAGAAGTTTCTTGTTGAATGGTCAGCAGGAAGGGCTGCCCCTGCAAGCAGCTCATCGTCAGTCACAAGTGTAAGTCTGAGACGGCCGCTGTAGTTTTCCCTCATAAACTCTGCCATCCTGTCAGGGCAGAAAACCACAAGCTCAGTTATGAACGGCATAAACTCCTCGACATACGGAAGTGTATCAAGAAGCGGCTCCGGACGGGCAGAAAGAAAAACTATCTGTCTGATACCGTGGTGTTCAAAGCCTGCTGAAATTTTTTCACTCTCCAGAAGTGAAGTCAGTTCTCTTACCGTGTCCTTCCATGAAGGCGGAGTGTATTCTTCTGCTATAAGTGTTTTACGTATACTGTATTTTTCAGGATGGGAGATGTAGTTTTCAACAATATTCGCAAGAGCTGTTGAATCATCAGCAGGAAAATAGTCGCAGAATCTTCCGCCGACCTCTCTCATAACGGGGATATCCGAACAGATTACAGGAATTCCGTTTATGAGTGCTTCTATAGTAGGCAGCCCGAAGCCCTCCGTATATGACGGAAATACAACCATCCAGGCCATGCGGTAGAGCTCTGCAAGTGTTGCGTCATTAACATCAGAAAGAACATAGAGTCCGTTTCCGTATCTTTTGTCAGAACGGATTCTGTCCATGAACTCCTCCATCTGCCAGCCGGTTCTTCCGACTATGACAACATCAGTGTCAAGTGACGCAATTCTTTTCTCATAGGCATCAACAAGAACCCTGTGGTTTTTACGGGGTTCCACTGTTCCGACAGTGAGAAGGAACTTTCTTCCCTCAAGCTTTCGAAGAAGAGTTTCATCAGCAGATTCATCAGCGGAGCTGCTGTCAGCCGTAAAATCAGCACCGAGTCCGATTACATGCACCGGCTTCGGCTGCATATCAAGCTCGCTGAACAGCCTGAGAACGTCCTCCCTTACCGCTTCCGTATTAACTATAATATCATCGGCATATGTAAGGTGAGCAGTGAGAAACTCCATAAACTTCAGAAGAGTATGCGATGCCATATACTGCGGATACCTTACCGGTATAATATCATATATCTGGGTTACAATTCTTATCCCGCGGTTTTTAAGCACCGGAAGCATCCAGCTTCTGTTCGGGAGAGTATGCCAGCAGCTGTTAAGCTCCAGAAAAACAGAGTTACGCTCAAACTGTTCAGGAGTAATGAGCTCGTCAGTTATACAGTCTCTTTTGTCAGCTGTCATGTTTTCAATATACCCGGCAAGCTTTCTGCTGTCAGCCACTCTGTACGCATGGTCACACGGGTTATATGAAAGCAGAACAATATCTGCATTATCCCTGACAAGCCTGAGAACAGTCTCGCTTACTACCCTTGATATGCCTGTGTAGTGAGCAAGTCCGGGGATATTGGTTATATCAATATAAATTTTCTTCATAAGGTCAGTTCCTCCGCATTCCGGATCAGTACGGTGAATACTTAAGCTGAGCGCCTCTGCCGATGCGTCCCTCTGATTCATGTGCGTATCCGAGCAGGGTGTGGACAAATGCCTCGCGTCCTCTTGTCTTCTCCTCATTCAGCCAGTACTCATAGTCATTTTCAGACGGAAGCATATGGAAAAATGACAGGAACACAGCCTCTATGAACTCCCTGGCTGTAAGGTCTGAATTCAGAAGAGCAGTCACATCAACGCACTCTGCCTGATTTGACGAAATGACGTGAAGTGCATTTTCCGAAAACTGCATCTGACTGCCGGCTTCATTCATGTTTTTCTCAGTCAGCTTATAGAGCTTTTCATAGTTTTTCCTGCTTCCGTCGTGCTTAAGGGGCGGAAACTTCTCCATAAAGTCACGGATAAACTGCTGGAACTGTTTCTTTATTCTTTCGTAGCTGAAGTCTTCAAGTCTTTCACGCTGTGCCTTTATAATCGCGCTGCGCATCTCCCCGTTCACTGCGACTTCATTTATAACAGCCGAGAGGAAAACAGGGTCCTTGTCGTCAACCACTACGCTGGCTCCGCCTATGGTTTCAGGAACGGCGCAGGCATCGTATGCAATAACCGGAACGTCAAAAGTCATGGCCTCAAGCAGCGGAACGCAGAAGCCCTCATGCTCGCTCATGCAGAGAAATACATGAGCTGTTCTGTAGATGGCAAGTATCTCCGCAAAAGTGATATGGCCCGGAAAAATTACGTCCTCCACACCGAGCTCTCCGGCATATGAAACAATGTCTTTGTAGTAAACTCCGTTTGCGTCATGGCTGCCCGCAAGAATCAGACGTGACTTCGGATTTACATTTTCCTTGTAGTATGCAAATGCACGGATAATGTCCTCCTGCTTCTTGTTAGGCGCGATACGTCCGACAAAAATTATGTTTGTAACTCCGTCGGAAAGCTTTCGTACCATATCCGGGTCCGGCTCCTGCCTGTAGTCGTCAAACGGAACGATTACCGGTATAACGTCAATAAGGTCCTCCTTATATCCCATGCGGACCATGTCACTTTTATTGAACTGAGAGTCGGCAATATATGCATCAAACTTTCCCTTCATGTGATTCTGCATGTCCTCAAGACCCCTGCGGCAGTTCTCTGATGAGGCAATATTGTCTATGCCGAAAAATTCGTAAGGGGTGATATTATGATAAACCATTATTTTTCTGCAGTTGAGCTCTGTTACCATGTGGTTTACAGGTGAACCGTTGCCCATGTGATAGATAACTATGTCATCCTCATTTACCTTAGGCATGCTGTCAATAAGATATGCGCCGGGTTCGGTTACTTTTGAAGCTATGCCCATCGCATATATCTCTGTTTCAATTCCCATTTCCCCGATAACATGCTTCTTGGCTATAACGTCATTTCCGATTGCATCGCCGAAGTTAAGTGATGCCACAATCTGATATATTTTCACCTGTTATCTCCTCCTGCCATGAGACTGTTCAGCTTTTCGGAAAGCTCATTTACCCTGCCGGTAAGCTCGTCAATCTGCTTCTTCTGGAGTTCAATCCGGCTTTCAAGCTCCTTTTCCCTCATCCGGATACGGAGCTTTGCTCCCTCTTCCCTGTTGATATAGTTTCTGACATGTGCTGAAAATCTTGCAAACGCCATATTTACGGAATTCTGTGACGCAACAAGCGGCAGGAAAAGAAATGCCACCAGCTTTCTTATGATCTTCTTGAAGAAAAATACAACCGGAGCTATGCCTTTTTTGTAGGACGTCAGCTCCTGATAGTATGAAATCTGATTTGAAACCTGAAGAGTGCTTACATCGTTTAAAAATGATCTTCTGTCAAAGTCTGAAAGGTCAGCACCGTACTTTCTGTCCCAGAAATCACTGAATGTCAGAAGCTCACACTTTTTTCCTGACTCCTCAGTTTTCCTGTGTACATCATCGAGAAAACTCTGTATCCCGGCATTGTTTTTTATCATATATCAAAATCCTTCCGTGTTTTCATTGTGCCTGTGGGTATACCCGATAAAGCTCTGCCCCCGTGAACAAGGGACAGAGCTTCGCTGATTATTTTTCGCCGGAACTGTCCGGATTTTCAGGTTCAGCCGGTTCCTCAGGCTTCTCTGCGCCGCATATCATAAAGCACTTGATCTGCGGAAGAATGGACTTAAGTCTGAATTCCATTCTTGTAAGTGAGGAGTTGTTAGGGTCGTTTACAGTTACATATCCGTCATTTGTTATTCCCGTAAGAACAATATAGTGTCCTCCGCTCGTAAAGAAGCCTTCCCTTGCAAGTGCAATAACAGGATGGCCCTCACGAAGGGCAGCAGCAACCTTTTCAGCAGACGGCTGAATCCAGTAGCTCTTTATCCCTGCAAGTCCGAGGAAGTTTGTGATTGTCTCCTCGGCAAGTCCGTATCCGAAGTACTGCTTGTTTTTGTACGCCCACTCAAACAGATACTCAGGATCGTACTTTTCCTCACCTGTGAAATATCTGATTACCATGGAGGCACTTGCCGCTCCGCAGCCTGAGGAGTTTACTGTCTTCTTAACTCCGTCAAATGTACAGATTACCCTGTTGTAGAGGAACTGGTAGTCTCTCGGAACAGACATTGACTGTGCTCTTCCGCTTTCATTTCTAACGCTTCCGTTCCTGAACTGAACGTTCCATACAGTCCCGTTGCGCGGGAAAACAAATCCTGCTGATGTATAGTATCTTGCAGCGCCTATATTGTAATAACCGTTTGCAAGTCTTCCTTTTTTGTCAAAAACATATGTGAAGCCTTCAAGATTTCTCAGGTCGTTACGGATTCTCATGCCGTTTACCATATAGAAGGTTCCTTCCGGAGTAACTGACCATCCGTCCTTAACCTCAGTTTTCTCAGGAACAGTGCCCAGAGCTTCGCAGTTCTTTGCAAAGTCACTAAGTTCAGTAATTCTTGAAGTAACATAGCTTCTTGAAAAGCCGCCGGAAATCATGGATGTGTATTTTTCACGTTCCTCACCGGAAGGCTCTCTGCCGCATGCGGCCTTAAACACTGTATTTACAAACTGCTCGTCTGAGGTTTCCCTCTTTGCATACTCATATCCGTCCGTAAACATCTGAATCATTTCAGCCGGAGGACATTTTCCGGAGTCAATTCTCTCAGTCCAGAAGGCAGCCTCATCGCTGTCAGGCTGTCTGTCTATTACAGTTTCATAAAGATGTCTGACATATTCTGAAACCGGCTTTTCAGCAGTCTCAGTGAGATTTTCGCGTTCCCCGGCAAGAAGGCACGGAACAGCACAGCCGTTCTTCCCAGGAAGCTCTGCAAATTCGCTGTATGACACGGTACGTACATTTTCAAGTGATTTAACAAGTGAAGTATACGCAGCTGCTTCCTTTTCCATGCCGCCTGCTCCCGGATATCCGCTGAAGGACGGGCGTTTTACGTCAGCTGCCTCTGCCCCCGCAAGATTCATGGCAACGTCAGTTCCGAGTCCGTTAGCCTTCCATGACTTCAGATAATCGTCAAGGGAATCCTTCGTGCGTCCCTCTTTGCGGTCAAGCATGTAAATGGTGTTCACGCGGGCTCTGAGTGACAGATCCGAAAGTCCCCTGAGTCCGTACTGGGCAACTGAAATTCCGTCCGGATTAAGCATAGGAATGATATGGATGCAGTTGTTTTCAAGCAGCTCCCTGTATGATTTTTCCGCATACTTTCCCGACATGTAGTTTCTGAGAAAGTTTTCAGCCTCGGCCATAACAGCCCTGCTGTCCCCTGACTCAGTTCCGTTTATGCCGGCAGTCACAACAGTTTTTATCTGTGCATCAGGATTGCCTATTATGATATCATATATCTGACGGAAGTCAGCGGTAACTCCTGCAGACTGAACTCTTACGAGAGACGGATACTGCTGCTGAAGCTTTGCGGCATCATCTGTCATCTCAGAGAATGAGTAAACCGCAGAGTCAGTGTCAACTATCTTCGCAAGATCGCTCCAGTCAGTTCTGAGCGTACCGTTTCCGTCAAAGTAGCAGTCAATATTGTTTACCCTGTCGTAACCCTTAAGCATAAGACCTGTGTCAGGGCTGTAGTAGCACTTGAAGCCGTCATCGTTTGTGCTCCAGCCGCCTACCTCAATCTCGCCGCGCTTTATTTTGTATTCCTCACACAGCTTTGTGAAGGATTCTGAAAGTGTCACCCTTCTGAGAACAGCCTTTCTTGTGTGCCCCTTTGCGAGAGTTGACTCGTAAAGGGCCTTTGCCTCACCCTCTTCGGGCTCACTGTCCTTTATAAGGCGGATAAGCATGGCTGCGTAATCCTCATCGGATGTGTTTTTGCTTTTATATTCGTCGCTGAAGACAATGCTCTCAGCAAGTCCTGCAGCGGTCATACCCTCTGACAGAATCTTTCCGGTCCATGTGTTAAGTCCGCCCTCATCAGCCTTTCTTGAAAGAATGATTCCGTAGCAGCGCTGAACGAACCGGGTTATATCAGGGTTTTTATCCCTGTTTTCAAGCTCAGTGTCGCCTCTTTCGATTTCAGCGGCCTTACAGAAACCGTCAAACTGTTCCGACATTAAAAATCCGCGGAAAATATAGTTTCTGCTCATTCCGTAGTCAAGATACTTTTTCCATGATTCGTATTCCTCGTCAGAGACGCTGTCCTTCATCAGTATAAGCCTGCCAAGGTCGTTTACATAAGCTCTGTCGCCCTCATCACCAGCCGGATATTCCTTTGAGGAAAGATAATTTTTCAGCGCGTCAGCTGCTGTTATTTCCCTGTTTCCGAGTTTTGCATACAGCTCCTCAGCGGCTTCCGCGTTCTCTGAGATACTCTGTGCAAACGCTCTGCGCTTCTGTTCAGCTTCATTTACAGGCTCCTCAGGTGGCTGCTCCTCCTGATTCTGTTCAGAACCGGGTTCACCGGAATTATCATTTTCCTTCTGATTATCAGGTGACTCTGCTGTATCCGCAGCGGAAGTTTCTGCTGCCGGCACCTCATCTGCATAAACCGCCGGCAGTGCTCCTGCACATGAAACAGTAAAAATCAGTGCCGCAAGAAATGCTGCTGTTTTTCTCATAACTTTTCCCTCCAGTAATTCATTATATCATCTATAGTGTCACTTATATCCGTACACGGCTCCCAGCCTGTGTCCAGCTTAATCCTTGTTATATCAGCCGCAATCACCGGCACGTCGCCCGGACGCATTCTTGCGCTGTCCTGCTTCACTCCGATGCTTACGGAAGACTTTGAAAGTATCAGGTCCAGCATGCTCTGAATGCTTCTGGCCCTTCCGCTTCCGACGTTATAGGTCTGTCCTGATTTTCCGCGGCTCATCAGCGCAGAATATGCCTTTACTATATCCCTTACGTCGGTAAAGTCACGTTCGGCCGAAAGATTTCCCGTGCTTATGACGGGCTCCTGCATGCCGAGCTCAGCCATTACCACCTGTCTGCAGAAATCAGACACAACAAATATCTCTGACTGTCCCGGGCCTATGTGGTTAAATGCCCTGACCATTATTATATCCATGCCGTAGGCTCTGGCGTAAATTTCACCGAGCATGCCCTGACATGCCTTGGTGGCTGCATATATGTTGCCGGCTCTGAGAAGTGTGTCCTCCTTTACAGGAATCTCCTCCGGCTTAAGATAACCGTACTCCTCGCCTGAGCCGACAAGAAGAATCCTCGGGGAATAATCAGCCTGCCTTACGGCCTCAAGGACATTTAAAGTTCCCCTGATATTTATGTCAGCCGTAAGCTGCGGCCGTTCCCAGGAAAGCTTTACAGAGCTCTGGGCAGCAAGGTGATAAATCTGGTCCGGCCTGATTTCACCGAGCAGTTTACTCACTGCTTCCGCATCAAGTATATCGAGGTCACGCACTTCTGCGTCTCCGGTTTTCAGTGTTTCATGCGCAAGCTTTGTTGCGTACACCTCATATCCGCATTCATCAGACAGATGCCTGATAAGATGACCGCCTACAAAGCCGGCCGCACCGATTATCAGTGCTTTCATTATTTTCCCGCCTCTCCTGTAAGTGACTCGTATATATCACTTATTTTTTCAAGTACTTTTTCTGATGCATACTTCTCCCTCACAAGGGTGTATGCATTTTCACCGTATTTTTTACGGAGCTCATCATCGTGAACAAGACTGTCTATGGCCGCAGCAAGTGCATTTTCATCACGCGGAGGAACGGTTATTCCGCTGACTCCGTCAGGACTTACATACGGAACCCCTGTCGGGAGCGATGTGTTGATAACCGGCTTTCCGTATACCATTGCCTCGGTCTGAACTATGCCGAAGGCCTCACTGTTCTCAACGGATGGCAGTATGAACACGTCACAGTCACTGAAGGCTGCCCTGAGATCTGCGTCAGACAGAATGCCCATAAAATGGACTCTGCCGGAGATTCCGCTCTCAGCAGCATACCTTTCAAGTTCCCCTCGAAGCACGCCGTCTCCGGCAATAAAAAGCTCGCAGTCAGATGTATGCTTCAGAGCTCTGAGCAGAACATCTATTCCCTTGTAGTAAACAAGACGTCCTGTAAACAGAAGCTTTCTGTTTGTTTTTATATTTAGCCTGTCCTGAAGAACAGGGTATTTTTCAGCATTTTCATATGAGGATATGTCAATCCCGTATGGCACAATCATGCATTTTTCCGCATAGGGCTTAAGATATGCGGAACCTGTTATATGGCCCTCTGTGGCTGTAAAAATACAGTCCGCACGCCTGAGGAAAGCGTTCATAAGCGGTCTGTAAAGCAGCATGAGTTTTTTCTGCTTGACTATATCGCTGTGCCAGCTCACCACTACTCTGCCCCTGTACCCTGACAGAAGACAGGCAAGGTCTCCGAGAGGAAACGGCAGGTGGACGTGAACTATATCCGCGTCACGTGCCATTCTCCTGAAGTCGGAAATGAATGAAAATGACACCGGCATTGAGAAGTATGTTCCTATACTGCCGGAACGGTGTACATTTACCCCGTTTATCACTTCATCCGAAGCCTTTCCCTCAGGCTGGCACACAAGGACACTCACGCTGTACCTGTCCTTAAGGCCTTCGGAAATATTCTGAATAACGCGCTCTATTCCGCCTATATGCGGACTGTAAAGCTTGTTCACCTGAAGAATCTTCATCCGGTAACCGCCCTGTATATCTCATGGAGTCTCTCCGAAAATCTGTGCCAGGTAAATTCCTCCGCTCTCTTCATCCCGCGGGCAGCAAGGTCTGCAGCAAGCTCCCTGTCAGACCAGACTCTGTACATGCCTTCAGCGATTGACTCAGGTGAGTACGCATCGACTTTTACAGCACAGTCTCCCACAACCTCAGGAAGAGAGGCCTCCGTGCTTGATACAACGGGAACTCCGCAGGCCATAGCCTCAAGAGGCGGCATGCCGAAGCCCTCGTACACGGAAGGGAAAACAAAAGCACAGGCACCGTTCATCAGCGGACAGATATCCTCATCAGGAATATACTTTGTGAATATCACACTGTCCTCAAGACCCAGCTCCTTAACCCTGCTGTATATACCGCTGTTAAGCCAGCCCTTTCCGCCTGCCATTACAAGCGACGGAACCTCACCGTACTTCTTCTTCAGTATTCCGTAGGCTTCTATAAGACGTCCGAGATTTTTACGCGGCTCTATTGTACCGAGATAAAGAAAGTAATCGCCCTCTATGCCAAGTGACTTCAGAGTTTTTTCTATCCGCTCGCTGTCATCGATATGATAGAACTTTTCCCTGTTCACCCCGCAGTAAACGACCCTTATCTTGTCAGCAAACTGAGGATAGTATTTTATTATCTCGCTTCTGCTGAATTCGGAGTCAGTAATTATAACATCCGCGCGCTTCATGGATTTTTTCATTCCGGTGAGGAGAAGCTGCTTTGTACGGAACCGTACTGTTTCAGGGAAGGCCCTTATTACCATATCATGAATGGTAACCACCTTTTTTCCGTGAACAAAGGGCGGAACTATATAATTGAAAAAGTGCGTAAGCTCTGCCTTCTTTCCGAAAAACAGGCTGTACGGCACCGGTATAATGTTCATTATGCTTCTGTAAATAAATCCGGAAAAATGAGATTCATTAACGGAACAGTTGTCCTGCATGAACGCAGCAAGTCTGTTTCGCTTTACCTCATGATCCTTTCGGGAAAAATAGTCAAACGTATAGCTGTCCTCCGGGTGGGACTTTACCATCTCACCCACAAGACCAGCCTGACAGTATCCTATTCCGGACATGTTTTCACTTATAAGCGGCAGTACGTCAAATGCAATATTCATATCAGCAGAGCCTGCTTATCTTTATTTCTTTTTCAACGAGAGCAAGGTCGTTTCTTACCATTCTCTCAACCAGCTCTGCAAATGAGATTTCTCTCTTCCAGCCAAGGGTCTTCTCTGCCTTCTCAGGGTTGCCGAGAAGGATATCCACTTCTGCAGGTCTGAAGAACTTAGGTGACACCTTTACAACTGTCTTGCCGTCAGCCTTGTTCACGCCGGTTTCATCAACGCCTGTGCCCCTCCACTCTATCTCAGTTCCTGCAGCTCTGAATGCAGTTTCAACAAACTCCCTTACTGTTCTTGTCTCGTTTGTTGCGATTACAAAGTCATCCGGTGTGTCCTGCTGAAGCATAAGCCACATTGCTCTTACATAGTCTTTTGAGTGGCCCCAGTCTCTCTTTGAATCAAGGTTTCCGAGTTCCATGTATTCCTGAACGCCAAGAGTGATTCTTGCAGCGGCGTCTGTAATTTTTCTTGTAACAAATTCCTTGCCGCGTCTTTCACTTTCGTGATTGAAAAGAATACCCGAACATGCAAAGAGGTTATAGCTCTCGCGGTAGTTCTTTGTAATCCAGTGGCCGTAGAGCTTGGCAACGCCGTACGGGCTTCTCGGATAGAAAGGTGTTGTTTCACACTGAGGAATAGCCTGTACAAGTCCGAACATCTCTGATGTTGATGCCTGATAGAAACGACATGAAGGCTTTACTGTTCTGATGGCCTCAAGCATATTTGTTACGCCTATGGCATCAATCTCAGCAGTTGCCAGCGGCTGCTCCCAGCTTGTTGCAACAAATGACTGTGCCGCAAGATTGTAGACCTCATCAGCCTGTGAAATTCTCATCGCATTGATAAGCGAAATCTCATCAGTCATATCCGCATAGATAAAGTTTATTTTATCCTTTATATGATCAACGTTGCCGTAGTCAACAACGCTCTTTCTTCTCATAATTCCGAAGACATTATACCCCTTTTCAAGCAGCAGCTCTGCAAGATAAGAACCGTCCTGTCCTGTAATACCTGTAATCAATGCATTTTTCATTATTATTTACTCCTTCGAAGATTCAGTCGACTGAACACTTCATTATTTTATTAAATAAGATCTCTTCTGTTACATGTCCTCAGCACATCAATAACCTTCTTCACCTGCTGGGTATGATCCTTCGCACATATAAGCATCGCATCATCCGTATCAACAATAATCAGGTCCTCAACGCCAAGCGTCGCAATAAGCTTTTTATTTCCGCATATGATGCTCTTCGTGGTATCTATACTTATAACATCACCGGAAACATAGTTTCCGCACTCATCCGTCCTGTTTATCTTCTCAAGTGAGAGCCAGCTTCCGACATCATCCCAGCCGAAGCTTCCCGAAAGCGTGTATATATTCTCCGCCTTCTCCATAATACCGAAGTCAACCGACTCGGACCTGAAGTTTTCAAAAACCTCGGTCAGTGTCTCCCTGAAGCTTCCTGTAAGCGCTGTCTCCTTCATTCTGAGATAGCCCTCATACATATCAGGAAGAAACTTCTTAAAGTTATCCATGATGGTTGAAACCTTCCACACAAACATACCGCTGTTCCACAGATAGCGTCCTGTGTTGAGGTATTCCTTTGCAGTTTCAAGGCACGGCTTTTCAACAAAGCTGTCAACCCTGTAGACACCCGGCATGTCAATGTCCTCTGCGCGGCAGAACTTAATGTAGCCGTAACCTGTTTCAGGATATGTCGGCGTTATTCCGACTGTTACAAGGTTCTCTCCCATGAGAGCTACCTTTACCGCGTGACGCATGGTGTCTGCGTAAAGCTCATCATATTTTATAAGGTGGTCTGAAGGAAGGACCATCATTACCGCATCGTCATATTTACTGCTTATCACGGCAGCCGCAAGTGCTATGCACGGAGCCGTATTTCTCGCCTTCGGCTCTGCAAGAATATTTTCCTGCGGAATATCCGGAAGCTGTTCATTTATGATGGAAACATAGTTTTCGTTTGTGACAATGAATATATCCTCTGCATCCACAACCGGAAGAAGGCGCTTTATCGTCTTCTGAATCATTGTCTCACCGTCCGGTGTCAGCGAAAGAAACTGCTTCGGATACGAGCTGCGGCTCTTCGGCCAGAACCTCTCTCCCTTTCCGCCGGCCATGATTACTGCTGTTATTTTCATCTGCTATTCCTCTTTTCACCGTCATCCTGCTTTATATGAATGATATCCTCCGTTTCATTTGAACTGCCCGGAAAAATCATTGTCTTTACAGTCATAAGAATTATTTTTAAATCAAGCAGAAGACTGTATTTTTCTATATACATAAGATCCATACGAAGCTTGTCATACGGAGTAGTATCATACTTGCCCATAATCTGGGCGTAGCCGGTAAGTCCGGCCTTCACGGTGAGTCTGAAGCTGAACTCAGCCATGTCCTTTTCGTATTCGGCGGCAATTTCCGGACGCTCCGGACGCGGACCTACGAAGGACATATCACCCTTTATTATGTTGAATATCTGCGGCAGCTCGTCAAGACGGCATTTTCTTATAAATGCACCAACCTTAGTGACACGCTTGTCGCCGTCAGTTGAAAGGACTGCTTTCCCGTCTTTCTCGGCATCAACAGTCATGCTTCTGAACTTAAGAACGTAAAATCTCTTTCCGTGGGTTGTAAGCCTTTCCTGTCTGTAGATTACCGGTCCGTCCCCCTCAATCTTTATCGCCAGGGCAATCACTCCCATGGGAAGCAGAAGAAACGGAAGAAGAATAAGGGCAAAAATAAAATCGAAAATACGTTTTGCAGCCCTTGTTTCAAATGAAAGGCCGTCATTTCTGCAGAGAAGAAGCGGAGAATCAAAAAGATTGATTTCCTGAGCGCCTCTTACTATTATATCTGAAATTTTCGGAGCCATGTAAACCCTGAGGGACCTGTCGAAGCAGAACTTCAGTATGTCATTTCTTATCCGGTCAGGTACGTCGTAGAGAATTACACCGCCGTATCCGAGAATTTTCTGCTTTATTACTTCAGGATTTTCGTCGGCTTTTACCGATTCGGAGATAATGTATTTGTCTGAACGCTGGCTCATCTTCACAACAAGACTGCTTGCATTGTGACTGCCGTATACTATTATCATCCTTCTCGGAGGATAAAGTCTTTCGTATATGAACGAATAAATCAGGGTCCAGACCAGCACTGCTGCTATATCAAATACTGTCAGTAAAACCATCGGCATAAAGTGCATAAAATCACGTCCGATAACACTTATCTGACAGTACGCAATTATATTTATTGCAAAAACCGAAATGAGCTGCGAATAAAAAGCCTCGGTTTTTCTGAGATATCCGACCTTGTAGCCGCCGTAGACCTGATTGAAAATAACGGTAAGAACAACATAGATTCCGATTACCATCCAGTTTCCCTTCCTGTAAAACGGAAGTACAATCTGCTGTGAATAGCACGTATACCACACATACGCAAACGCCGCACCAAGCAGCGATGTGTTCACAACCGCAGACATCCAGTTCAGTGTTCTTTTGAACTGTTCATACTTTTTCATATAATAAATTCAGAGCCTTCTTTTTTGATTATACTGCCCGTCCATTGTCAGGGCATACACTCTTTATTATATCCATATTTTCGGAAAAGTCAATAGAAACGGCTTCTGTTTTTTGTGAAAAAATGCCCAAAAATAGTCCGGCTTCAGATTGTTTTTTAAACGTTGCTTTTCGCAGTTGTATTTTAAGCTTACAGGCTCTGAAAAAAACACTTGCATTATTACAGTTTATGTGGTATAATTATATGGATGTCTGAAGACATCGTAAATGCGGATATGGCGAAACTGGCAGACGCGCTAGCTTCAGGTGCTAGTCGGGGCAACCCGGTGCAGGTTCAAGTCCTGTTATCCGCATTATT
>JAZUIH010000022.1:0-6915 GCA_045642145.1 Oscillospiraceae bacterium | reverse complement strand
TTATTACAGTTTATGTGGTATAATTATATGGATGTCTGAAGACATCGTAAATGCGGATATGGCGAAACTGGCAGACGCGCTAGCTTCAGGTGCTAGTCGGGGCAACCCGGTGCAGGTTCAAGTCCTGTTATCCGCATTATTATTTAAAAGGCTCTTTGTAATTCTGTTTTACAAAGAGCTTTTTTTATAATACAGATAACGCATTAATCATTCTCATAAACATATATTTCCTTTAGCAGGCCTATAGCTTCGTTCCTGTTAAAAGGAAGCCCTATCTGTTCAAGAGAAAGCTGTTCATCCTGTATTTTACCGATAAACAAATTCACCTGTTCTTTAACAAGTCCATAAGTTTTTACTTTAATACCTATTCGTACAATCTGAAGCAGTCTGAATACATCATATTTATGCTTTTTCAGATCTTTTTCATTCACATGTTCGCCAAGCGATTTCCTTCTGGTCAGATCGTTCCATGCAAACATTTTGAACGGTATAAGATATTCTGCCGTCAGAACGCTGATATCACCTATAACTGTACGCCCTTCTTTCATAAAATTATAGTAATCATCATTAAGAAGAATAGCTGATAAACTTGATGTATCATCATCAATGTGAATCGGTATTATTCCTTCGTCGGTTTCAAGATGATATCCGGGTTTTCTTGAAAAAAGTTCAATCTGTACCGGATATCCGGATTTAGGTTCTGTAAACCGGTAAAAATGCATGTCGCTGCTGTTTTTCCATCCGCATTTATATTCGCCTTCTTTTATAAATTCCCAGAATATCTGAGCAAACTCCTGATACCTGTCTTCAAGTATAAGTATCATGTCAATATCCTTGGTGGCTCTGAAATCGCTGTCAGCATCAGAAAGCAGAATATCACATGCCGCTCCGCCTATTACTGTATAACAATCCGGGTATTCACTGAATTTTCTTCTGAAAGACTCTATTCCTGGTACCATTTGTATTCCTCCATATATTCTTCCATTGCCATTTCAATTCTTTCGTCGGGAAAATCCTTTAGAGTTTCTGCAAGAGAAACTATATCAACACATGTTCCGGAACTAAATTTAGCCGGATCATATTTCCAGAGTTCCAGAAAAGCAATGTCTTCCTTTTCACTCCACTGCGAATCTGCTTCACATAATTTTTTTATTTTTTCGCAATTCTTATATACAGCATATTTTCTTACTGGCGGGGGATTCAGCATAGAACTACTGCTCAGTGCCGATTCTCCGGCTAATAAAGCACCTTCAGGAACGTCTTCTATATTAATGCAGATAGTTTTCTGAACAGGATTTATAAGATATGGTTTTGACTTCCTGTGTAACTCTGCACCTGAATTTACAGGCTTCATATAGATTTCCTTTCCTTTTGATTCCTGGGTTATAAGCCCCATTTTTTCCAGCTGTTCAGATGCTCTTGTAATTGAAGTGCATGTAAGTGCCAAATCCTCAGCCGCCTGTTTTTTTATAACCTTACTGTCATTGCATTTATAAAGCATATACAAAAACAAACTCTGTGTTACAGGCATCATTTTTTCTGTTGTTATCATCTTTTTCTGCTTTTTAAAATTATTGCGCAGGCAGACTCCGAGAAACGGCATATATATCTGGTTTTCCGGAACAATGAATGGTATTTTATGGACTATAAGAGATTCCCGCTGAAAGCTTGTCACTGTATCGATTATATACACAATATCAAGTCCGGTCGCCTCTGAATATTTATCCATTTGTTTTTTCAGTGCTGAAGCTCCGAAACGATTATTATCCTTCAGATGTACCGCAAGAAATTTACATCCTTCAGTTTCAAGTGTATAAAAATCCCTTCCTGAAACCATGTAGACGGGCAAACCGTTTATTTTACCTGCATTTTTCTTTTTAAAATCAAGTCCAAATGCTTTTTTCAGTTCCTGTTCAAACATCGCAGCACCACCTTTGTCATTAACATTTTTATTTTATTATAACATATAAAATGTTAATGTTCAATATTTATGTTAATATTTTTTCAGACTTCCTGAGAAACGGACGATTTAGTACAAAAAATTCAAGTCCTGTTATCCGCATTGTTTTTTTTTATTATCGTCCCGTTAATCTGACCCTCAGACTATATACTATGTCCGTGAATAATGCACCTTGACTTATTTCGTGCTGCCCATGCCCGGGGTCTGAGTAAAAAGCGAAGCCGCTCCTGTAAAAACAGAAGCGGCTTCGTTTTTGTTAGTGAACGAAATTATAGTAAAAGACAAATTTATTTTGGCGTTCACTGTAATAATTGCGTTCAATGCAATTTCACTGATTATTTATTTACGGAATCAGTTTATCAGTCAAAGTATCTGTGGTAAAGAGCCTCGAATGCCTTGCCGTGTCTTGCTTCGTCCTTTGCCATCTCGTGAACTGTGTCGTGGATAGCGTCGAGGTCGAGTTCCTTTGCGCGCTTTGCAAGCTTGAGCTTGCCTTCTGTTGCACCCTGTTCAGCGAGCATTCTCTTGTAGAGGTTTTCCTTTGTTGAGTCTGAAACTACTTCGCCGAGAAGTTCAGCAAACTTTGCAGCGTGTTCAGCTTCTTCGAGAGCGGCCTTTTCGTAGTACATGCCTATTTCAGGATATCCTTCTCTGAATGCAGCTCTTGACATTGCGAGGTACATCCCAACCTCTGTGCATTCGCCTGTAAAGTTTGCACGGAGACCTTCAACAATCTCAGAATCTGTTACTGACTTTGCAACACCAATAATATGTTCACAGGCAAAATCGAGCTTTCCGTTATCTTCCTTTTCGATAAACTTTGAGCCAGGAACTCCGCACTGAGGACATTTTTCAGGTGGTTCGTTTCCTTCGTGAACATAACCGCATACAGGACATACATACTTTTTCATATTAATTTTCTCCTTTTCGTCTGAATTATCAGTTTTTAATGGTTCAAAATCCGTTGCCGGATGTTTGCATACAGGGCAGATGAAGTCTGCCGGAAGTGTATCTCCCTCGTAGATATATCCGCATACCGTACAGATAAATCCCTTTGACACCTTCTGTGCTGCAGGAGGTGCAGGCTTGATGTTCTTCTGGTAGAAATCATATGTGACAGAGGCATCGTCAGAGAGAACTCTGCAGTCCTCAACATCTGCAATAAACAGAGTGTGTGTTCCAAGATCAGTCTGTGAAACAACCTTCGCGGAGAAAACAGCATTTGCCTCGTCAGTTAAATAGATAATGCCGTTTTCAGATCTTGAAAATGTTATATTTTCGGCTTTGTCAGTATTCTTTCCGCTCTGGAATCCCCAGTGCTGATATGTACTGAAGCGGGATTTTTCAGAAAGAACTGAAACATTGAATCTGCCTGTTGACTTTATCATGTCGTGGGTAAGATTGCTTTTGTTTACAGCCACAGATATTCTCAGAGGCTCAGAAGTAAGCTGAATAACTGTATTTACTATACATCCGTTATCCTTTTCATTTTCCCTTGCGGTAAGAACGAACAGACCGTAGCTGAGTCTGTACAGCGCCTTTTTATCCAATTGATATCGCATCCTTTCCTCAAAACAGTGATTTTCTTCCTTTACAATATATGAAGCATGTGACTGTGAAAAATACTGACATAAGCTCCGTCCCGGTTATTCAGCATGAAATCCGGGTTATTCAGCGTTTTCGCCCTCTGCATTCTGCTGTCATATATCGTATAAATCACATTATAGCACAATGATTTTCTTATTTCAAGAAAAATGACTGCAGAAACCGCCCTGTCGTCAACGTTAATGTGCACAAAAATATCTGTGCAATATTGAAAACATCATGTGTATGATGTATAATCATAGTAAACGCTGATACACATGGTATCATTATTTCAGGGAACAGGATTTACGGAAAAATCCGTGTTACCGCTACAGGAGAGTATGTATATGAAAGTTAATATTAAAAAAGCAGCAGCATTTGTCTGCGCGCTGACTGTCGGGGCGGCTTCACTGCCTTCTGCAGGCGGAAAGGCATCTGCCGCAGGTACAGTTCCGGCATTTCCGGGGGCTGTCGGAGGCGGAAAATACGCAACCGGCGGACGCGGAGGCGAAGTCGTGCATGTCACAAACCTTAATGACAGCGGAGAAGGTTCATTTCGCGAAGCGGTAGGCAGACCAAACAGAATTGTCGTTTTTGACGTAAGCGGAACAATTGAGCTTGAAGGCAATATTCTGGTATCGGACAATGTTACCATCGCGGGACAGACGGCTCCGGGCGGATCGGGAATCACGCTTAAGAACTACAAGATGGGTATGAGCGGTGACAATATTATATGCCGTTTTGTAAGCTCACGTCCGGGTCCGTACAGGTCATCCAGCAAAGGAAATGACGCCTGGGGCGGTGCAAAGGGTTCAAACTCCATTATCGACCACTGCTCAATGAGCTGGACAACCGACGAACAGTGGGGACTTTACTCAAACAACGAATACTATACGGTTCAGTACTCGGTTATCGGTCCGGCTGACTCGTGGGGCGGTCACAGCAAGGGGCTTCACGGTTTCGGAATAATGCTCGGAAACGGCAACCTTACCTTCGACCACAACCTGATAATTCACAATGTTTCACGAAACTTCAGGGGCAAGGTGCCGGGAACCAAAACTGCAGACTTCACAAACAATGTAATCTACAACTGGGCATATGAAACTGCATACGGAACCATCGGACATCTTAACTACACCGGTAACACGCTTAAAATGGGCAACGGAACAACAGGCGGAAAGCGTTATGTCAACGTTGACAGCTCAACAAGCCCGCAGAATTTTAAGATTTTCCTTGAGAAGAACCGCATGCTCAACAGGGACGGCTCTGTTTACGGAGATGTAACCTGGGACAACTGGAACGGTGTAGTCGTAAAGGACGGACTGGGCATCAGCAAAGACAGTGTAAAAAGCACTTCATCATTTCCTATCAGTGTAAACGGAGAAAATGTTTCAACCGCGACAAAAATCGAAAGTGCTGAGGCTTCATATGACAACGTTGTAAAATATGCAGGAAACGGCATTTCAACAGATCTGAGAACGGCTGTTGACAAACAGTGCGCGTATGAAACTGCAACAGGAACCGGATATCACACCGGAACTGCTGCCTACAGCGATGCCGATGCCACCAACCAGGCAAATATAAACAAGTATCAGATAAAGTGCGGAGTTACTTACACATATCCGGCACCTGTTCTGAACAAAACCATAACTGACACCGACAATGACGGCATGCCGGACGAATGGGAAACAGCGAGAGGGCTCAACCCGAATGATCCCGGTGACACAGACGGAGACTACTGCGGACAGGGATACACAAATATCGAGTACTACATCAACGACCTTACAGTCGATGCCTTCCCTGCAGGCGTGGTGAAGCTCTCACCTGTAAACGGTGAGTTTACTCCTTCTGTACCTGTTACAGTCGACGGAACCCTTGTCAGAGACCTCAGAATAAAGGACAGTGCAAACAAAGCTGCGTGGGGACTTGCGGAAAATGTTTCAGCCGGCTCGAAAATATTCGGTGACAGAGACTACACATACATCTCTTTCCCTGACGAATTATCCGGTGCGGAGGGAATAATTACTGCCTGCGGTTCGAAAAATTATGCTTCAGACATGGCGGAATTCACTGCCGGGGGTGATATAACGGTGTACACTGCGCTTGACCAGAGAATCACACCTGCTCCGGACTGGCTTTCAGGCTGGACAAAAACCGGAATGACATGTGCAAGCTCAAACGACGTTACCTTTGATATTTATTCATGTGATTTTGCTGAAGGCGACAGGGTCGTTCTCGGAGTCAACAGCAGCATAAGCGGATGCGTGAACTACTGCGTGTTTGTAAAGGAACAGCGGACATCACCTCAGGAACCACAGTTTACAAAGGGAGATGTAAATCTGGACGGAAGCATTACCGCTGCGGACCTTGTGGCCGCGTCTCAGAACATGCTCGGCAGAGTTGAACTCACTGAAAAATCATATACTCTGACAGACATTAATGATGACGGTATTATTAATATCATTGATATCATACTGCTAAAGGAAATGATATGCATGGTCTGAAGAAGTACTGATTTACCGCAGGGACAGTGAATTCATGATATTTTTTGTAATAAACATCATAATACTATTGCACTTTCAGTGAATTTATGTTAGAATTATATTAAACGACCATTTCGTTTACTATGATTCGGTATTTTCCTTTGAAAATATGAAAAAAAGATTATTGCGGAGGTTTTTATGGAAGATATGAAAAAGTATATTGCCGAATTTATCGGCACAATGGTTCTTGTTGTTCTCGGATGCGGAACAGCGATGCTCGTAGGCTGTGATGCTGCAAGCGGAGGCGGATATATCCTCACTGCACTTGCATTTGGTCTCGTTATTGTGGGCATGGCATACTGCGTCGGAAACATTTCAGGATGTCACATCAATCCTGCTGTTTCACTTGGTGTTCTTCTCAGCGGGGGCATGAAAATTTCAGATTTTGTATGCTACGTTGTTGCACAGTGTCTCGGTGCATTTACAGGTTCAGGTCTCCTCTCTCTCATTTTCTCACTCGGAAATGTTGAAGACAAGACAGGCGGCTTCGGATCAAACGGTCTTGACGGTGTAAACGGAAGTGCAGCTGCAGGCGCACTTGTTGAAGTAATTCTTACATTTATCTTTGTTCTTACTATTCTCGGTGTAACATCAAAGAAGGCAGGCCACGGCTCATTCGGCGGTCTCATTATCGGTCTTACACTTACACTCGTACATATTTTCGGAATCGGTCTTACAGGTACTTCTGTAAACCCTGCAAGAAGCCTTGGTCCTGCAGTTCTCACAGCTATTGAGGGCAACACAGACCCGATTTCATGCTTATGGGTATTTGTACTCGGACCTTTCGTTGGTGCTGCTCTTGCTGCTGTTGTATACAGATTTCTTGAG
>JAZUIH010000021.1:0-76647 GCA_045642145.1 Oscillospiraceae bacterium | reverse complement strand
AATCAATATCCTCCCAGACCAGTCCGAACACCTCTCCAATATCCACCTGACAGATAAAGCGCGAAGAGACGGAAAGAATATTCTTGAAAGACTTTATCCTGAATAATAACGTTAAAGCTCACCTCATGAACTCAGAAGTTCTGTGGTGAGCTTTTGGCATTTCTGAAAATGTGGACGCGAGAATTATAAGAATGCGGACTTTTTCAGTTTTTGAAAATACTTTTTTAAATAAAATGTGGAGGTAATGCGGACGCCGTCCGCATTTTCATCCCGCGATGGTATAAAACATTTCCATAAATGCATAAACACGCCTCCGGCACCGAAATGCCGGAGGCGTATAAAACTACGTATTTACGTGAGTTACGAATTACTTCATAGCTTCCTCAACTGCAACAGCACATGCTACAGTTGCGCCAACCATTGGGTTGTTACCCATACCGATGAGACCCATCATTTCTACGTGAGCAGGAACTGATGAAGAACCAGCGAACTGAGCGTCTGAGTGCATTCTGCCCATTGTATCTGTCATACCGTATGAAGCAGGACCTGCAGCCATGTTATCTGGGTGGAGTGTACGACCAGTACCGCCGCCTGAAGCAACTGAGAAGTACTTCTTGCCAGCGTCTGTTCTTTCCTTCTTGTATGTACCTGCAACAGGGTGCTGGAATCTTGTTGGGTTTGTTGAGTTACCTGTGATAGAAACGTCAACGTTTTCCTTCCACATGATAGCAACGCCTTCTGTTACGTCGTTAGCGCCGTAGCAGTTAACCTTTGCACGGAGGCCGTTTGAGTAAGCCTTGCGGAATACTTCCTTAACTTCACCTGTGTGGTAGTCCATTTCTGTTTCAACATATGTGAAGCCGTTGATTCTTGCGATGATCTGAGCAGCATCCTTACCAAGACCGTTAAGGATAACTCTGAGAGGAGTCTTACGAACCTTGTTAGCCTTTTCAGCGATACCGATAGCACCTTCAGCAGCAGCGAATGATTCGTGACCTGCGAGGAATGCGAAACATTCTGTTTCTTCTTCGAGGAGCATCTTGCCGAGGTTACCGTGACCAAGACCAACCTTTCTCTGGTCAGCAACTGAACCAGGGATACAGAAAGCCTGGAGACCTTCACCGATAGCTGCAGCAGCGTCAGCAGCCTTTGTGCAGCCCTTCTTGATTGCGATAGCGCAGCCTACTGTGTAAGCCCACTTAGCATTTTCGAAGCAGATTGGCTGAATGCCTTCTACGAGCTTGTAGATATCGAGGCCCTTAGCCTTACATACTTCAGCACACTCTTCAACTGAGTTGATGCCGTATTCTTTGATTACTGCGAGAATCTGCTTCTCTCTTCTATCGTATGATTCAAATAAAGCCATTGTTGAGTTCCTCCTTATTCTTTTCTTGGGTCAACGATCTTTACTGCATCAGCAACTCTGCCGTACTGACCCTGAGCCTTTTCAAATGCTGTGTTAGCATCATCGCCGGCCTTGATGAAGTCCATCATCTTACCAAAGTTTACAAACTTGTAACCAATGATTTCGTTTTCTTCGTTAAGAGCAAGACCTGTAACGTAACCGTCTGTCATTTCGAGGTAACGAGGACCCTTAGCGAGTGTACCGTACATTGTACCAACCTGTGAACGGAGGCCCTTACCAAGGTCTTCAAGACCTGCACCGATTACGAGACCGTCTTCAGAGAAAGCACTCTGTGAACGACCGTAAACGATCTGGAGGAAGAGTTCTCTCATAGCTGTGTTTATAGCATCACAAACGAGGTCTGTGTTGAGAGCTTCGAGGATTGTTCTGCCAGGGAGGATTTCAGAAGCCATAGCTGCTGAGTGTGTCATACCTGAACATCCGATTGTTTCAACGAGACATTCCTGGATAACGCCTTCCTTAACGTTAAGTGTGAGCTTACATGTACCCTGCTGTGGAGCACACCAGCCTACACCGTGTGTAAAACCGGAAATATCCTTAATTTCTTTTGCCTTAACCCACTTTGCTTCTTCAGGAATTGGAGCAGCGCCATGAGCAACGCCCTGTGCGATAGGGCACATTGTTTCAACTTCATGAGAATAATTCATATTCTTAAACTCCTTTCAGTATTATGCAGTTGTATACGCATTACTGTTTTATTATACTACATGATACGTCTTTTTTCAAGTATTTTTCCGCTTAATTTTCTTTACTTTTCATATTACTTCTGATATAATGAACATAACGTAACTTTAGTGAACGCAAAACAGATTTACATCTGCTTCATTTTTTGACAGGGGAGAAACTTTTTTATGAAAAATACAATATTTATTGTCAGTTTTCTTTCAGTGGTTATTGTTCTTGTGGTTCTTCTGATGAGCTATGCAAGGGAAAATGACCTTGACTTTTCAGATACAGGTGACGACTATTACCGCCCGGCAGAAAATCTGCTTCCTGATCTTGAGCTCTATGTCGTAACCTCCGAGGCAAATTTCTGGGACAGAGTGGCAGGCCTCAAGGCTACTGAAGCACCTGAATACCTCCCTGTAACCGATGAGGAAGGAAATGCAGTCACTGACGAGGAAGGAAATATCGTAACTGAGATTCCTCTCTCTCCGGAAGAAGCCTCTGAAAATGACGAAATCCCGGCCGAAGGAGCAGAGCTTCCGGAAGGCGAAGCCCCTGTTACCGAAATACCGGACGGCAGAAAATAAACTGAACTGACTGAAATAAATCAAACAGGGGCTGTTAAAAAAGTCTCTCGTATAAAGAAAGCAGCAAATCAAAGATACGTATTTACGTACTCTAATTTGCTGCTTTTTTAGTTTTCGGGCAGTTTCTTAACAGCCCGTTTCTTTTCAGTGCTATGTGCTGTTATAAAATCACATACTCCGGACCTGTCATATCACGTCAGCTTTATTTCCCTGTGCGGAACAGGAGTTGAGAACACTATCTGGGTTGACGTGTTTCCGAAGTACTGAAGCTCGTCAACAAATCCGTCAAGCTCCTGGGTACTGTGGAAGGCAACCTTCAGAAGCATTGAAAATGTACCTGTAACACAGTTGCACTCAAGAACATTCGGGCACGAACGGATAAACTCGTAGAACTCGTCCTTGCTGCTTGCCGGAAGTTCAAGACTTACAAAAGCTGTAATATGGTAGCCAAGCTTCTGATTGTCAACACAGATATTGTATCCGTTAATGATTCCGTTTTTTTCAAGTTTTTCAATTCTTGACGATACGGCCGGAGCTGAAAGGAACACTTTTGATGCCAGAAGCTTAAGCGGAGTCCTTGCATTGTCCTGAAGAAGCGCGATAAGCTTCTTGTCAACTTCATCAATCTTACACATAATGTAAATCTTACCTCCATAAAAAAATACAGGCGTACCGTAATATATACGATACGCCTCATTGCGTTAATATTCTGTTGTATAAAAATGCTCTAACCTGAAAAGGAATTACTGCTGAACATTCTGCTGCGGCTCAGCCTGAGCAGCGTTTCTGCCGCCGTTCTTTACCTTGTTGATTTCCTGTGTTGTTCTCTTTACGTCCTGAAGACCCTTTGTGAAATAAATCTCAGCGTCATGAAGCATGTTGTCAACATAATTGCTTGTAGCGTTTCTGATTTCCTGTGAACGGGCCTGAGCCTGTGAAAGGATTTCAGCAGCTCTCTGCTTTGCTTCCTTGACGATCGTATCGCCGGAAACAAGAACCTTTGCTCTCTCTTCAGCGCGCTGAACTATCTGTTCTGCCTTCTGTTCAGCTTCCTTGATAATTCTTTCGCAGTCAAAATCAATGAGCTTTGCACGCTTGATTTCCTGAGGAATATTAAGTCTGATATCATCAATGAGCTCTCTCAGGCGCTCTGAATCAATGATCATCTTACTCTGCGCAAACGGCATAGGAGTTGATTTGTCAAGCAGCTCATCCATCTGCTCAAGTATCTCATCTATATTGTTCATATGCAAGTCGCCGCGGTTAGTCAACCAGGGCTATCTCCTTTCATCATGAAAAAATTTATACTGCTGCAGGAAAATACTTAAACCCGCAGTTACTTTTCATTAAGTATACGTCTTGTTATACTCTCCCTGATAGCATCAGGAACAAAACTGCTTATGTCTCCGCCGAAACTTGCTATCTGCTTTACAACGCTCGAACTTAGGTACATGTTCTCAGTACTTGTTGTAAGAAATACAGTTTCCGCATCCGGATAAAGCTTTTTGTTTGCAAGTGCCATCTGAAACTCATACTCAAAGTCACTCACAGCTCTGAGTCCCTTTACAATAGCGCACGCCCCGACGTTGCGTACATAGTCTGCAAGAAGACCGTCAAGAATGTCAATTACTACATTATCCATACCTGCGGTTACTTCCATAATCATCTGGATTCGCTCCGTAGGAGTAAAAAGAGGCTGCTTGGCGAGGTTTGTTGAAACAAGTATTATAACTTTGTCAAACAGCTTGGAAGCACGACTGAAAATATCTATATGTCCGTAGGTAACCGGGTCAAAGCTTCCCGGACAAACCGCTATCCTCCGCACCTTCGAAAACACCTCTGATCAGTGAAAATAGGTTCAGTTTTCCTCACGGATAAACTGACTTATTTCTATTTTACCATATTTATATTTCTTTTTCAAGACCAAAGAACCAATTTTCTCAGGAAGCTGAAGTTTTTCCTCGTGTTCGCATATAACCCTGCCGCCTTCGTTCATATGGCTCTCAAGAAGAGGAAGCACCTGTTCAAGTATCCCTTTACTGTACGGAGGGTCAAGAAATGCAAGGTCATACATGCCTCTGTCTGACTTAAGAAAATCGACTGAATCCATAAACACAACCCTGCTTCTGTCTGTAAACTCCGCAGTTTCAATGTTTTCAGTAATAACATTTACCGATGCCTTTGACTTGTCAACAAAAACAGCCTTCTCTGCTCCGCGGCTCAGTGCCTCGATGCCAAGCTGTCCGCTTCCGCCGAAAAGATCAAGTACCACTGCACCCGGAATCTGAAACTGCACAGCAGAGAACATAGCTTCCTTAACCTTGTCAGTGGTAGGTCTGACGTCACTGCCCTCAAGTGTTCTGAGTCTTCTTCCGCGTGCGGAACCTGTGATAATACGCATATTAATAATCTCTCCCGTCTTTATATTGTACCGTCTTTATATTGTAAACACATTAAATAAATGCATTTGCTACTGCTGCAGGCTCAGTATAAGCTCCGCCGCGGTTTCAGATGATATACCTGCGACCTGAGCAAGCTCCTCAGGCGAAGCATCAGCCACAGCTGCTATGGTTCTGAAGTGGTTCATAATCTTTGCCGCCTTCTTCTCTCCTATTCCCTTAACTGCAGTGATTCTGCTGTCAAAGGTGATTTTTGAATGCAGCTTCTTCTGATATGTTATCGCTACCCTGTGCATCTCGTCCTGAATGTTTGTAAGAAGCGTAAATGCAGCCTTAAGGCTGGAAACCGAAATCTCCTCGCCGCCGGTTGAAATGGCCCTTGTCCGGTGCTTGCTGTCCTTCACAATACCAAACACGGGAACGTCTATCCCCATACTGCGGAGATAAGGTTCAACAGCATTTACCTGTCCCTTACCGCCGTCAAGGAAAACAAGGTCAGGTCTTCTTCTGAAGCCCTCATCCTCTTCATTTTCATCAAGAAATCTTGTAAAACGGCGTTCCAAAACCTCATGCATGCAGGCGTAGTCGTTCTGTATAACTACATTTTTTATTGAAAATCTCTTGTATCTCTTCTTAAGCGGCCTTCCGTTTTCAAACACAACCATACTCGCGCACATAGCAGATGAACCAAGGTTCGAAATATCGTATGCCTCGATGTACTCAGGAGGCTTCGGAAGTCCCAGCAGCTTTGAGAGCTGTTCAAGAGCTATAATCTCCCTGCCTGTCCTTCCGGCTCTCAGCGAGAGAAATTCACTCGAATTGTTGCGGGCCATCATGATGTACTTCATCATACTGCCCTTCTGCCTGAAAATAATGCTTACCGCGTGACCGGCCTGTTCCTTAAGAATACCGGAGATAATCTGTGCATCCTCACACTCGTACTCAGTATAAATGCTCTTCGGAACATCATGGCCGGATGAGTAGTACTGCATCATAAAGTCAGAGTACAGCGCAGAATCATTCTCAGCGCCGTCAAAGAAATACGAATTCTTGTCAACAAGCTTTCCGTTTCTGTAGACAACAACCGATACACAGGTACCCTCAGAATTGCCCACCGACGCAATTATATCAGTGTTTTCAATCTCCGGGTCAAAGATTTTCTGAGTCTGCGCAGCCCTTGTTATGTAGTTAATCCTGTCACGAAGTCTGGCCGCCTTTTCAAACTCAAGATTCTCCGCAGCCTCCTCCATCTGAGCAGTGAGCTTCTCAACAGAATCCCTGCTGCCTGTTTTTATATATTCAACAGCCTGCGAAATAACTGTTGAATACTCTTCCTCTGATATTTTTCCGGTACATACACCCATGCACTGTTTTATGTGATAGTTAAGACACGGTTTTTTATTCGCAGCTGTTGTACACGGAAATTTCTTTCTGCATACAGGAAGCATAAAGGCCTTGTTTACTTCCGTAACTGTCTGCTTTGTAACGCCGGGGCTGGTATACGGTCCAAGGGTTATCCCTCCGCTGATGTTTCTCTTTTCAGCTGTTATACGAGGAAACTTCTCATCGGAAACATGAATATAGTGATAACCCTTGTCATCCTTCAGAAGAATGTTGTACTTCGGCTTGTGCTGCTTTATCAGGCTGCACTCAAGTACAAGAGCCTCATATTCGGTATCGGTAACGATAAAGTCGTAGTCCCAGACGTTTTCGACCATCTTCGCCACCTTGGGAGTGTGGTCAGCCGATTCCCTGAAATAGCTTGTTACACGGTTTTTAAGGTTTTTTGCCTTTCCGATATAGATGATTTCCCCGCTGTGGTTTTTCATCCTGTAAACACCCGGAAAGGATGTGAGCTGACTGGTTTTGTCCCTCAGATACGGCAGTCTTTCGTTCATAGAGTCTCCGCTTTGTAACTGAAGAATCTTCTTGCCTTGCCGCCCGTTGTATTTTTGTACTTCATAAGTCCGAGCTTCTCCACAAGAACCTTAGTGCCCTTTTCAGCCATGCCGCTGAATTCCATCTCTATCTCATAATCACATTTTCCGAGATAGAAGTTTATATCAAAATCTATTGAAAGTGAATCAGAAGGTCTGATGCTTGTCCTGTGAGTAACGAGATCTCCCTGAAGTGAAAACGGAATCCATGCAAACTTTCCTGTTTCAAGAGTAATATCGCTTTTGAGTGTGTCAATATCCCGGGATGTCTCTGTACAGGTTGAAAAATCATTTCCTGTAAGCTGCTGCGCCTCCTTCAGCTCAAGCTTCAGACTGTTCTCCGTCTGTCTGATTCTGAGCGTAGTGTGATTGTTGAGCAGGTAATTGTCATCCGTATCATAGTAGTAGTTTATCTGAACCTTTTCACTGTACTCCGCCTCGGTATAGCGTTCCCTGATAAGATTCAGGATTTCATTGAATTTTTCCCTGTCAACAAGAAATTTGTATTCCGTTTCCTGCATCAGTAATTACACTTCCTTTGCAATGTTTTTATTACTCTTCTCCTTCTTGCCGGCAAAGGCGCTTCTCCGCGGCTGAACCTCTTTCAGGCTGTCATACAGTCCGACAGCTGCTGACTTTGCTTCGTCGCCAAGCTTTTCCCCGCCGTATACGGCCCTGTCAAAATCACTGACAAAACCGCTCATATCAATATTATAGACTTCAGAAACATACCTGCACGCCTCACCTGAAGTAAAGCTGCTGTCAAAATCAGGCATACTGCGTATTCTTCTGAAAATCATTTCAACTGCCTTTTCGTTTCCGGCCTTTTTAAGTCTCATACGGAAAATCTTCTCTGACAGATAAGGATAAATAATCCTGTCCCAGAACAGAACAAAGATAATAATCAGAAGTGCCGCAAGAGCAAGTACCACTGACATCCTGTAGTCAAATCCTGACCTGTTATCCACTGAGGTGAGCTGTGTAGGTTCAAATGACATCCATCCGTATCCTGAAATATACAGTTCAGGGAAAGCATGAAGGTCTCTGTCCGTAACAGTTATAACACCGTATTCATCAGGATCGTGAAGGTGAATTCCCTCTGCGTATCTTGCCGGAATTCCGGCAGCTCGCGCAAGCAGAACCATGGCAGTTGCGTACTCAGTGCATATTCCTGTTTTTCCCTCATTGAGGAAGTACTCCATATTGAATCTGTCAGGCTTTCTGTATGAAAGACTGTATACATAGTCATTTAGTCTGAAATATTCCTCTATAGCCAGTGCCTTCTCAAGGTCGGAGGTTTTCCTGCGTGTTATCTTCTCTGCAGTCTCATATATTGATTCAGGAAGATCAGGCATGGTTTCCTCAAGAAAACGCACCGCACTGTTATAGTCACGCTTATAGGCTGCCGTAACTTTATTATAGTCCGTTATTTTATTATCGTCAAGGATATCAGTAAGTTCATCCATAAACTCTTCGAAATTACTGATATCGAGCGTCTTTACCATTCCGGCCATTCCGCTTCCGTACAGTGCTCTGTCAGAGTAAAAGCTTACAGAATATGCATTAGTCAACTGAAGTTCCGAATAAAGCATGCCCTGATTTGTTCTGAAAACTTCCTCAGGCATATTCTCTCCGACTGAAACTGAAAAAGCAAGTGCAGGAGAGTAGATGATTTTTGAAGGAATTCTCGACATTATGAGAGTAATTCTTGAAACACCGCTGTCCGTTACTTTTTCCGGTCCGGAACTCAGGCTGTACTTCTCTGCAAAGTCTCTGTCAAGCTCCGCTGCCGTAAGAGCAGCTTTGTAAAATTCAGCCGGACTGAGCACTGCCGCATCAGTTTCTGTAATATCAGGACCCGTCAGCTCGTCCTTTGTGGTTCTCCATGTGTTTGTACTGTAGTCATAGATGCTGTACACCTGTGACTTCAGATTAATCGGATGTTCATCAGCTGTAAACTCATACAGCTTCATGTTGGAAGTACCCGTATACACAGTCGAGGATGAAGCTGTCTCATCAATACCGAGTCGTCTGAACATGTACTCTGTAATTCTTTCTGACTCGAAAATAGTATCAACCCATGAGTTGTCAATCTTCGGATCAGGCTTAGGCAGTACAAGGGCAAGAAGTGATGTGAAAGCCAGAAAAACCGCCATAGACCTCTTGTATCCGCTGTCAACGATGAACTTCTGACGCGGTTTCTGATTAATCTGCCTGCAGTGAATCATAAGCGCCATATACATAACAAGAAGCAGCAGGGCGAAAAATACAGGAACCTGCTCGCCTTCCTTTCTGTATACTGCAAACGGAATCAGCGTAATCAGAAATGTCATGGATATCCTGTACCTGACCGCTGAAAAATAATACACTGTTGAGGCGATAAAGAAATTAATAATTATAAACGTCGCCGCTATATATGCCGGTGAAAAGTCAACCAGGGCCTGAGGCGACAGGAACCATACAAAATAGTCAAGACTGTCCTTGTTGTTTCCGGTTTTTATCGCAATGGTTACCATACCGCCGATTGCAAAAAACGAACCGAGGATTGAGATAAATCTCAGAACCATTGATTTTTTTGAAAGAAACGTATAGAACGAAAATACTGAAGCCTGTATAAGTACTGTTATAAGAACAAACAGGAACAGATAATTTTTGCTGTAGACAAACATACAGCTTGTAACAATGGAGATGCACAGCATAAGAGGAACAATATTTTTCATTATGCCTTCTCTGTAAAACCTGACCATATGCACACCTCCGCTTCAGACTGACTTGCTCAGAGTGAAATCCTCTCTGAGCATCCACAGTTCAGGAACGTCCGGTTCCTTTTCAGTGACGATTTCCTCAGGAACAATGAACTTAACACTGTTGCCTGAAAGCACGGATGTCTCAGCTGCTGCGGCAGTTTCATCAGAAACGCCGAGAGCACACACTATGCTTACGTCTGCGGACTTTGATGATGTATTGTCGGAAAAGCACACAGGTGCAGGTTCATTAAGTCCGCTTATCATTTCGCATGATATTCTCTCGATATCATCAGCTGATGTAACGTCCTCGGCAACCATTTTTCCGCCCTTAGGGTAGATAAATCTGCATTCTATACCGTTTTTTACGCACATTCCGAGAACGGCAAGCGCGCCTTCGGTAACCTGTTCAAGCCAGTACAGACCTGAACGCTTTGTAAAATCAGCACCGTACGGAGCTGTGTCAAGAATTATATCAGGAAGCGTCATGCCCGATGCCTCATCCATGCGGACATAAAGCTCGTTTTTCTTCGAAGAAAGCTTCCAGTTTATACGCTTAAGTGAATCCCCCGGAACATACGCCCTGTACTCATATCCGGGAAATGCTGTTTTTCCGTAAACAGGAGTTGTTTCACTGTCATCGTCATTGTCAGGAAGCGTACTGTAAATACTTCTCAGGAGCTCGGAACTGTCTGAAATATCACGCAATTCCGGCATAACAGACACACTGCATGACAGGTCAGTCACCGGCAGCTTAAAGCGGAAAATACCGAGATAATCGGTTATGCGAAGCTTTCCGGCACGTATCTGCGCACATCCGCAAACCTCCGGCAGAAGCTCAATATCAACGGAAATGTTCCTGTTTTCAGACATGGAAAATCTGTAAACATCGTATTCAGGCTTTCTGAAGTGTTCGGAAACGCTGAATTCAAAGCTGATAACAGGAACAGGGAGAAAGGTCCCCTTAACAGCACATACGCTTACTGTAACCGGCTTGTTTTTGTTAAGCACATTTCCGTCTGTGACTATCTCAAACTTCATCTTTTTTCTTGCCGCCAGTGTCAGAAAGACGGATATAACCGGTACAACCATGAGAAATACTGTCATGATACCCCCGGCATTTCTGTCAAAAAGAACCATGTACCCGAAAGCCGACAGAAGCACTGCAAGATATGAAATAACTGCTTTCATAAAAAGCGCCACCTCCTGAGGACTTACGCGTCTGCCTCTGAAGGTACAGCAGCAGTACTGAGGATTCTGCTTACAAAGCCTGACGGTGTTTTGTACTTTGTCTTGCCCTTTACAGAGAGAATGATTCTGTGTGAAAGAACGCTGTCGGCAATGTACTTGATATCATCAGGTGTTACAAAATCCCTGCCGTTAATAAATGCAACAGCCTTGGCTGCCTTGAAAAGAGTAATACTTCCTCGCGGACTTACTCCGAGTGTGACAATTTCGCTGTCACGAGTTGCTCTTACAATATCGGTTATGTATCGCTTTACAGAGGATGAAACGCGCACGTTCTTCATCTGAGCCTGAAGTTCCTTAACGTCATCAAGTGAAATAACGGACTTTTCTATCGCATCGGCAGGATTGCCGAATTCTGTACGTTCAAGAATCCTGATTTCCTCATCGGCGTTAGGGTATCCCATGCTTACCTTGATAAAAAATCTGTCCATCTGGGCTTCAGGAAGATGATATGTACCGTATGTTTCAACCGGATTCTGCGTAGCCATTACCATAAAAGGAGACGGAAGCTGGTGAGTTTCACCGTCGAGACTTATCTGTCCCTCCTCCATGACCTCAAGAAGGCTTGACTGTGCCTTAGGGGAAGCACGGTTTATTTCATCGGCCAGGAGGAAGTTGCACATAGCTGCCCCCGGCTTGTATTCAAGCTCGCCTGTTTTCTGGCTGATCATTGAAAACCCGATGATATCGGAAGGCATAATATCCGGTGTCATCTGGATTCTGTTAAACTTACCGTCAAGTGACTTTGAAAGTGAAGTTATAAGCTGTGTCTTGCCGACACCCGGAACATCCTCGATAAGAACGTGACCCTCACACAGCAGTGCGGCAATTATCCTGATGATTACGTCATCCTTGCCTACTATTGAACGGCTTATGTTGTCCTTGAGAAGTTTAATTTTTTCATTCATAATAATAATCCCCCGTTTTTCTCAGTAAGGAACCGCTGATCATACCGCGCCTGCATACTGTAAACGAGATCAGGGTATTTTTCCTTATGTAAAAATATACACTACTATTATATCAAATATACTCTTTATTTTCAATAGCATTACAGAAAACGGCAGAATAAAATTTGCCAGTGCCTGATTACTGCCTTCCGGAATAAAAAAAATCCCGTACTGTTTCCGGTACGGGATTGATCTGTCTTTGTTACGCTGATCTGCTAAATTCGTTTTAATCAGAACTTGATGTTGAAAGGATTGTATCTCTTCTTTGCAGCTTCGTTGTATGCGAAATTATATCCGTCAGCCCATCCTGCAGCCATGTTGTCGAACTCGTCCTTAAACATCTCTGTGAGGATGCCTGTCTTTCTGTCTCCCTCAAAGAAGTCAGTTCTGTCTGCAACGTCAAGTCTCTGGATAAGATAGATACAGCTGTTCTCTTCGTCTTCAACGATAACTGTGTCACCGTTTACTTCACAGTCTGTAAATACTGCAGTGTTTACCTTTTCAGAAGGACTGTAGCCGTTTTCCTCTGAACCCTTCTTCCAGATGCTTTCGTTTCTGTACGGATCAGCATCGTCATCCTCAGCTGTATCATCTTCAGTCTCCTGCTCTTCTTCAGCAGCTTCAGATGTAACTGCAGGATCTTCATCTTCTGACTCAGCAGCAGTTGTTACTGCTTCCTCAGTTTCCTCTGTTTCTTCAGCATCTTCGCTTTCTTCAGCCTCTTCTGTTTCCTCAGCTGCCTCAGTCTCTTCAGCTTCCTCTGATGTCTCATCTGAAACAGTTGTTTCTGAAGTTTCAGCAGCCTCTGTAACTGCAGGAGCTGTTGTTACTGCAGCTTCCTCCTCTTCTGAAGAATCAGTATCCTCAGCCTCAGCCTTTTCCTCTTCTTCAGCAAGCTTTGCCTTGTAGTCATCATATTCGCTTATAAGCTGGTCAAATGTTTTCTTTCCTGAGTCAGCCTGCTTCTTGTAATCCTCAGCCATCTTTTTAACAGCTGCCTTTTCGTCTCCTTCAAGAGCTGTTCCGTCTGATGCATTGAGGTCAAATCTGATTGTCTTTACTCTTGCGTAGTTTCCTTCAAGATATGCTGTGATTTCACTGTCCGGGCATTCTTTCTCGCCGCCCTCACCGTAGTAGTGGAGGAATACCTCTTCCTTCTTTGTATCAAATTCGACAAGCTGTCTGAATGTTGATTCGCCGATACCGTTTTCCTCGTACATAGCCGCATTGTACTGCCAGTACATCTCTGCTACGGCATCAATCTGTGCCTTTTCCTCTTCTGTGAGTGAAAGACCGAGCTCACTGAATTTCTGGTTTACAGCTGCGAAAATCTTAAGATTCTTTTCTGCCTTGCTGTTAATCCACTCTGTGATATCAGTGTTTTCAACTGCCATTGTCTTAAGAAGCTTTGTATCTGATATGTTGAGTTCCTCGTTTTCCTTTCTGAGCAGTGAGGTTGCATCGCTGTAGGCTTCTGTCTGATAGAAAATATATACACCTGAGTTAATCTTTGTATCACTGCACTGTGCAATCCATGATGTGGACTCACCGCATCCTGTAGCTGCCACTGCCATTGCAAGAGCTGCGACTGCTGCAACTATTCTCTTATAAAAGTACTTATTAAAAGACATTTTAAAAAAACTCCTTTTCTGATTTACGGCAGGCAAAGTATCCTTAGGTCCGCCGCCGGCTGCACTCCGCACGGAACGCACGGTGCAGTAAAAATTTCATATGCTTTTCTATTATACATTATTTTTCATAATAAGTCCATAGCCTGCCGAAAATTTTTTTGATGCACTCTGCAGAAACGTTACTTTCTCTCGGTTTCTGACGAATTTCATTTATAAATTACTGATTAAGTATTGAAAAATTATAAAAATATGATAAAATAAGAATATGTATATTCATTCGGGGACAGTGTTCCCAATATGATTTTAAGGATGTGAATTTTTTTGTACCGCAGCGGAATATTCGGCTCAGTATGGAGTGTTATCAGCACCATGAAGCCGGTTGACGTGATAGATATCGCTCTGCTTACATTTATCATATACAAGTTAATAAAGATTATCCGTGAAACCCGTGCCGGGCAGCTTGCAAAGGGCATACTGTTCCTGCTCCTGGCATACTTCATGTGTTTTGCACTGAAGTTCCGTACAATGGAATTTCTCCTGAAGATTATTCTCAACAACGGATTTATCGCAATGCTCATCATGTTCCAGCCTGAAATGCGACGGACACTCGAGAGAGTCGGACGTACAAGCCTTGCCAAGTTTGCGTTTCTCGCAGAGCATCCTGATGACTTTGTTGTAAAGTGGGAAAATGCAATTGACGCAATCTGCGAAAGTACCGAGGAGCTCTCAGCTACCAAAACCGGTGCACTGATAGTACTTGAGCGACGTACAAGGCTGGGCAACGAAATATGCTCAGGAACCATGATGAACTCCCTTCCGAGCAAGGAGCTTCTCGGAAACATCTTCTACCCGAAAACGCCTCTTCACGACGGTGCGGTAATCATGCGAAACGGCATAATTCTTGCAGCTGCATGCTATCTGCCGAAGCCTGAGCGCGAGGAACTCATAAACAAGAAGCTCGGCTCCCGCCACAGAGCAGCCATAGGCATGAGTGAAAACTCAGACGCGGTTATAGTGGTTGTATCCGAGGAAACAGGCACTATATCGGTTGCAGTAAACGGAAAGATTTTCAGAAACTTCTCTTCAAAATCCCTCAGGATTTTCCTTACAGACCTTATTATCAACGACAAATCAGAAGAAGATGACAAGAAGAAAAAGGGAATCCTGCAGTACTTCAGGAGGGACAAAAAATGAAAAATTTCCTGAACAAAATAAAATCCTTTATCGAAAAGTCCCTGGAAAGGGATTCAGTCCTGCTGGTTCTTTCATTCGCAATGGCCATGATAACCTGGGGCTATATCACAAGCCAGGAATATCCTGACGCGTATAAGTTTATAGATGACGTTGCCATTGACTTTGAAGGAAGTCTTGCCGGAACACCGGCAGAAGCTGAGGGCTACAGAATATATGACGCTGAGTTTTCAGACGTGGATATAAGAGTTGCCGCAAACAGAAAACAGCTTGGATTTCTCGACAGGAAGCTGTTCACGGCAAGGGTTACTACTGATAACTACTCACGCGAGCAGCCGGTAACGGCAAGAATTCAGATCTACAAAACTGATGACAATGACTATTCCTGCGACTACGGACTCAGGGAAACTGAAAACAACAAGGTCAAGCTTTACTTTTACAAGGAAATCACAAGAACCCTTGACGTAACGGTAAGAGCTCCGGGTATTACAGCGGCCGAGGGCTACAGACTCAAGAGTCTCACCTGTGATTCCATATCAGTAACAGGTCCTGAACCTTACGTAAACATGATAAGCGAATGCATTCTCAATATTCCGCAGAACGTTGCGTATGACGCAAGAAAATCCATCCCTGTACCGGTTTCTCTCGGAAATATTACTTTCATGAATGAAAACGGAGAGGATATAAACAAGCTCATCAGCCCGTATATGAACAAGGACCAGTTCAGAATCAACAAATCTGAGCTTACTGTAATGATAAACATATCGAGAGTAAAGAACCTCTCCATCCAGTACAGTCTCACTGATGTACCTGAGTACTTCAACCAGAAGTTCATACTTGACAGGCTCTCACTGAGCACACCTAATATATATGTATCATACGATGACCCGGCTCTCGATGAAATAGACGCACTTCCGGTAACAAGCGACCAGAACATTCCTCTCAGTTCTGTAAACAGAGAGTTCACGAAGATATTTGACATAAGGAAGGCCCTCGAAAGCTATCCT
Organism: Oscillospiraceae bacterium; assembly: GCA_045642145.1. GTDB lineage: Bacteria > Bacillota > Clostridia > Oscillospirales > Ruminococcaceae > HUN007. The sequence goes on along the minus strand of JAZUIH010000021.1, from coordinate 60,864 downwards.
AAGCTTAACAACGACACCAATATCTTCTCTTCATACGTCACCTTCGACAGCACCGGTCTTGAGGAAAAGACATTTGACAGTGTTCCTACCTCAAGGTTCAGTCTCAGGAACCCGTATTCAAAGTATACGGCAGAGTATGTAACACAGCATCTTAAAAATGTAACGGTAATCGGTCCTGCAGCTGATATAGCAAAAATCACGGCTGATGACCTTACAGTCGAGATTGATATCTCAAAGAGCTCTGTTTCAGACACAGGAAAGATAAATCCTGGCATGAGCTCATACAAGGCCACTGTTCTTCTTCCTGAAAAATATCAGAACGTATGGGTATACGGTGAATACACAGTTGACCTCAACATCATCGAAAATGAGGAAATCCCTGAAACTACCGGTTTTACCACTCAGGCAGCTGAATAAAAAGAATACAAATTTGTAACGTTCCCCCTATAAGCAATATATGGGGAACGTTTTTTTATTGCATTTTCTGAATATTTATGAACAAAGTATTAATTTTCAAAAACTTATAAAAAAAGTATTCACAAATATGTTTTTTTTGTGTATAATAATGTTGTATGGAATTGATTGAAATAAGTTGCATTTATTTTAATTAAAATTTTGAAAGGATGAATAACCAATGAACTCAAACAAAAAGTTCGCAAAAAGAGCAGTATCTGCTGTAGCTGCAATGGCACTCAGCGTTTCAGCACTCGGACAGACAGCTGCATTCAGAACAACTGAAGTAAAGGCTGCAGGAAGCGACAACTATGCAAAGCTTTTACAGGAATCACTCTACTTCTATGATGCTAATATGTGCGGTAAGGACGTAGAATCAAAGGGTCTTATCCAGTGGAGAAGCAACTGCCACACACAGGACGAAGTACAGGGCGGTTTCCACGATGCCGGTGACCACGCAATGTTCGGTCTCCCGCAGGGCTTCACAGCTTCAGTGCTCGGATGGAGCTACTACGAATTCAAGGATGCATATGATGCTACAGGCCAGTCAGCTCACTTCAAGACAATCATGAACTACTTCTGTGATTTCTTCAAGGCTTCAACAAAGCTCAGCGGCGACTCTGTATCAAACTTCCTTTACCAGAAGGGCGACGGTACTGAAGACCACGCTTACTGGGGCGCTCCTGAACAGCAGACAGGCGCAAGAAAGATGTTCTGGACATCAAACGGCGCTTCTGACATTGCTGCTGACTATGCTGCTGCACTCGCTATCAACTACTTAAACTTCGGCAACACTGAAGACCTTAAGTACGCTGAAGCACTTTACAAGTTCTCTACTCAGTACAACCAGGTAGCTACTGACGGTCCTAACGGATTCTACAAGAGCTCAGGATGTCAGGATGAACAGGCTAATGCAGCAGGCTGGCTCTATCTCGCAACAAAGAATGAAAAATACAAGAACGAATGTGCTGAAAAGCAGACAAAGTACATCGGCTGGGCTGACGGCTGGGATAACAGAGGCCTCGGTGCTGCATGTGTATACGCTTTAATTACAGAAGACTGGTCAAAGGTAAACGGATACCTCGGTTCAAACTGCACAGGCAGCGGTTACCTCTGTATGGACGACTGGGGAAGTGCAAGACTTAACTGCTTAATGCAGTTCCCTGCTCTCGTAGCTACAAAGCACTCAAGTGCTGACTACTCAGCATGGTGCAAGGGCCAGATGAACTACATCCTCGGCGACAACCCGTTCAACATCTGCATGGTAACAGGTTTCTCTTCAAACTCTGCAAAGAACGCTCACCACAGAGCAGCTTCAGGTTACCAGGGTTACTCAGGTGCTGACGGACTTCCTGAAGGTGCTACACAGTACCATCCGTCAAAGGGTCACGTACTTATCGGTGCTCTCGTTGGTGGTCCTAACAAGGCTGGTCAGTATTCAGATATCATGACTGACTATCAGTGCAACGAAGTTGCCATCGACTACAACTCAGGTCTCGTTGGTTCAGCTGCAGGTCTTTACTCAGTATTCAAGACAGGTCAGGTTGAAACATCTATTCCTGGTGTAAAGGGAAGCACATCAGTTCCTGTAACTCCAACTTCAAGCGCACCTGTAACACCTACAACTACAACTCCTGTTACTCCGACAACTACAGCTCCTGTAACTCCAACTTCAAGTGCACCTTCTTCAGGTGATGACATCGTACTCCTTCCTAAGGATATGACTGTTGATACAGAAGAGGGCGACGACAAGGAAATCAACAACTTCGCTGAATTCTCACACCAGGGCGCTAAGTCAGCTACACTTTACGTTAAGGTAAACTCATCTGACACAGAAATTTCAGGTGCTTTCGGTACATGGAACGGCGACTGGCTCCAGGAAGACTTCAAGGGCGTTAAGGTTTCTGCTGACAAGACTGTTACAGTTGACTACACAGTTCCTTCAAACGCAGGCGCTAAGATCAAGGCTATGATTTTCTGGCCTCACGGTGACGGCGTTACAATCGAAAAGGTTGTTCTTCACAAGGGCAGCGGTACATCAACAACTACACCAACAGTTAAACCAACAGCTACTACATCTGCACCTCCTGCTACAAACCCTACATCAAGCACAGGCACAAGTGCAAATGACATCGTACTCCTTCCAAAGGATATGACTGTTGATACAGAAGAAGGCGAAGACAAGGAAATCAACAACTTCGCTGAATTTGCTCACCAGGGCGCTAAGTCAGCTACACTCTATGTTAAGGTAAATTCATCTGACACAGAAATTTCAGGTGCTTTCGGTACATGGAACGGCGACTGGCTCCAGGAAGACTTCAAGGGCGTTAAGGTTTCTGCTGACAAGACTGTTACAGTTGACTACACAATTCCTTCAAACGCAGGCGCTAAGATCAAGGCTATGATTTTCTGGCCTCACGGTGACGGCGTAACAATCGAAAAGGTAGTTCTCCACAAGGACGGTGCTGCATCAACACCAACAACTACTGTTCCTACAGTTAAGCCAACAGCTACATCTTCACCTACACCTGCATCACCTACAGTTAAGCCAACAGCTACAACTACACCTTCACCTGTAAGTGCAAAGGGCGACGCTGATGCAAACGGTGTTGTAAACACAAGCGACATTATCACACTTATGGAAGCTTTAATCGGCAAGACAAACCTTTCAGGTACTGCAAAGGATAATGCTGATATGAACAGCGACGGCAGAATTTCAATTCTCGACCTCATCATGCTCAAGAACAAGCTCTCATAATAAGTTTACAATAGTTATTATGTAAATATCAAGGCTCCTTCGTGAAAACGAAGGAGCCTGTTTTTGGTTATCAGTGCCTTATGCCGTGATTATCATTCGAGAGGTGTTTTTCCTGACTGTATCCTGTAGACTATCTTTGACTTAAGCGAGGCAGGAAGAAGTGAGGAAGCAGCTATGCTGAACTTCATCTTTGTTTCAGGGATAATCAGGAACTTTCCTGCAAGTGCCCTGTCAACTGCATACCTTGCCACCTTAACTGATGAAGCAGGACTGAAGCTGTTTGACACGCCTATTCTTTTGTTGAATTCTGTCTGAACAGGTCCGGGACACAGAACACTTATCCTTACCCTGCTTCCGGATTCCTTAATCTCCCTCTGAAGCGCCTGGGAGAGATTCAGTACATATGCCTTTGATGCGTAGTAAGCTGCCATAAGCGGACCCGGATAAAAAGCCGCGGATGAGGCAACGTTCAGTATCGTACCATGGTTTTCCCTTCTGAATCTTGTGTAAAAGAGCTTGGTGAGTATATGGAGAGAAGTTACGTTGAGGTTAATGAGCTCTGTCTCCTTCTCAAGTGATGTCTTTTCAAACGGCCCCACTTCACCTATTCCCGCATTGTTTACAAGCAGATCAATTTTATATGGTCTGCATACGTCAAAAATTCTCTTTGCATTCTCAGGATCAGACAGGTCTGCGACAATTATTTTTACTTTTACCGGCAGGGTTTTCTTAAGCTCCTGAAGCTTTTTTCTGTTTCGTGCTGTGATAATAAGATCATATCCGAGGCTGCCAAGATACACGGCCATATCGCGCCCGAGTCCTGTACTTGCGCCTGTTATCAGTGCTGTCATATTATTAATGTTCCTTTCATTATTATAAACGTAAAATTCTTTTTACTAACGCTGTATATACAGTTTTCACACCGCCTTTCACATATTATATCAGATTACGTGTTTCAATTCAATACATTATATTTGAAATATAATTTTTTAGAAAAGCCCATATTTTTTTGAACAAAATAAACAAAAATGCTCTTTACAAAATCCGGTTTATATGATATAATATATATAGATGAAAGACAAGGAGGTCATGGCTAAAAAAATGAGTAATGAAACCAGACTGTCATATGTCGTTTCACCCGATGACTTTCTGAACGCAGGTGCTGTTTCAGAGGATATCAAGGCAAAGCTCTCGGAGATGAACGTCGATAACGAGATTATCCGCAAGGCTGCTCTTGCAGTTTACGAAACAGAGCTCAACATGATTATCCATGCAAGCGGCGGTATTATTGATGCTGTAATCACTCCCGAGCTTCTCACCGTGGAGGCAGCGGACAATGGTCCGGGTATAGCAGATCCGGAGAGGGCCATGGATGACGGATACACCACAGTCGCTGAGGACTCTGAAGTCAGAGCGCACGGTATGGGTAACGGCCGCGGCTTTTCCAAGATCAGAAAGTGTACCGACAACTTCGAGATTGAAACAGAGCTCGGATGCGGTACAACAATTCGCTTCGAAATTTTTCTCAGTTAAAATATATTTCTAAAAAAAATTCAAAAAAAATCAGGTACGCTTGTCCGTGTTAGCGTACCTGATTTTTTTATTTCTGAATTCTTATTATAGCATCCTTAGGGAAAACCCTGTCACACGGGAGGGAGAATTTCATCATAGCGTGATTTGCACTTTCAACTGACTCACCATGTTCGTTGTATATAACATCTGCCTTTATCTGAACAGGCTCGGCGCCCGGTGAAAATACTTCAAGCGTATCACCGGCAAGGAATTTATTTCGCTGTGTTGCATACACCCTGCCGTCACGGCATTCGTCAACAACCGCAACCACGTCATACTCCCTTATATATCCGCCTGTTTCGTAGTACTGGCTCTCCTTAGGGTGACCGAAGAAAAATCCTGTACAGTATTTTCTGTGGCTTACCTTGAAAACTTCATCATATACCCACTGCGGTACAGGTTCGCCCTTAAGGCAGCAGTCAACAGCCATTCTGTAGGCATTTGTAACAACTGAAACGTAGTAGGCTGACTTCGCCCTTCCCTCTATCTTGAGGCTGTATATACCTGCTTCCCTGAGCTTCTGTATGTGTTCAATCATGGACATGTCCTTTGCATTGAGAATATATGTTCCCTGCTCATCCTCGAACACAGGATAGAATTCGTTCGGTCTCTTTTCCTCCTGAAGATGATATCCCCATCTGCACGGCTGTGCACATTCACCTCTGTTGGCATCGCGGTTTACGAGGTAGCTGGAGAGAAGGCATCTGCCTGAGAATGATACGCACATAGCACCGTGGACGAAACACTCTATCTCCATTTCCTTAGGTGTCTTTGCACGGATTTCAGCTATTTCATCAAGGGAAAGTTCTCTTGCGAGAACCACACGCTTACATCCCATATTGTAAAGCTCATTTGCTGTAACGTAGTTTACAATACCTGTCTGTGTCGAAGCATGTATTTCCATGTCAGGTGCGTATTTTTTTATAAGCGAAATTATTCCGAGGTCGGCAGCTATAAGCGCATCGACTCCGCTTTCAACAGCTTCTCTTACAAACTGTTCAAAAAGCGGTATCTCGCTGTTTCTCGGAAGAGTATTGCATGTAAGATAAACCCTGACTCCCCTGTCATGTGAAAGCCTGACTGCTTCCTTCAGGCCCTCAAAGTCAAAATTGGCAGAACCCGCTCTCATTCCGAAATTTTTTCTGCCCAGATATACTGCATCAGCACCGTAGTTAAGAGCTGCAAGAAGTCTCTCGCGGTCACCTGCAGGTGAAAGTACCTCTAATTCCAATTTATTAACCTCCGTTTATCAGTGAAACACCGCACATACACTTGGTATGAACGGTGTCCGGCTCTGTCTTGTTTATCGTAATAATGTACTAAGGCTGAGACTGTCAGCCGTGTACATATATGCCGGCAGCAGATGAAAAATACTTTTTTCATCCGCCGCCGGTCGGTTTATGCTCTGTTACCTCATCAGAAATCATACGGATCTATGCCGGCTTTGATAAGGTTTTCGTTGTGCTGCTCAAGAGTCTCAGCATAGTATACTTCCCTGGTTTCGATATTTGCACAGAAGTAGTAGTAGTTAGTCTTTTCAGGCCAGAGAACAGCCTTTATAGCTTCAATACCAGGGCTGCAGATTGGTCCCGGCGGAAGTCCGTTAGACTTGTATGTGTTATATGCAAGAAGCATCTTCTGATTAACTGAGTAGTCGTCAAGATTGTCGAGGTACTTACTGTACTCACGTGTCGGGTCAGACTGGAGTGACTGGAACATCTCATAGTTGTTGAGTCTGTTTGTAAATACTGAAGCTACCATCTTCATATCTGCCTCGTCTCTTGCCTCAAGCTGAACTATGGATGCAAGTGTAACAACCTGATCCATTGTCATGCCGACTTCAGCAGCTCTCTTCCTGATATCATCATCATACTTGTTTTCAAAGTTTTCATATATTGTTCTGAGGATAACTTCGTAATCCCTTTCCTCAAGCTCACTGAGGTCATCAGATGTTGCCTTGTAGAATTCGTAGGTATCAGGGAAGAGATATCCTTCCATTCTGTCAAATCTGAGGTCATTTGCAGTAGGCTTGGGGATATTGTTTATGAAGTCGTAGTCAGAAAGACCAGCGTTGAAATAGTATACAAACCTTTCATATGAGCACACTCCCTCTTCTTCAAGCATACGTGCAACATCTCTGATACGCAGACCTTCTCTGATGGTGATACGTACTGTTTCTCTCTCGATGTAGTCAGTGCTCTGAAGTTCCTCAAGAATATCCTGGTAACCCATGTTAGGTCTGAGGTTATGATTACCCGAAACATACTCAACAGCAGCCTCGTGTCTCTTTTCATCAACTGAAACAAGAAGTCTGAAGAGTTTTTCAACCTTGATAATAGGTTCCTTTTTCTTTTCCTCCTGATCAGTTGTCATAATCCTGATAACATCATCTGTAGTTGCGTTTTCAGGGATGTTTACAATATATGTGGCTGCGCTCTTGTCAATTCCGAGAAATTCACGGATAAGAAAAATAGTTCCTATCGAAATAAGAATTGACGTGCAGAGTATTGCAACTACGAAAATAAGGCTTACAGCTACACGGTTTCCCTTCTGTGGTCTTATGTATCTGATCTGCTTTACAGGTTTTCTTTTAACAGGCTGCGGAGAAGGAGCAAAGAGTGCACTGAAAAATCCTGAAACGGAAGAATTCTTTTTCTTACCGCGGGATGCAGGCCTGTTTTCCTGTTCCATCTCATTTTCTTCGTTAAAATTACTCATTTATTTTTATTATTCCTTTCTCTGTTATTATATAATCAACGCATTCATCGTGAGGTTCAGACGGAACCTCATCAAAGAGAAGCGAATGATAACAAAGCCCTGCAGTTATTATATTTTTTTCTGCAGCTAAAAAGCGGTCATAATAGCCGCCGCCGTAACCGGTACGGTTACCCTTTCTGTCAAATGCAGTTCCCGGAACAACGCAGAGAGTATCAGTAAAAACAGTTACCCTGTTCTCCTCCCTGAACTCCGGCTCCGGAATACCGAGTGACGATGGTTTAAGCTCTGAAAGACTGCGTATCCTGAAAAAATCCATCTGCCCGTGAGCCCTGCAGCGCGGTACTGCAACGGTGTAATTATCTGAAAGAAGTTTTTCGATAATCCCTGCTGTATCAGTTTCAGCTCTGTATGAAACGTAACAGAGCACGGTTCTGATATCCTTAAGAACCGGCAGTGCAGTGAAGTGTTCAGAAATCTGTCTGTCAGCCTGTTCCTTTTCAGCGGCTGAGGAAAACAGTGACGAACGCATCTTCAGCGCATTTTTTCTGAAAGCAGCTTTGTCTTCCATATTATCTGTAGAGAAGTGATGCAGCAAGTGCGTCGCTTATATCCTTTGACCTGTAAATCTCAACAATCTTAAGAGCAAAGTCAATCGCTGTACCAGGGCCCTTTGAAGTGATAAAGTTACCTGATACGCATACTGTACCTTCTGCCTGCTCTGCTCCCTCAAGCTGGTTTTCAAAGCCTGCATAACAGAGTGCCCTGTGACCCTTGAGGAGTCCTCTGTGTCCGAGTATGGAAGGAGCAGCACAGATAGCAGCAATCATTCTGTTATTGAGAACACAGAAATCAATTGCCTTCTGAACTGAAGAGGCAGCTTCAAGATTTTTTGTGCCCGGCATGCCGCCAGGGAGAACTATCATCTCTGTTTTGTCATCAAGAACAAGGTCAGCATCCTTCATGTCTGACTGTACAAGAATTCCGTGTGAACCCATGATAGCTTCTCTTCCGATACCCACTGTTTTAATTTCAATTCCGCTTCTTCTGCAGAGGTCAACAACTGTAAGCGCTTCTATCTCTTCAAAGCCTTCAGCGAGAAATAAATATATCATTATAATCCTTCTTTCTGTTAAAATGTAAGCATGGGCATATATCCGTTCCTGGCAGGCAGAATCAGATTTCTGAACGCATTCTGCGGTAGCCTTCCGTTACCTCCGCAAACTTTCCGCATGTCATTTTTCCTTCAGGACACTTTCCGCACTTAACACAGGAAGGTCCGGCATATCTGAACACAGACGGTGCCACACTGCAGCAGAGACGAAGCATCTCATCAGCCACTGCCTTGATTTCCCACTGCGCACGGTTACAGCATCTGAGACTGAAGAAGTTTATAAGACTTCTTGCGTTCATTGTAACTGCCATCTTTGTTTCGCAGGCGTTAGGAAGTACGAAACGGGCATCCTCAATAGCCTTCTTTTCCGCCTTTGAACGAGCCTGTTTTTCGCTCATGCCTGACTTGAGGAAATCTTCAAAGTGCTTTTTTTCAAGCATATCAGCAAGTGCATTGTATGTTTCAAGCGCGTCATTCATAGACTTCTCGTACATTGCCTTTGCTTCAGGAATGTTTTCTATCTCAGGAGGAGTGATATACACGAATTCGCTCTTCTTTACGTATCTCTGGCTCTGCACGGAATATGACGCTATACGGTGTCTTGTAATCTGTGCGAGAAATGTTCTCGAAACGCCTTCAATCCCGAATGTGAAAGACACATGCTCAAGAGGACTCTCGTGACCAATATCTGCAAGCATCTCTACAAAACCTGATGCGCGTTCTTCATCAAGTCCTTCCATCATGGAATTAATATTACTGTCCCTGTAACAGAGCTGTGCTGCTGATGCAACAATTCTCTCCGGATCAGGTGTATGTGCAATAAGTGTTACTTTCACTTTTTTTCATCTCCACTAATTCATATTCCTTATAATTTTATCATTTTTTCGACTGAAAGTCAATAGGATCAGACACGTGTATATAATGCAGAAAAGCCCTGAACACGCGGCTCAGGGCTTTTCTGTTTTTATTTTTCAACATTAATTTTAAAGCTGCATTTTGTATGGGCAGGGTCGTCAAAGGTTATATATACGCTTCCGCCGTTTTTGTTCTGTATGGTGCGGACCGCGCTGGCGCTCAGAACTATCCTGCCGTCATTTACTGATGAATAGGCAGAGAGATCACTGTTTCCGTAGGAAATCTTCGATATGCCACCGGCTGCCTTGTCACCGCTTCCGGGATTGTATGATATCGCAATCTGCTTCGCATCATTCTGCGAAACAGTGCATCCGTTCTCCTCAAGATAAGGCGCACTGTCTCTGTCAAGAGTAACAGTACATACTGTGTCAAGCGGATCGTCAAATCTGAACTTTACTGTTCCGCCGCCTCTTTCGCGGGAATATTCGCAGAACTCAGGGGTAAACTTTATCTCTGTATCTGAAAACTGCATATAGTAATCATTCCAGCGGAGCTGTCTTGCCTCATTTTCAGGAGTTATATACTCCGCGGAAATTATTCCGTATGCTCTTGCATCATTTACACCGAAGCTGAACGGTATGTTTATTTCCCTGTCAGATGCAACGGAAACATTTTTCTGTGAAACATACGGTCTGGCGGACGGCGCAAAACCGACGTTCCATACTATCGAAACTGTCGGGAACTCATACTCAGTATCTGTATCCCACTCGCCTTCACCGTTACAGTCTCCCCTGAGTGTGAGTGAAAATTCACTGAACTCAGTGTTTAAGTCCTTTGCAGCCGGACTTTTTCTGAACGCTTCAAGCTCACTGTCATTCATAAGCTCATATCTGTACCTGCCGTCACCCTCGTAAATGCACCTGTATGCACCCGGACAGCCCGGCACGGACGCCTCGATAACCTGCTCGATCAGTGATACAGGTATTTCATCGCCGCTGTCACTCCTGCGCGCCGCAATGAAAACTGCAGGTCTGAAGTTACCGTTCCATTCGTCTGTATCAGACAGAAAAACCTTTCGTTCCTTTTCTCCCCTGTATGAAGCGCTTATGCGAGCTACTACCGAAACTGCACACGAACTCTTGTTTACAACAGTAAACGGTTCGCTCTCTCCTGACCAGTAATCAAGCTTCTTTCCGTCAGCGCTCTTTACCTTACCGTGACTGAAGTATACGTTTGAATCAGGGTCAAAAAATGAATCCGGATACCTTACTGACTCGCTCTGACAGATAAGTCCCTGCGGGTCTGCTATATACTCGATAACAGTACTTCCTACAGGAAGTGTTACCTGAAATATTTTTTTGTCCGCTACAGCCTCAAGTACGCCCTCAACTGTAACCTGACTCATTGCATCCGGTTCACCGGAAAATGATTCTGTCGGTATCAGGTTATGAACCGGTTCTGTCTCCTTCCGGTTATCTTCCGGAACTTCTTCAGATACCGGCTGAGTAACCTCTGCCCCGGTCCCGGTGTCAGATGCCTTTTGAGTTTCCTGCGGCTTTTCAGTTACCTCCCCTGCATCCAGGCTCAGCTTCTGAGGTTCCCTTCCTGCCGGATATCCTGTCTGATTTCCTGAATCAGTATACTCACTGAAGTCAAACTCGGATACTACTGCTACGGCAAGATTGGCGATTATCAGTATAAGAACAAGCAGCACAGCCGCCATTCTTTTAAAATCATCCATATACCTTCCCCCTGTATAAATCCCGTATCATAAAAAAATGTGTTTTCCTAACTCTTTACAGTTATTTTAAGTGCCATCTGAAGTGCGCCTATCTCTGTCTCCCCGTCTGCCCCTGCAAGATGATAAGTAAGTACCCCGTTATACTTTCCTGCCGGCAGAACCCTGTCAAAGGCTATATTTTCAATATGGCTTCCCGGCGGAAGAAGCGGTGAAGTGTAAATCTTCCCTTCTGCTCCGGGAACTGTTATATCAAAGTATACTGTATTGACGTTGGATGAAGGATTTTCAACATATGCATCCCCCGATGGCATCCTTCCGTTTTCAAACGTCCATTCAGCATTCATTTTCACATCAAAGCCGGATGTACTGTTTACTGTATCCGGGTCATAATTATTCTCAGGTGCACTCATGTCTGTTACAACTACGTTGTAACTTTCACTGTTTTCAGGTTCATTCTTAAGAGCCGGATTTCCGAAATATGCACGCTTTACAAGAATATAAATCAATACCAAAGCAAGTACAGTACACAGTGCTGTCAGGGTCTTCATGATACCGATAATAACTTTTTTCTTTCCTCCAGTCACCATGATTCCCCTTTTCGTTTACTGTCAGCCGATCTGCACTTAGATGAAATCGTCATCGGATGTGCAGTACAATAAAATAACTATAGTGAACGTAAAAAACTTTTTCCGGCATTCACTATAGTTATTTTAACATATTGAAACCTTTTTGTCAATGAAATTGAGTGCATATTGCATAGTGTTCTGTAAGCATAAAAAGTCCCTGCAGACTGAATCTGCAGGGACCTGATAATACTTTTTTATAAAGCTGATTTTTATCAGAGTGACTTGTGACAAGTTCTCTTGATAACGTCGAGCTGCTGTTCACGAGTAAGGTCGATGAACTTAACTGCATAACCTGATACACGGATTGTGAAGTTAGCGTATTCTTCCTTCTCAGGGTGTTCCATAGCGTCGAGGAGCTTTTCAGTACCAAATACGTTTACGTTGAGGTGGTGAGCACCCTGTGCAAAGTATCCGTCGAGTGAGTTAACAAGGTTGTTAACTCTTTCTTCGTCTGTGTGGCCAAGAGCGTCAGGATTCATTGTCTGTGTATTTGAAATACCGTCAAGAGCCCATTCGTAAGGAATCTTAGCAACTGAGTTGAGTGAAGCGAGGAGACCGTTCTGTTCTGCACCGTAAGATGGTGAAGCACCAGGAGCAAATGGTTCGCCAGCCTTACGTCCGTCAGGAAGTGAACCTGTAGCCTTACCGTAAACAACGTTTGATGTAATTGTAAGGATAGATGTTGTAGGCTCTGAATCTCTGTATGTGTGTCTCTTCTTGATCTTCTTGAGGAATGTATCGAGGAGCCATACGCCGATTTCATCAGCTCTGTCATCATCGTTACCATACTTAGGGAATTCGCCTTCAACTTCGTAGTCAAGAGCAATGTTCTTAGCTACTTCAACAACGTTACCCTTCTTGTCCTTAACTTCAACGTCACCACGGATTACCTTAACCTTAGCATACTTGATAGCTGAGAGTGAGTCGATAACGTGTGAGAAGCCGGCAATACCTGTAGCAAATGTACGTCTTACGTCTGTATCGATAAGAGCCATTTCAGCTGCTTCATAGTAGTACTTGTCGTGCATGTAGTGGATGAGGTTAAGTGTATTTACATAGATACCAGCGAGCCATTCGAGCATTACGTCGTACTTCTTCATTACTTCATCATAGTCGAGGTATTCTGAAGTGATTGGCTGATATGCAGGAGCAATCTGCTTGCCGAGCTTTTCATCGATACCGCCGTTGATAGCGTAGAGAAGAGCCTTTGCAAGGTTAGCACGAGCGCCGAAGAACTGGATTTCCTTACCTGTCTGTGTTGCAGATACGCAGCAGCAGATTGAGTAGTCATCGCCCCATACTGGCTTCATAACGTCGTCTGATTCGTACTGGATTGAGCTTGTTGTGATTGAAATATGTGCAGCATACTTCTTGAATGTTTCAGGAAGATCTGCTGAGTAAAGTACAGTGAGGTTTGGTTCTGGTGAAGGGCCCATGTTTTCGAGTGTGTGGAGGAAACGGTAGTCGTTCTTTGTTACCATGTGACGACCGACCATACCGATACCGCCGACTTCGAGTGTAGCCCATACCGGGTCACCTGAGAAGAGTTCATTGTATGATGGAATTCTTGCGAACTTAACCATTCTGAACTTCATTGTCATGTGGTCGATAAGTTCCTGAGCTTCTGATTCTGTAAGTGTACCAGCTTCGAGGTCACGCTGAATGTAGATATCAAGGAATGTTGATACACGGCCAACTGACATAGCAGCACCGTTCTGTGTCTTGATAGCTGCGAGGTAACCGAAGTAGAGCCACTGTACAGCTTCCTTAGCGTTCTGAGCAGGCTTTGAAATGTCATAGCCGTAGATTTCAGCCATTGCCTTCATGCCCTGAAGAGCTCTGATCTGGTCTGTAAGTTCTTCTCTCTGACGGATTACTTCGTCTGTCATTGTTCCGTCACCAGTGTTAGCCTTGTCAGCTTCCTTCTGCTGGATGAGGAAATCAATACCGTAAAGAGCAATTCTTCTGTAGTCGCCTACGATACGTCCACGGCCGTATGTATCAGGAAGACCTGTTACGATGTGGCTGTTTCTTGCTGCTCTGATTTCAGGTGTGTAAGCATCAAATACACCCTGGTTGTGAGTCTTGTGGTACTCGTTGAAGATCTGATCGTACTTTTCGTTTACCTTGTAACCGTAGCTTTCAGCAGCCTGCTGAGCCATCTTGATACCACCGTAAGGCATGAAAGCTCTCTTGAGTGGCTTGTCACACTGAAGACCAACGATCTTTTCGAGATCCTTGAGTGATTCGTCTATATATCCAGGACCATAAGCTGTAAGGCTTGTAACGATTTCTGTTTCACAGTCAAGTACGCCGCCCTTTGCTCTCTGTTCCTTCTGAAGTTCCTGAAGTCTTCCCCAGAGCTTGTCTGTAGCATCTGTAGGACCTGCGAGGAATGATTCATCGCCGTCATATGGAGTATAGTTCTTCTGGATAAAGTCACGAACGTTGATTTCGTTCTTCCACTTGTTACCCTTGAATCCACTCCACTGTGTAAATTCTACCATGTTATATAACCTCCTGTAAATTTCGCTTTACCGGCAGTTTACAAAATACCGCCTTCAGCTAATTTAAAATTATCTCTATTCATTTTATCACACATACATATTATAGTCAATCGGCATAATGCACTAATGCTGTATATTTTTAATGTTTATAATTGTTGTCTATGACGTAAGAAATGCGTACACCTGACGGTGTACGCACTGAATCTTATACTATTTGTAATTTCCTGAATGCACGTTGATTCGGTTAAGCGCTCTTTTGAGTTTGAGCTCGGCGTAAAGCATTTCCTTTTCGCTTTCCTTAAGCCTGATCTTCTCACGTGCCTCCTCAGCTGATCTGTTTGCCCACTCGATATCAATCTCGTCAGCCCACTCAACAGCTTCGGCAATAATGGTGGTCTTGTCAGCAGATACCTTGAGTACTCCGGATGAAAGCGCAGCCACTCTGTATTTGCCGTCCTTCATGATCTTTACCGGACCTGAAGGAAGCGCGCCTGCAAAGTTTTCATGTCTTGCAAGAACACCCATTTCACCATCTGTTGTTCTTACGATGAGCCTCTCGGCCTCGTCATCGTAGAACACTCTGTCCGGTGTAATTATCTGAAGTCTGAATGAAGCCATTATTCATCACCCTTTACAGCCTTTGCCTTTTCAACTGCTTCGTCGATTGTACCAACGAAGAGGAATGCTGATTCAGGAAGATCATCATGGAGACCTTCAATGATTTCCTTAAAGCCTCTGATTGTTTCCCTGATAGGTACGTACTTACCCTTCATACCTGTAAACTGTTCAGCAACCGAGAACGGCTGTGAGAGGAATCTCTGTATCTTTCTCGCACGGTTTACAGTGAGCTTGTCTTCGTCAGAAAGTTCATCCATACCCATGATTGCGATGATATCCTGAAGTTCACGGTATCTCTGGAGAATACTCTGTACGCTTCTTGCAACATCGTAGTGCTCCTGTCCTACTATTTCAGGGCTGAGGATTCTTGATGTACTCTCGAGAGGGTCAACGGCAGGATAGATACCGAGTGACGCAATCTGTCTTGAGAGAACTGTTGTAGCATCAAGATGTGCGAATGTTGTAGCCGGAGCCGGGTCAGTAAGGTCATCGGCAGGAACGTATACAGCCTGAACTGATGTGATTGAACCCTTGTTTGTTGATGTGATTCTTTCCTGAAGGGCACCCATCTCCGTTGCAAGTGTAGGCTGGTATCCTACGGCTGAAGGCATACGTCCGAGAAGAGCTGAAACCTCTGAACCTGCCTGTGTGAATCTGAAGATATTGTCAATGAAGAGAAGAACGTCCTGGCCTTCAACATCTCTGAAGTATTCTGCCATTGTAAGTCCTGAAAGACCTACTCTCATTCTTGCTCCCGGAGGCTCGTTCATCTGACCGTAAACAAGTACGGTCTTGTCGATAACTCCGCTCTCTGTCATTTCGTTGTAAAGGTCGTTACCCTCACGTGTTCTTTCACCAACACCTGTGAATACTGAGATACCGCCGTGCTGGTTTGCTACGTTGTTGATAAGCTCCTGGATAAGTACTGTCTTTCCTACACCGGCACCGCCGAAGAGTCCGATCTTACCGCCCTTGAGGTAAGGAGCAATAAGGTCGATAACCTTGATACCTGTTTCAAGTACTTCGGAAGCAGCTGTCTGTTCCTCGTAGCTTGGTGCTTCACGGTGAATAGGCCACTTTTCCTGTGTCTGCGGAGCTTCCTTCTCGTCAACCGGGTCGCCGAGAAGATTGAAGATACGGCCGAGTGTTTCGCGTCCTACCGGTACTCTGATAGGACTTCCTGTATCGATGGCATCCATGCCTCTTACAAGACCATCTGTTGTGCTCATGGCGATACATCTTACAACGTCATCACCGATGTGCTGGGCAACTTCAACGGTAAGCTTGGTACCATTGTTATCGATCTCTATGGCATTAAGGAGTTTAGGCAGACTGTTTTTTGGGAAACTGATGTCTACTACAGCACCGATAATCTGTACTATTTTTCCTGTATTCTGCATAGTATAGTCTTTCCTTTCAAAAGGTTATGTTATTCCTGAGAACTTGCACCACTGACAATTTCAGTAATTTCCTGAGTAATGGTAGCCTGACGTGCTCTGTTGTAGAGAAGTGAAAGATCGTCAATCATCTCTTCAGCGTTGTCAGACGCATTTTCCATGGCAATTCGTCTTGCTGCCTGCTCAGATGCAAATGAATCAGCAACAGAACCGTAAAGAACCCCGGCAATGTACTGCGGCATGATGATGTCGAACAGCTGCTCCGGTGATGGTTCATAGGAAGTCTGAACGTTTTTCCTGTTCTCCGAAACTGGTTTTTCAAGCGGAATTACGCTTTTTGATTTCGCCTCCTGTACAAGAGGTGAAACATAGTCTGTATAAATAATCTCCACCCTGTCGGTGTTACCGTTTCTGAAGGCTGCCATAATCTTTGCGGCAATCTCCTTGGCGGAGTTCATACGGATATTTTCTGCAATGTTTTCATATCTGGCAACAACTCTGTATCCTCTTTTTGTAAAGTATTCAACAGCCTTTTTGCCGATCGGGATAATAACTGCGCTGCATCCGTCGCTGAGTTCATCTATTTTCTTCTGGGCAAGCTTGAGAACGTTTGTGTTGTACCCGCCTGCAAGACCTCTGTCGCCGGCAATAACAACAAACATAACTGTCTTCACTTCCCTGCCTGAGAAGTAGATTGACTCGAAGGTTGAGTTTTCAGCAGTAATCTCCCACATAGTATCATAGAGCGCGTCAAAGAAAAGCTTCGCACTGTCAGCCTTCTCCCTTGCTTTTCTGAGCTTTGAGGAAGCTACAAGTTCCATGGCCTTTGTAATCTGCATGGTGCTCTTAACGCTTTTTATACGGCGCTTGATATCTTTCATATTAGCCGAAGCCATTATCTGTCACCCCCATTAAGGACAGCTGATTACTGTTTGTCAGCCATGTATTTTTCAACAAATGTTTTGAGAACGTCCTTAAGAGCTGCCTCATTTTCCTTTGTGAGCTCTCTGGTTTCAGTTATTGAGCTGATAATATCCGGATGTGATTCGTCAACATATCTGTAGAGTTCTGCTTCAAAATCAGAGATAAGTTCAACCGGAACAGTCTTAAGCCAGTCGTTTACTACCGCATAGATGATGATAACCTGATGCTCTACTGTAACAGGAGCGTTTCTGCCCTGCTTGAGAACCTCAACGATACGTTCACCCTTTGCAAGACGGTCCTTTGTATCCTGGTCAAGGTCAGAACCGAACTGTGAGAATGACTGAAGTTCCTTAAACTGTGAATAGAGAAGTTTAAGTGATGATGAAACCTTCTTCATCGCCTTGATCTGAGCTGCTGAACCAACTCGTGATACTGAGATACCAGGGTTTACCGCCGGTCTTACACCGGAGTTGAAGAGGTCAGTTTCAAGGAATATCTGTCCGTCTGTAATTGAAATTACGTTTGTCGGGATATATGCGGATACGTCACCGGCCTGTGTTTCGATAATAGGAAGGGCTGTAATGGAGCCGCCGCCGTAGTTCTCGTTAAGGCTGCATGCACGTTCAAGAAGTCTTGAATGCAGGTAGAAAACGTCACCCGGATATGCCTCACGTCCCGGCGGACGCTTGAGGAGAAGCGAAAGTGCACGGTATGCTACAGCGTGCTTTGAGAGGTCATCATAGATACAGAGAACATCCTTTCCCTTGTTCATGAAGTACTCACCCATTGTAACGCCTGCATAAGGAGCGATATACTGAAGAGGTGCAAGTTCAGAAGCTGAAGCTGCAACAACTATAGTATAGTCCATAGCACCTGCTTTTGTAAGTGTCTCAACTACGTTTGCCACTGTTGATCTCTTCTGGCCGATGGCTACGTAGATACAGATAACGTCCTTGCCCTTCTGGTTGATAATGGTGTCAAGGGCAATTGTTGTTTTACCGGTCTGTCTGTCACCGATGATAAGCTCACGCTGTCCGCGGCCTACAGGAATCATTGAGTCAATAGCCTTGATACCTGTCTGAAGCGGCTTGTGAACTGATTTTCTTGTGATGATACCAGGAGCAATTCTTTCGATTGGCATTGTTTCCTTTGTAAGGATTGCACCCTTTCCGTCGATTGGCTGGCCGAGAGCATTTACTACACGTCCGAGCATATCGTCACCAACAGGTACAGAAACGATTCTGCCTGTTCTCTTTACTGTAGAGCCTTCCTTGATTCCGGCATCTGAACCGAGCATAACCGCACCTACAAAATCTCTTTCGAGGTTAAGTGCCATGCCGTAAACTTCGCCTTCAAATTCAAGAAGCTCATTTGACATACAGTTGTCAAGTCCATGAATATTTGCAATACCGTCACCAACAGTAACTACTGTACCAACATCAGTAAGCTCGATTTTGTTTCTGTAGTTCTTTACCTGTTCCTTGATGATTCCGGTAATTTCATCTGGGCGTAAATTCAATCAATACACCTTCTTCTTAATTATTTTTCATTACAGGTCCGCCTCTGCCACAGTGTGGCGCAGAGTTTCCAGTCCGGAACGGACGCTGTTATCAATTCTCTTGTTGTTGTATTCGATTATGATACCGTCAATAATTGACGTATCTGTTTTCTCCTTAAGAACAACCGTCTTTGAGAGCTTTGCCTCAAGCTTTGCAGTGAGTCTGCTTCTGAGCTCGTCAGTAAGCGGTACACTGGTAATAACCGTAACGTCAGCAATGTTTTTAAATTCATTGTATCTGACATTGAAAACCTCAGTAATCTCTTCAAAGTAAGCTGCTCTTCCCTTTTCACAAAGGAGACAGAGAAAATCAAAAATCACACCGTTGTCATCGAAAATCTTTGATACAACGGAAATTTTCTCTTCGCTTGTAAGCAGCGGCGCTGACAGAAGCTGTGTAAGTTCAGGATTTGCGCGGAACACTCCGGCAAACTCGTTAAGGTCTGTGTGGAACTTATCCTCAGAACCCTCTTCTGTAAAAATTTCGTAGAGCGCGTCTGCATAAAGCTTGGCTACTTCTGCTGCCATACGTCATCACCCACATTTTCAATAAAATCATTGATCAATGCTTCATGATCCTTCTGGTTGATTTCCTTCTGAATAATCTTTTCAGCCATCATCATTGCGATGCCTGAGATTTCGTTCTTCATCTCGCTCATTGCACGCTGCTTTTCACGTTCAATGTCTTCGTTTGCACGTGAAATAAGACCGCTTGCTTCAGCTTTGGCACTGCTGATGATTTCGTCTGAACGAACCTGTGCTTTCTTTGTTGCGTTCTTTACAATCTCAGCTGACTCATCCTTAGCTGATGCAAGAAGCTCGTTATAGTTGTTTTCGAGTTCCTTTGCATGAGCCATTGACCTGTCTGCCTCGGCATATGTGTTAGTAACGTCTGCCTGACGTTCTTCAATGATCTTGTTTACTCTTCCGAAAAGGAAATGTTTAATAACCAGGAAAAGAATTAAGGTGTTAATGAGTACGAGTATAATTGTACCATAGTCAATTGACAGAAATGACAAAAATTCCATATGGTCAACACCCTTTCAGTTTATTTGTTATTAAAGTTTTCCAAGGAATGGATTTGCAAAGAGGAGGATAAGTGCGATAACGAGACCGTAGATACCTGTTGATTCTGCTACGGCACATCCGATGAACATTGTTCTTGTTACTGCACCTGATGATTCAGGCTGACGGCCGATAGCCTCACAAGCCTTACCTACTGCGAAACCTTCACCGATACCAGGACCTATACCTGCGATAGCTGCGAGACCTGCGCCGATTGCTGAAGCTGCTAATACGATTGCCTTTTCCATAATAAACTCCGTTTCCCCGCAGAGTTAAATAATTTTTAATAATTTTTTGGTTTAATGTATTATATTTCTGCGGTATATATAATACATGTTTCCCTGTCAGTCCGTTACTCTTCGTCCGGATATGCAGAACCTACATTTGCCATAGTAAGCATTGTGAAGATAAATGCCTGCATAAATCCTGTGAAAAGGTCGAAGTAAACTGACAGTACTGCCGGTACACCGATTGTGAACACCGGGAATACGCTCAGACCTACTGCACGTGAAAGTGATGTCAGAGCAAAGTACAAAAGCTGGGTAATTACGATACCACTCGCAACATTACCGAAGTGACGTATACTCATCGATACCGGTGTGGCAAGTTCACTGATAATGTTGATAGGTGTAAGAAGCGCAATCGGCTTTGAGAATCCCACTATATAGCCGAGAACACCATCGTTCTTTATCTTCGCGTACTGAATCATGAAGAATGTCATGAGCGCCCACGTAAGTGTAACGCTGAAGTCACCTGTTACCGGCCTTAAGCCAAGTACACTTATAAGACTTCCGCAGATCGAGAACGAAAAGATTGTAGCCATGTACGGAGCATAGACGAGATTCTTCGACCCCATTGCATCTCTGACCATGCCGTTTACAGTTTCAACTATCCACTCAGCGACAATCTGCTTTTTGCTCGGATTGTTCTTTGACATATTGCTGGTCATAAACAGGACAGCTCCTATGATTACGGCCATGACAACCCAGCTGAGAATGACAGTTTCAGTAACGTTAAGTCCGAAAATCTTAAACGCGACCTTAGGACCATTAACTACTACTTCTTCTGAACCCAGTTTCAAACCCTTATCCCTCCTTCTTCTTGATTATAGCCTTAAGAGGATAAATTACCTTCGGATAAAGCAGTGGCAGTGCGGCGCATACAAGTGCTGAAAAATCTATTTTAAAGGCCACCCATAATCCCAGACCCACAAATAAAAATCTCAGTATGTAATGAAACACCATCTTTGACGTGCCGTTTCTTCCCCTTCTTGCCTCCCTCGCGATACTGTCAACAGTAAGGGAGAGAAAGAAAAGATCAGCTGCCAGAAGCACTGTGCCGAGCAGAGCACCCGACAGGGCATAAACAAACGGAACAAACAGTGAAGCCATCGCTGTGAGTATGATATCTATACATAAAGAGCAGATGACTATAAATTTAATTTCTTTCAATAAATCCTTGTTTACCAAAATTTGTTATACCCTCCTTAAAAGCATATGTTTATTATAACATATACGTTTACAAAATTAAACCCCTGAATGAGCATTTTTTAATAAAAATTATCTGAAAAAATAAATTTTTTTCAGCTTCACAGCTCAGTTTTATCGTATTTATCCTTAAGAAAACAAAGTTGCACAAAAACAATATGTTTCATTTGTAGCTTATAGATATGGGAAAAGAATTAAAGTGTATTTCAAAAAAATTGTTTTTCCCTGCACAGGCCGTTTAACGCTGTCATCACCATTTTTGTGCAGGAATTTACTGATAAAACCGTGTTTACAGGAAACTGAAAAGTAAAATTTATATTGTCATTTGCGATAATTTTATTGACAGTGCAGATGAATTTATAGTATAATTTACATATAGATGATTATTGAACGGGGGTCAGTTATGATTGGATTTTACAAAAAAACTGTTTTGACAGCACTTGCGCTTTTAACAGCGTTACCGGCAGTGTTACCGGATACAGCACCTGCCAGGGCAGCCGTCAGTGAGATAAAAGTCGGCTACTACACTACTGACCCGAGGTTTGAAGAGGGTTACACTGACAGTGACAGAAAAAACGGCTATGCGTACGAGTACTATCAGGAACTCGCGCGGTATACCGGATGGGACTACAGATATGTTTACGGTTCGTATGAGGAGATAATGGCCCTGCTCAAAACCGGCAGCATCGACATGACAGCCGGAATATCACAGAAAAACGCCGACAAATCTGACGCCGTTACAGTTACTCCGTACCGCATGGGCACGGAGTACAGTAACTTCAACGACATTCCGGGTGCGGACGGCGATGACTACTATATTGCAGTCAGTTCGTCAAGAACAGATATATACAATGAACTGTGCAGAGCGCAGGAACAGATGCAGAAAAAGGATCCGATGTTCTGCAGCAGACTTACTGAAAAATTCTACAGCTCGTCAGATGCGAAGCTTGAATTTACTCCGGAGGAAAAAAAGTGGCTCGATTCGCACGACACAATACTTGTAGGATACCTTGACAACTACATGCCATACTCTAACAAGAACGCCGACACAGGCAAGGTTGAGGGGGCCATGTCGCAGCTGTTCACAGAGATATACAGAATTCTCGGGAAAAGCGTTTCTGCTGTCAGGTTCACAACCTATGCAGAGCTTTACAGTGCTCTCGAAAGCGGCGAAATTGACGCCATGTTCCCTGCCTACAGGGATATGTGGAGGCTTGAACGTGAATATACCATATCCACAAGAGAGTTTGTAAATGACGAGATGAAGGTCATTTATCTTCCGGACGCACCTTCTGACATCTACAGGAAAATAGCCGTTCTGGCATCAAGTCCGGTACAGGCTGTGTATATAAGCGACAACAAGCCGGATGCGGATATTATTCATTTCAACAACGTAAAGAGCTGTCTGAATGCTCTCAAAAAAGGCTTTGCGACTTCATTTATCATAGAGGACAATGTTCTTAACTACTACCTGAGCAGCGGTGCCACACTTGACGGGTTTGAGATTGAGGAGCTCGGAACCAGTGTAAGCTACGGATTTGCTGCAAAGAAAAGCAATTCGGTTCTCTGCGGTCTTCTTGACACGGCACTTGGTAAAATGAACTCCGAGATGATAAGGGACTCAATCAACAAAAACCTTTACATGAAAAACAACTTTACATTCATTGAATTTTTTACCCACAATATCGCCAGAGTGCTTATAGTTGTATTATCAGTTGCCGCTATACTCGTTCTCGTTATTCTCGGAAGCAGGCACAAGCTGAAGAAGAAACAGAGCGAAATTGACAAGGCAAATGAAGCAATGACGGCCTCAAAGCAGGAAACATCAAAGTACAGGGAAAAGACCGAATACGACCATCTTACAAAGGTTTTCTCAAGAGGTCACTTCATGGAAACTGCTTCATCAAAAATCGCACACCACAGACCTAACGATACACTTCAGCTGGTTATGATGGATATCGACAACTTCAAGAGTGTAAACGACACCTACGGACACGACAACGGTGACGTGGTTCTTGCAAAGCTCGGCTCTATTCTTAAGGAAATATCAAGAGTAAACGGTTTTGCCGGTAGATTCGGCGGTGAGGAATTTATGATTCTTATGTTCGGAGAGGACACCGGAATACAGGAGCACATCATAAGTCAGGTCTGCAAAAAGCTCAGGGAAACTGAGTTCAGCTTTACCGACAGAAGAATTACACTCAGCGTAGGCGTTACCGAAATAAAAGACGGGGATACGCTTGAAAAATGCATAGAACGTGCGGACAAGGCCCTCTACTACTCAAAGAAAAACGGTAAGAATCAGATTAACTGGTACGAACAAGTAATTGACAAAGCATAAAAAAAGTAATATAATTTTTTATGTGAAATTTTTTCAGAATAAAACGCTGATTTCACCCGGCATCCGGTGCCTGAGATCAGCGTTATTTTATTAAAGTAACGGAGGAAAACAATTCATGAAAATCGAAACACAGTGCCTTCACGAAGGCTACTCTCCAAAGAACGGCGAACCAAGAGTTATGCCTATTTACCAGAGCACAACATATGTGTATAATTCAACTGATGCTGTAGCTGACGTTTTTGACGATCCGCAGCTCGGTATGATCTACTCAAGATTTGAAAATCCTACAACAGATGCTGTTGAAAAGAAGATTGCCGCTCTCGAAGGCGGTGTTGCTGCTATGTGTACTTCATCAGGACAGGCTGCAACACTTCTCTCAATTCTCAACCTCTGTAACGCAGGTGACCACTTCATCTCAAGCTCTTCAATCTACGGCGGTACTGTAAACCTCTTCTCATTCACATTTAAAAAGATGGGTATCGAATGTACTTTTGTGGACGTTGATGCAACTGATGAGGAAATAAAGGCTGCTATCAGACCTAATACAAAGTGCATTTTCGGTGAGACAATTGCAAATCCTGCACTTACTGTTCTTGATATTGAAAGATGGGCAAATCTGGCTCACGAGGCCGGTCTCCCGCTCATCGTTGACAATACATTTGCTACTCCTGTTCTCTGCCGTCCTATCGAATGGGGCGCTGACGTTGTAATTCATTCAACTTCAAAGTACATGGATGGTCATGCTGTTCAGGTCGGCGGAGTTATCGTTGACGCAGGTAAGTTTGACTGGGCTAAGTCAGGCCGTTTCCCTGGCTTCACTGAGCCGGATGAAAGCTACCACGGTACTGTTTACACAGAAAAGTACCCGCACGCTCCGTACATCATCAAGGTAAGACACCAGCTCATGAGAGACTTCGGATGCTATCCTGCTGCAAACAGCTCATTCCTTCTCAACCTCGGCCTTGAGACTCTTGCAGTAAGAATGAAGCGTTACTGTGAAAACGCTCTTACTGTTGCAAAGTTCCTTGAAGCTTCAGATATGGTTGAAAAAATCAAGTACGCCGGTCTTGAAAGTGATTCACACTATGAAAGAGCAAAGAAGTATCTCCCTCTTGGTGTATGCGGTGTTATCAGCTTCACTATAAAGGGCGGCAGAAAGTCTGCTGTACAGTTTATGGACGCTCTTAAGCTTGCATCAAACGAGGTTCACGTTGCTGATATCAGAACATGTGTTCTCAATCCGGCAAGTGCAACACACAGACAGCTTACAGAAGAGCAGCTCGTTGCTGCAGGTATTGATCCGGGTATGATCAGACTCTCTGTAGGTATCGAAAACGTTGAGGATATCCTCGATGATATAAAACAGGCATTTAACGCTGTAAAGTAATCACACAGTATAAATATCAAAGGAGCTGTTTAGAAACAGCCTGAATAATAAAATAATCAGCACATCAAAGTCGTACTTACGTGACTTTGATGTGCTGATTTCTTTGTACAGAGGAATTTTTTAACACCCCCTTTTTTTATGACAGAATTTTATCCTGTTGCTGCGGCTGTTAAACAGGTTATGAAAAAACAGGTGTCTCAGGGGCATAACCCGTGAAACACCTGGTATGTACTTTTTTTATCAGAATCCGAGCTTTTCACCTACGATGATAACCTTGATTCTGTTCTTTTCTCTCTGGTGACCTGTGATAAGGTAGTCACAGCAGATTCTTGAATCTGAATCACATCCGTCGGTGATGTTTGAAAGACCGTTCTTTTCAGAAATGCAGCAGCCTCTTTCGTAGCAGTATGTTGCACATGTGAGACGCTGTGTGTTTGCAGGAGCAGCTGTTGACTTAACTCTGTTCACTGCCTCATCGAGGTTGTTTACAATCTTGTTGTAGCCTACAACAACGATTACTGACTTAGGGCCGTATGAGATAGCTGCCACACGGTTTCCTCTGCCGTCAACGTTGAAGAGTTCACCGTTTTCGGTAACTGCATTTGCACTTGTGATATATGCATCAGCGTTGAATGAAGCGCGGTAAAGTGTTTCAACCTTGTCGTGGTCAATTGCTTCCCTGTCGAGGTACTTGTACTTGTCTGATCTTAAGTGATCGATAACGCCGCACTCATCAAGGGTTACTGAGCCGCCTGTGGCTACCACGTCTCCTGTTTTGAGGAGATTGCTGATGATTGTGAGTACTTCTATTTTAGACTCAGCGTAGTGAAATTCCATATTGTTTTTCTTAAGAGCTTCCGCTGTTCTGTTGATGCGGTTAAGGATGACGCTCTTCATGTTTTCGTTCATTTTTTTTACTCCCTCCGATAACGCCCATAAGGTTTACAGGGTATGGTAATTTTCTGTAAACCGGTCGCACGCCTGACTAATATGTGTGGCAGTGCGAGGTGTGATAATTATAACGGCGGCGTAAATCCTTTTCGCCGCCAATATAATTATACATAAACTATTCGTTTTTGTCGAGTGTTTTCACATTTTTATTTCACTTTAAAAGTAAATTCCATAAAATTAATAATTATTTTAGAGAAATTTTGGCTATATTGTTGTAGTGGAGTTTATGTTAATCTTCTTTGATATAACGGTGGAGGGAATTTAGTTAAGGGGCTTTGCGGTCGCCCCTTATACCCTTCGCACCCTTCGCACCATTCGCACCATTCGCACCATTCGCGGCATTCGCTCAATTTTGATATTAGTGTTAGTTTGTGGTGTCGGGGGATTTTTTGGGAGGGGATTTTTTCATTTTGGCGAGAGGGGTGTTTTCGGCGGCGGACTGTTTGAGGTCGTCGGAGAGATGGGTGTAGATCTCGGTGGTGGCTATGCTGGCGTGGCCGAGGACCTCTTTGATGACGAGGGTGTCGACGTTTCCGTGCTGATACATGAGAGTGGCGGCTGTGTGGCGGAGTTTGTGCGGGGATATTCCGCGGTTGCCAAGGCCGGTCTCATTCAGGAGCTTTTCGATTATCTGCTCCACCCTTCTCCTGCTTATTCTGCGTTTGTTTCTGCTGAGAAACAGCGCGTCAGGCTCCTCGGGAGGGTTTTTTCTCGAATTGATGTATGTCTTGAGTGCTGAGATGCAGGCGTGATTTATATAGATAATACGCTGCTTGTTGCCCTTTCCCTTTAGCAGAAGACGTCTTTCCTCAAAGTCTATGTCGCTTATATTTATACTTACAAGCTCGTTGAGTCGCATACCGCAGTTAAGAAACAGTGTGACCATGCAGAAGTCACGTTCCGGATTTTCAAACGACTCGGATGACAGCAGACGCAGACTCTCCTCAAGTGTAAGAAACTTCGGGAGAGCCTTTTTTACTGTCGGCATCTCGATATCGTCAACCGGATTTGTTTCAATAAGATTCGCCCTTTTGTTCAGATAGTGAAAAAAGCTCTTGAGCGCCGCTGTCTTTCGTGCTCTTGCAGCAGGCTTGTTTTTCCTCTCGTCCGCAAGAAAATACTCAAAGTCATAGATGTCCCTGAGAGTTATCTCCTTAAGAAGCTCCGGCGGAAAATCCTTTATCTTCAGTGACTCCACCGGCTGGCTGAGATTCTGCTTTGTTTTAAGAATAAAACGCAGGAAAAGGCGTATATTGATAAAATATTCGTTTACTGTTGTCTCGGCTCTTCCTCTGACTATACGCAGATAAAAAATATAGTCATTGAGGAAGTCCGGACACTCGTCCCTGTTAATTGCCATAGTTTATAATTTGTCTATCACTTTTGAAATATACTGTCTGAGTGTTGCGAGGTCTGCAAGTGTAACATTACCGTCTCTGTCAACGTCAGAATTCAGTTTTTTCAGGCCGGTGAATTCCTTTTTGTCCACGAGACGAACTGCAAGCTCAGAGAGATCAGTAAGGTCAACTGTCCCGTCCAGGTTTACATCGCCGGGAAGTTTATCCCCGGTATCTGAAGGAGGCGGTGTCTGAGGTGTGTCTGTGTCACCCGGTGTCTTTGTCGGTGTTACTGAAGGAGTCTGGGTACCCGGCTTTGTTCCGTCAGGTTCAGTTCCCCATACAAGTGTGTCACCGTCGTACATTGTGATTCTGTCAGTTATGGTCTGGTCAAGACTGTCCTTTGAAAGACCTTCCCTTGAGTAGTCATTTGATGAATCCCATACCTTGTTTGCATCAGGAATCATTATTCTTACCTGAAGCTCTGCCTTCTCCTGTTCCTTGCCGATAGGAGCAAGAACTGAACCGTCTGAGTATTTTATTTTTATATAGTAAACATTTCCGTCGTACTGAAGAGGACCTTCCACCTCAGCCTGTGACCATTCATCATAGCCTATTCTTACTGAGATGTCGTCTGCTGAAAGTCCGGCGTCAAGTATCTCTGATATATCAAAGTAATAGTTGTATGAAAGGTCCTTTATATATCTTGCAGGCCATGCCGAATGGTTTACTGCATTTATCTTAAGCTCTGTATATGACTCTGATTCCTGGTTGATATTTGCCTGAATCCAGAACTCAGGGCCGTCCGGCTCCTCAGGCTGAGGGAAGTCCGGAAGAGTTTCACAGTCGTAAACTGAAACCATCTTGCACAGAAGAGCTGTAAATCCGGCGTTGTAGTCATCGGCAACCTCATTGTTTACATAGTTGTCAACGGCATCCTCGTACTTGCCGTCCTTGCCCGGGCCGCCTACAAGCGCACCGTAAAGGACATGTCTGTGATGCTTAAGAGCTTCAGCCTTCATATCATCCCATGCACCGTGTGAGGTTCTGTGATGAGGATGCTCAGGTGCACCTTCACCGAAGCCTACGACATAGCTTCTTCCGTCAGCATTTCCGCCGAGGCAGTAGTTAATCTGTGTCTCGTAAAAATCAGTATACTGTGCCTTCTTTTCGGCATCATCCTTAAAGAGTGTGTCTGATGCAACTGCTGCAAGGAAGCCGGCATTGCATGCATATCTCAGACAGCCCCATGAGTCGAGCCATGCAAGACCGTCCTTGAGGTGATAAACTGCCTTTCCGCCGTATCCTTCAGGAAGTGACCAGTAGTCAAGGTGTTTCTGAACCTGCTTTTTGTATTCCTCACTGCCTGTGTTCTGCGCATAGAGAAGGAATCCGCCCTGTGTAACGTCATCCCAGCACATACCCCAGGTGTACTTGAGTTCCTCTGACTGGTTTTCCCTTCCGAGATTAGGAATACACTCCTCAGCCTTCTTAAGGTATCCTTCATCACCTGTGGCAATATAGAGCCAGTTGGCAGCAAAGAAAAGCTCGTCCCAGAAGCCGCTCCATGAATCATAGAAGGTACTTGCAGCCTTGTAGCCCTTGTCGCTCTGCACCTTCCATGCAAGGTCAAAGTAATGAACAGCACACTCAAGGTACCTGTCTGTTTTGTCTGACTTTCCCTTAAGAGCAGCAGCGCCTGCAGCAAGTGCAGCTGACATCTCGCCGACAACGCATGAACCGTCACCTTCGTATGACGGACGCTTGCCCATCTCAAGTTCAACAAGCTCGGCAGCTCCCCACCACTTGTGGTCAGCATTGCCTTCTCCTATCTGGTAAACTACCTTGTCTCCTCTGTCGCAGTCCACAAGATAGTCAAGGACAAATTCAAGGTTGTTCTGATAGTTCTGATATTCGCCGGTTTTTTCAACACCGTCACCGTACTGGTAAAGTCCCCAGGCAAGCATTGTCGCAGAGTAAGCCATAGGGAGATTGAACTTTACGTGGTCACCGGCATCATACCATCCGCCTGTTACGTCATCAGACATTGTTGAGTCCGCACGCCAGGTTACCCTGTTCCACTCAGGAAGCGGTCCTGCCTGCTGGCATTCATAGAAAAACAGTGACTTCTGAAGTGCTTCCGCATAGTTGAATTCCGCTTTTGCCGCATTTACCTCAGAAATATTTCCCTGTGAAATGCCGTTTCCTGCCGGGAATACTGATACCGCCGCAGATGCAAGCACGGCAGCAGTTATTCCTGCAAGAGTTCTTCTGAATTTCTTCATCTTTTAATCCTCCTTATTGTAAACGCATTATCAGGATACAGAAACAGCACTTACTCCGGTCTCTCCTGTTTCGGAGTCATATGTGCTGCAGATAAATCTGCTTTCCGAATCAATATAGATATCGTTTATACCAGTGAGCACGCCTGAAAGGTCCGCGATAACATCAGCTTCATCAGAACCGTTCCCGCAGCCGTAAATCACGTCGCCTGAGCGCCAGTAAAGATCGTGTTCACCCTTTCCGTTAAGTATCGAATCACTGTCATCAAGCACCACGGTAAACTCCTCCTTCAGAGTTCCGTCCGGACTGAATGAAACAACTGTTGTTCCGTCCTCTCCGCCCTTTATGCACACTGCCTTTTCGCCGCTGCTGCTTACAAGAAGGGTGGTTATAACAAAGCCCTGCTTTGTGCTGTCATATTTTTTTATAATCTTTCCGCTGCGGTCTGTTACGTAAACAACTGTACCGATATTTTCATTGTCAAAAGTCTGGAACAGCATGTACAGGTTACCGTCGCTGCCGAAGGCTATCTTCTGGATGCTTGCATCACCGTATTCATCAATTTCATTTATCTTAAAGGAGCTCTTAGGATTTCCCTTTTCGTCAAGAATGTGGAAGATATAGGCTGTATTAAAGCCGCTGGATGTCTCCTTCTTTCCGCCCGGATCATATGTTTCGGCATAGACCACTGTTCCGTCCTCTGCTGCACAGAAGGCAGATGCATATCCGTATGTCGCATCAAGTTCCCTGCTGTACACGGTCTTTCCGTCTGCGCCGGCAGCTGTTACCGTACGGCCTGACTCAGCATTTGCTATTGAGTAGAAATAAATTCTGTCACCGCAGGATGAAGCTGTAAATGAATCCTTAAGCCCCGGATCAAGGTCCTCTCCGAAGCTCAGCACAGTTTCAGACTCGCCTGTCTTAAAATTATATCCGGTAACGCCGGCAGTGCTTATATATGTAAAGTCATATCCGGGAAGCATAAGCGAACTGATAAAGTTCGAGAACTTAGGGATATTTATAGTGTGCTTTTCTATAAGCTCTGCTGTTTCACAGTCGGTCTCGCGGACATAGTACTCAGAATAGTCAAGTGTAGTCGCAACGCAGAGGTTTCCGTTCACACCCATATATATTCCTGTAAAATGCTCATCCCAGTCATCAAAATCTGTCTTTGCCCAGAGCAGATTTCCCTCTGAATCAAGTTTATAAAGGGACGGCTCAGTTCTGAAGTCCGGTGTGTAGTTTATTCCGAAAATATATGCACTTCCGTCAGGACATGCAAATGCATCGATTACGGCTTCACTGTCAGACTTAAGAATACCTCCGGACAGGTTTATGTCTTTTACGGACTCAAGAGTATCGCCGTCAAACCACTCGAGATGAATCTCTGCAAGGTCACCGGTGTAGTCATTCTTTATAACCGTAAAGTTTCCGTTTCCGTCACTTCTGATATTGGAATAATTGACATCACCGGAAATTTCCACATCCGAAACTGCCTTTCCGGTCTCAGCGTCTATGGAACACATCCTCTGTCTGTTATCGTCATCACAGTAAATCATTACTGTTCTGTTATCGTTGATTGCCATGTACTGGATATATGAGTAATCCGCCGCCTCAAGTGAAAAGTCACTCTTTGTCCTGTCATGAACTGAAACCATGACTGAGAGTTCCCTCTGAACTACTTCATTTTTCTGTTCAAATATATAGATATTGTCTCCGGCGGTCTGAAGAGTGCGTATATTTTCATAGTCATGTTCCGTTCCGACCGGTAAAGCTGTCAGTTCCCTGACTGTCTCCGGTTCATCAGCTTCTGAATCGGAAACTGAGCTTTCCTTATGCTCTGACACTGATGATGAATCATTACCGCTGCAGGATGAAAAAGAAGCCATAACAGTTACAGCCGCAAACAGCCCTGCAATGATTTTTATCATATCCTTTTTTTTCATATGGATTATCCTTTCTGCAAAAATACACATATATGTTTATTATACATTATGCTGTAAAAAAAAGCAAGGCCGGGACTTTGGTCCCGGCCCTGCAGTTCAGGATTTAAAGAGAGTGCGCGGCTTTAATTTCTGAACTGATTATTGTTTACCTGATTACTTGATTTCCTTAAGATAGAGTGAAACCTTGTTCTGAATCTGTGATGCAGCTTCAGCTGAAGACTTTCCGTTCTTCTTTACTGCTTCAAGCTCTTCGTCAATTATTTTTCCGATTCTTTCGTCAGAAACTGCGCAGCGGTCAGCTGCTTCAACTGCTGCTCTGATCTTATCTGCTGTCTTGTCATCAAGCGGCTTCATATCCTCCATTGTTCCGTCAGGCATTTCAACTGCATATCCCATGCTGTCGTCGTTCTTTGCCTTTGTAAGGAGTTTTTCAAATGATGACTTTCTTGAAGGAAGTGTGTGAATGTAATTGTCATTAAGACCGTCCTGATACTCCTCTGTAAGGAACTCTCTGATAAATTCCCAGGCCGCATCCTTGTTCTTTGACTTCTCACATACGGCAAATGATATATCCGAAGTAATAAGAGCACCGCTTCCCTCAGATGCAGGGAATCCCTTGATGACTGCTTCTTCACCGAGAGCACCCTGCTGGAGGTTAAGGATGTCATAGAATCCGTCAAGTCTGATTATTTCAGCCTGACACTTGCCGTCCTTAAAACGCTTTGCCTCTTCAAAACGTGCTGACTCATCGTAGATATCCTCATCTTCTCCAGGCTCTCTGCCTTCCTCGCATACGAGATCGATAAGTCCTGTAAATCTGCTGTTGTCAAAGTCACATGTCTTCTTTTCAAAGTCAACAAACTCAGAGAGATTTGACTTTATAAGTCTGTTTGCAAGCTCATCCTTTGTATAGTTATTTCTGTAGAATATATCTCCGTTGTCTCTGAGACTTAAAAACTCTTCATGTGTCCAGCCAGGTTCACTGCCAAGCTTTGATGCAGGTCCTGCAATTGCTGATACTGAGAAGTTTGAAACCACCTGATACATTTTTCCGTCATATGAGTATGCATCGAATATATTTTCGAAGAAGTCTTCCTTATGGATATCAGGATCCTTTTCGAAGTATGTTGTAAGGTCAGCAAGAATCTTCTTGGCCGCAAATGATGTCATATCAATCTCAGAGTTTCCGATGATAATATCAGGTGTGTTTCCTGCTGTCATGTCATTGTTGAGCTGGAAGGCACCTGATGTGTATGTGTCATCCTCCCACTTGCTGAACTTGCCGTAGTCATTGACCTGGATTCTGTATTCATCACTGTTTCTGTTGAAGTCAACGATTTTCTCTCTGAAGCTGTTGTCATAGCCAAGGTCAAGGCCTGCAACTGTGATGAGCTTCTTGTTCTGTATCTTCTTAAGTGTTTCCTCATCTGCTCTTCTGAGACGGTAAATCTGCGTATCGCCTACCTCATAGTCATAAGCAAGACATATAATAGTGTCGTCTCCGAGGAACGCTGCCTTCTGTGCTGTGAATAAAATATCGCTGTCAACCCAGTTAAGGATTTCTGTTGATTTTTTGTCTGCAGCTGTGTATCCGTAAATACCTTCACCTGTCTGATAGCAGAAGTCATAGTTTCCGTCAGTACCCATTGAACGCCAGGAATCCGGAAGTTCAAAATCAGGATGTTCAAGAATTTCACCTGTCTGAGCATCAAACTTAATGCATGAGGTACCAGACTTGTTCTTCTCGTAATAGAAGAGATAGTCGCCTTCAGCAGTTGAAACGGCATTTTCAATATACATGATGCTCTCGTCTTCTACCTTTGAAATGAGATTTCCTGAAGCGTCAATTACTGCTGCAAAGGCTTTTGATTCACCTGCGACCTGGTCGTATGCCTGTGCAAGAGCTGCAATGCTTCCGTCTCTGAGAGGAACTATCTGGTCAACATATACATCAGCACCATCAATACTTACTGAGCTTAAGTCTGTAACTGCTTCAGTTGCTCCGTCCTGGCTCATTACATATAAGTTATATACGCTGCTTCCGCTTTCTGTTTCCTCATCATATTTGTAGCACTGTGCAAGAAGGCATATCTTACCGTCTGCATTTACTGTTACTGCAGTAACGTATTCGTCCTTTCCGAGTTCCGGCAGTAATGTTCCGAGCTCGTTGCCGTCCTCGTCAAATGAGTAAATCACGCTTCTTGAATCACCGTATGACTCTCCGTAGAAATAGAACGAACCGTTGCTGTATGATATTTCGTAGCTGCTGGAACATTCCTCAGGAATATCTGTTCCGAAGGAATACATCTTCTCAGGCTTTTCCTTGTCAGCATCAATCTTCCAGATGCCGGTTTCATCAAGATATACAAGATCTGCCTTGTCATAGTTCTGGCAGATGCCCCTGATACTCTGAATATCAACCTTTACCTGAGGCCTGTTTACTACTTCGCCTGTAGCATTGTCAATCTCGCTGAACACAAAACCGCTCATGCCTTCGAGTGACATTATGCACATATTTCCGTTTGGTCTCTTAAGAAGGAATGCCGCGTTTTCAAGGTCAGAAAAGTCATCCACTGCGTATTCAACAGTACCGTCTTTCACCTTGGTAAGTGTTGTCATCTCCGTATCTGTATCCGGATCATATTCACCGCAGAGAATATACAGGTTACCGTCATTGTCAAAGGCAGTTGAGTTTATGTATGAGTTTCCGCCGTCTGCAGATACAAGGGCATTGAGGTCAACTGAGTTCTTTTCCTCAAGTGTAGTGCGGTCATATGTGCGGAGAGTACTCTGTGATGATACTCCGCCCCAGCTCTGTACAGAAGCTGCAAAGTTACCGTCCTTGTCAAGCATACAGCTTGAAACATATGAATTGTCAGGAAGATTTGTTTCCTTTATAACTGTACCGTCAGCGGTATTAACCAGTGCCATTTTGTTTTTATAGTCATTCTCTGTCTGGTACATTACAAGAAGCCTGTCGCCGAAATAATGTACGCCGTTAATGTAGTCAGCTTTAATACCGTCGATGGAAATATCCTTTACTTCCTTTGTCTCTTCGTTTATGGCAAGTGACACTTTTTCAGCCGCGCTGCTGTTCTTCTCACCGTAAATGAAAACCTTCTCTCCGGCTGTGAAAATACTGTTTACATAGCCAAGGCTCTCCGGCTTTGTGAACATCTCTGATGTATAGTAGTTCA
Organism: Oscillospiraceae bacterium; assembly: GCA_045642145.1. Classification (GTDB taxonomy): domain Bacteria; phylum Bacillota; class Clostridia; order Oscillospirales; family Ruminococcaceae; genus HUN007. The sequence goes on along the minus strand of JAZUIH010000021.1, from coordinate 26,032 downwards.
CAATCTGTCTCGGCTTATTGGAAACACCCATATCTCCGCCTTTTTCCGGACTTTTCGGACCGCATGAGGCGAGAGTTGCCAGCATCGCTGCTGCGAGAAGTGAGCTTACCGCTCTTGTTACAAATTTTGATTTCTTCATTCTTCTTTTTTCCTTTCTTTTCCTTAGGAGTGACCGATAAGAATTATCCGCTCACCCGCTGATTATAACCGGCATACCGGTGACTCCGGCGCCGGGAAAATCCTGTTACTGTTCGAAACGTCCGTCCGTTTCGTCCTGAACATCTGCTGTAATATAGTCAGACGTTCTCTTTTTGTATGTATACTTATACATCATATCCTCAAGGAAATCCTTAAGATGCCATGTTCTGTGAAGCCAGAGACGAGCCCCTTCAGCGAGTGCCGTTATCAGGAGATACGAACCGGCGAGAAGTGCCAGCAGAAACAGTATAACTGCCCTGACATAGTTTATCCTCGCTGCATTTTCCCAGTACGGCCAGGCTATGCTTCTGTCAGAAACTGAAAGCATGTCAAACGACTTCAGCCCCTTCCAGAGATTCGGAACAGAGTATCTGCCTGTGTTTTCTGTAACAACAACCGGAACTGACTTTTCAGGGTCCTTACCGTCAGGAGCTTCTGTCATAGTGTTTACCCCGTAGGTTTCGAGAACCATATTTCTGGCATAGTTTGATACGGGATTCGGAAGTACTGCTTCACAGCAGAGCAGTGAAGTATTCAGTCCTGCCTCCTCAAGCGCACTGTAGTGAACGTAAATCAGAGGTGCGTCCGGATAAGCTTTTCTTACCGCAGAACTGTCCTCTGCACGGATAACACCTGCAACCTCAAACTCTGTGCTGTTTATCAGAAACTTCATTCCGGCCACGTCAGTGGAACTGAAAATATTCCACGCTGCCTGTTCATCAAGAACTGCACGGTCATTTCTGAGCTCATCATCATAGATTAAGCCTCCTGAGAGGATTTTAAACGGATGAAACTCAAAAAAGTCACCGCCTGTTCCGGTAATGCTGAACTGAGAAGGCACCGGAGTTATTTTACCGGTTGTGTCACTGTACAGACTTACATCAGCCCTTGTAATAACCGAAGAATACCCGCAGGTCCACACCTGTGCATCTTCGTTTTCCGGCCTGAATGAACCTGTCTTTACCTTCTCGGCAATATCCGTTCTGAAGTGCTCTGTCTCTGAAATATCATAGGAGCCGCGGCCCTCAGGGTAAAAAACAGATACCTGTGAGTATCTGAGGTCGCCTCCCTGCCAGCGTTCTGCCATGTTCTGTGATTCAAGGCTGCCTGAGATTCCCTTCAGCGAAACTGACAGCAGTACAAGTGCAGCTGCTGCAGACGCCGTTGTTATCACTTTTGTTTTTCTGGTCATCTCAGCTTACTCCTGTGCAAATCTTACCTGGTCACCTGCGGAGAACGGCTTTGAGGAAGCAGTGATAATGTAGTCAGCAGAATCACCGAAATCACCGGATACTGCACACTGTGTGTCGTCCTCAGCCTGTACTGTTACTGAAACCTTGTCAACTATATATCTGTTTCCGAGAGGTGTGCTCTTGGACTTTACAACATAAACGAAGCTGCCTGTTGAATCCTTCTTTACAGCATTTCGCGGAATAACCCTGTCAAATGATGCCGGTGAATCACCGAGCTCTGCCTTAAGCACCTGGCCTGCAGTTACGTTTCCCTCAACTGTGAAGGTAACAGTGAACTTTGCTGAATCAGCCTTGTCCTTGGTTATATTCTTTACAACTGCTGTAACCTTGTCCCTGCCGTCAATCTTTGCAGCTTTACCCTTCTGAAGGCTTCTTGCCTGTTCTGCAGTTACCTGAATGGTCGCTGTGAAACCGTCGTCAGATATGTTAAGCTTCATAAGCTCGTCATTTTCCATAACTGACTGACCTGAAAGCGCCATTATCTCCTCAACGACACCGTCAACAGGTGCCTTTATCTCCGTAGCAGTCTGCTTTGAAACAAGCTTTTCCATATCCTGTTCAAAAAGCTCTATCTTCTTTCTCTGTGCTTCAAGGTCAATCTGATCCTGTGCATCAGTCACTCTGTCAGCAGCCATCTGCTTTTCAAGTGCATTAACAGCAGCATCAAGTGAATACTGCGCAGTTCTTACAGCCTCATCATAGTCAATGTGTTCTGTCATGCCTGAGAAACCGCCCTGCATTGTTTCAAGCTGCGCTTCTATGGATGCTATTTCTGCTGAAACAGCTCCTGTTACCTCTGTTATCTTTCTTTCAAAGGCTGTCTTTGCCGTTTTATGTGCTGCCTGCTTTGCAGCAAGGTCAGTCTTTGCCTTTTCAAGTGAGGCAATTGCTTCCTTAACCTCTGCGAGGTCTTCCTCGGCATACTTAATCTTAGCCTCAAGAGCCGGAACGCCGCCTGCGCTCTCAGGGTCATTTTTTATCTGCTCAAGTGATATCTTAAGGTTGCTGATGTTTCTTTCAAGTTCCTTTGTTCCGTTCTCAGCACCGGCATTTGTAATAATCTCCTGATATCTGCCGCACTCAGCCTGAACTGCTTCAAGCTCGCCCTCAGTCTTTGAGAATGCTGTGTACTCGTCCGCAAACTTTCCTGAAGTTTCGCTGCTGACAAGATCCCAGTTCTTTTCAGTTATAAATCCGATGTCTGATGAAAGAGCTGACTTTCTCTCCCTGAGCTTTGCTGTCTCTGCAGGATTTACAGAAGGTGCGGAAGGCGCATTGTTTCTGTCGTTTATTGCCTGATTAAGCTTGTCCCTTGCAATCTGGACTGCCTGATTGAGTTCGAAGTAGTCCTTTGAAACAGTGATGAGCGCCTTTTCATATGCGTCCCGTGCTGCATCTATCTGTTCCTGAAGCTCCCTTGCCTCCCTGCTGTCCTTAACCTCAGTGAGGAAGAAAAGTGTCTGCCCTTCCTTTACCTCCTGGCCTCTCTTGACGGCAACTCTTTTTATATCCCTGTTTTCCTCTGCTGTTACAAGGTATGTCTTGTTAGCCTCGACTGTAAGGTCAGCAGTGTATGATTTTGAGACCTTGTCCCTGCCGATTCTTGTAACGGATACCTCCGGAAGGGAGTAGTTCATAATTGTATTTGAGAAAAATGTGAGAAGGAGCATTATGAGTAGAAAAACGATTATGACGTTCTTAACCCACTCTCTTCTGTTCTTTCCTGAATCTTCGGTATTTTTTGAAATATCTTTGCCGGCCATTTTATTTCTGTCCTTTCATTTGTTTTGTTATCCTTTTATTCCGCCCGAATATGCTATGCCTTCCACGAGGTAGTCCTCACCGTAGAAGAACATGAGAAGTGTCGGTATCATATATATTACAGCTACCGCAAATGCAAGTCCGACATCCCCTGAGTTGATTTTTGAGAGAAATACTGACAGAGGGTGATAGTCTGTGTCAGAGAGCATTATAAGCGGCTGCTCAACCATGTTCCAGTAGTCGATAAAGTTCAGAAGTGCAACTGAGAAAATTGCGCTTCTTGAAAGAGGCAGACAGATCTGTGTGAATATCTGAACCTCGCCTGCGCCGTCAAGCTTTGCAGCTTCAATGAATGACGTCGGTATCCTGCGCATTACCTTTGCAAGGAGAAATACGCTGAACGGTGCAAAGATACCCGGAAGGATGACTGACATTCTGGTGTTGAGTATTCCGAGGGCATCTGCCACCAGGTAATTAGGTACAAGAGTAACCTGATACGGCATAAGCATGAGTATAACGTAGAGGAAGAACAGCAGTTCCTTGAAACGCCCGCGGTACCTTGCGAAGCTGTAGGCCGCAAGTGAAGCGACTATCAGCTGGAAGAGAACAATCGGCACTACAAGTATTACCGAGTTCCAGAACTTCATGAGGTAGTCTGAGCTTTTGAACAGCACTGTTGTGTACTGCTCCGCGGAAACCCTGTCCGGAATAAGCTTGAGGTTAAGCTTTTCCGATATATATGTTTTCTTTGTTTCGTTTTTGTCAAAGTTGCTTATCATCGCGCCGTAGTTTGCATTTATCTCCTTCTGCGTCATGAAGGAATTGGCTATTGTAACTGCGGTCGGAAACAGAAACAGCAGGGCGCAGACTGATGCGAACACTGTGAAGAACACGGAAAGTGCATTTTTCCTGAATCTGTACTTAAAGGACTTTTTGTTTTCCATCACTCCACGTCCTTTCCGAACCAGTACTCAGCTATGAAGAGAACTGCAATGATTACCACCATTACAAGTGACATGATGATTGCTGATGATGAGAGCTTCTGGTACTCAAGAAGCGAGAAGGTGTTGTTCATAAAGTGCTGAATCATGTACAGCGAATCCGGATAGTCACCGGTCAGCAGGTATACCTCACGGAAAATCTTGAATGAGTTTATAAGTGTAAGTATGGTTACAAACAGGATTGTCGGTGAGAGATATCTGAGCTTGAGATGGAAGAACCTGTAGAAAGGTCCTGCCCCTTCGAGCATGGCAACCTCCATGATGTCCCCCGGAATATTTGAAAGTCCCGCAAGGAAAAGAATCATGTTGTAGCCGAGGTTCTTCCAGAGAAACATGATAACTACTACTATCATGCCCTTCGGAGTTTTAAGCCAGTCAGTCGGTTCAGCACCGAACATCTCAAGAATCTGGTTTACAGTACCGTACTTATGGAACATAACCTGCCACACGAGAACAACTGATGCCGTAGGGACCATAAGCGGGCAGAGAAATGAAGCGCGTATCTGGCTTCTGAAGTGAATCTTCGACTCAAGCAGAACTGCAAGCATCAGCGAAAGGACAACTGCAAGCGGTACTGCCATAACTGAAAACAGTGCAGTGTTTTTTGCCGCAAGCTGAAACGCCTCGTTCTGAACAATTGCGATAAAGTTGTCGAGAAAAACAAAGTCACGGTTTATCGGATTGTCTATTACCGAGTACCAGATGACCACAAAAAAAGGCAGGATGAAAAACAGAAGCACGCCTGCCACACTTGGGGCAAGGAATGTCAGTTCCGTTATTCTCTCGCTTTTCTTAAGCGTCCGCGTCCCGGCGGTTGTTTTTTCTCTCTTTGTTTTTTTCAAGTTTCTGTTACCTCCGTTCATAAAAATCTTTTTCTTTTGTTCCGTGCATACATATTGTCACACATATACATAGATAATCATACTATATATTGCGGTTACTTGTCAAGTGTTTTCGGGGTATGGGATTAAAGGAACTTTGGCCCTTTAACCCTGAACTGAACTAATCTGAACAAATACATCTTACCATATAAACAGCACCCGTACAAGCACCTTAAGGTTTCCTTAAGGATTTTTTAAGAAACCCCGTACAGTACTCCCTTATTATATACGATTTAAGTGACTCCAGAGTGACAAAAAAAATAAAAAACACCCCCTGTTTTTTTCAGAGGGTGTTTTTATAATTAATCCGAAAATCCGGCTGCGCCTGATTTTCGGGAGTGGGGATTAAAGGGGATTCGCCCCTTTACCTCTTAATATCCCGGCGGCATTTCGTCGGACCGGTCGGTGATTACTGCAGTACCTTCGAGGAACTGCTTGAGCATGATGTAGAGCATTTCCTTTTCAAAAGGCTTTGAAAGGTATGCATTCATTCCGCTCTGGATTGTAAGCTTCTCATCATCTCCGGCTGCATTGGCAGTCAGGGCGATTATCGGAACTGAGTGCGCGTCCTCCTTTTCGGAATTACGGATGCAGCCTGCTGCCTCGTATCCGTTCATAAGCGGCATGCGCACGTCCATGAGAATTACGTCGTATGTGTAGCTCGGATTTGATATAAATGAGTAAACCGCCTGTTTTCCGTTAAGCGCTAGCTTTACCTCAAATCCTACATCTTCAAGAAGCGCCTTTGCGAGCTCGGCGTTGAAGTCGTTGTCCTCGGCAAGAAGAACTGTCTTTCCGCTGAAGTCAAAGTTCTGCTGGCTGATGTAAAGCTTCTCGCGGATTGAGTCGGTAAGTGAACGGCATTTTCTGAGTTCAAGGGTGAAGAAGAACGTTGAACCGTGATTTTCCTCACTGGTTACGTCAATGCTTCCGCCCATAAGACTGACGAGATTGCGGCAGATGGAAAGTCCAAGGCCTGTTCCTCCGTATGTTTTGGTTACGGCACTGTCGGCCTGCTCAAATGATTCGAAGATCTTCTTGAGATTTTCCTTTCTGATACCTATGCCGTTGTCCTCAACGCTGAATTTCAGCAGTGATGACTCCTCGCTGTCCTTAAGTTCCTCAACACAGACTCTGATGCTTCCGCTGAACGGAGTGAACTTAAGTGCATTTGCCGCAAGGTTTACAAGAACCTGGTGAATTCTGAACTGGTCACCCACAAACAGCTTGTTTTCAAATTTTTTCTCCACTGTGAAGCTTATCATTCGCTGCTCAGCCTGCGGACGTATCATCATCTCAAAGTCCTCAAGAAGGTTGGTGATATCAAATATATCGTTGTTGACCTCAAGCTTTCCGCTCTCGATTCTCGACATGTCGAGAATGTCATTTACAAGCGAGGTGAGGTACTTGGTTGAGATTGTAATCTTTTCGAGACAGTCGTATACCATATCCGCAGCATTGTCCTCTTCCCTTTCGAGAATGCACACTGCCTTGTCGGCCATGCCCTTGATGGCATTGATTGGTGTTCGTATCTCGTGGGACATACGTGAAAGGAAGTCAGACTTCGCCTTGCTGGCAAGGTCCGCATTTACAATGGTGATATGGGTTGAAATAACCCTTGTAAGCTCCTTGAGGGTTGAAATCTCGTTCTGTGTAAGCTTCCGGCCCTTTTCACGGCTCTCAAAAGCCAGACAGCCCCTGAATGCGCCCTCGTTGTACATGGCGGACAGATAGAACTGGGACTTGTCATTTTTCTCAAACATCTTTCTGAGTGTTTTCGAGAACTTTGAAACCATCTTCTGGGTAACGTGAACAAATCCGTCACGTTCAAAGTGGTCAACCACCGTCAGGAGATCCTTCCGGCTGAGGTCATATACTTCATTGAGGTCAGACGGTTTTCCCCTGTCGCACCAGTGATAGGTGAATCTGTAGTACATGTTTTCGTCGTTCATTTCGAAAACAACAACTCTTGAAAAGTCAAACTGACGTGCAAGCTTCGGAAGGAGAAGACTGATGGCAGTCCTCAGGTCCCTGCTCTTCTCAAGCAGCGCATAGGCAAACGAGATAATATCCCCGTTCTGATGAGGATTGTCATCGGCTATATCGGTTACGCCCTTTTCGATTATTGTGGCGTCAAGAACCTTTGAGTCAACAAGATTGGAAACCTCCGAGTAGAGAAGACATGATCCCTTCTTGGTTTTCTTGGCAAACATAAGGGTCTTGTAGGCATAGTCAAAAAGCACGTCATACTTGTTTGAGTAGTAGGTGTTTACTATGCCGATGGTGCATGATATCTCGGTCTGCTTTTCAGTTCCGGCATAGATGCTGTTTACACGCTTGCTGATGGAATTACCGAAGGACTTCATATAGGCCTTGTTTGTGTTCTTGGTAAACACCATGAACTCGTCACCGCCGAGACGGATGACAATATCGGTAGGTCTCATAACAGAAGTAAGCTTTTCGGCCACCTCCTCAAGTATGGAGTTTCCGAACTCCCTGCCGTACTGGTCGTTTATGTCATAGAAGTTATCTACGTCTATGATGCAGAGGGCGCATATTTCGCTCTCCGGCTTTATCTTGAGGTACTGCCTGATAAGCTTTTCACCCCGTTCGCGTGAATAGAGTCCGGTAAGTCTGTCCTTGCCGGTTTCCGTGTACTCCTCTTCAGCACTGTCGTTTTCGCCGCTCCTGTCACTTATGGTGGCAATCATCTTTACCTTGCGGGAGTTTACTGATTCATAAACCTCAAGCTCACCGTAGCATGTTACGGTGATAATGGTTCTGTCCTTAAGTATAATCGGATGTCTGAAGCAGAATTCACCGTTCTTTCCTATACTCTTCCTGACTGTTGTAATATACTCCTGATAGGCATCAGTCGGAATGAGTCTGCTCATATACAGTCCGGTTTCCACGTCGTTCTGCTTGAATCCGGTAATATCAGTAAAACCCCTGTCTGTTTTTACGACTCTGAAGTTGTCATCTATATCAACATGAAACCTCACAAAGTCTCTGGGTTTTAATATTGTATTAGCGCTCATAAATGTGTATCTCCTGAAAAAAATGCTGTGCAAAAATATTCCGTTCATATACGCACAGTAGTATTTACACAATTATTATACCATAAAAAAATTACAAATTCAATCATTTATATCATTTTACACATTATTAATATAGCATAACGCATCAGATTTGTTTGTTTTGGATAAATGCACATAATTTTCAGTGAAATGATGTGTAATACGACAGTAAAAAATGCGCAAAATTTTATATGTTTTTCGCTTGCAAAATCTGCGGCTCTGAGGTATAATTATTATTGTATGGTTTAATTTTATTTTAATAAGGAGAGTAATATTATGGATATGGTAATTCCATGGACTAAAGTCTGGGCGGTCGTTATCACCGGACTCGTAGTCGTATTTCTCGCACTTGTTCTTCTTATCATTTTTGTTTCCATATTCGGAAAGATATTCACAGGTATCGGAAACGCTTCGAAGAACAGGAGCTCAAAGCCAGAGACACCGGCTGTAAATATCACAAAGTCAGCACCGCCAGTGAGCGCACCGGCTGCACCGGTTACTGCTGAAGACGACACTGAAGTAATAGCTGTAATTTCTGCTGCAGTTGCTATGATGGCTGCACAGGACGGAAAGAATTACGCTGTAAAATCAATAAAGAGAACAGACGGCAGAAGACGTCAGGGTTCTGTATGGGGCTCTGCCGGTCAGCACGAAAACACACTTCCGTTCTGATTCACTGATTACAATTTAATACGAAAGGATATTTATCTATCATGAGTGAAGTTTTAAGAATCTTTACTGATACGATAAAGGACCTGGGCGCTTCAAGCGGTTTTGCAAACTTAGGATGGCAGAACTGTTTAATGATCCTTATTTCCTTTATATTTATGTATCTTGCAATTGCAAAAAAATTCGAACCGCTTCTTCTGCTTCCGATTTCATTCGGTATGCTCCTGACAAACCTTCCGCTTACAGCGATGTACACTCCGGAGCTCTTCGCAGATCCTACAAACATTGACTACATGGAGATCCTTCACGAGGGCGGACTCCTTGACCTTCTCTACCTGGGCGTAAAGCTTCAGCTCTTCCCGCCGCTTATCTTCCTTGGTATCGGTACCATGACGGACTTTGCTCCGCTCATCTCAAACCCTAAGAGCTTCCTCCTCGGTGCTGCAGCTCAGGCTGGTATCTTCCTTACATTTATCGGCGCTGCAATGCTCGGATTTTCTGAAACAGAGGCTGCTTCAATCGCTATCATCGGCGGTGCGGACGGTCCTACAGCGATTTTCGTTTCAAGTAAGCTTCTCGGCGCAGGCGCTTCAATCTCAACAGGTACCATAGCTCTTGCGGCATACACATACATGGCTCTCGTTCCTATCATCCAGCCGCCTATCATGAAGTTCCTCACAACAAAGAAGGAACGTGCGGTTGTTATGGAAACTCTCCGTCCGGTAGGAAAGACAGAAAAGATTATCTTCCCTATCGCTGTTACAATCATCATTGCACTTCTCATTCCTTCAGCTGCTCCGCTGGTTGGTATGCTTATGCTCGGTAACCTCCTCAAGGAAAGCGGCGTGTGCGACAGACTTGTAAAGACTGCTCAGAACGAACTTATGAATATCGTTACAATCTTCCTCGGCGTATCTGTTGGTGCTACTACAACAGCTGACAAGATTATCACAGCTGAGTTTGCAAAGGTTATCGTACTTGGTGTTATCGCATTCTCAATCGGTACAGCATCAGGTGTTGTATTTGGTAAGATTATGTACAGAGTTACAGGCGGTAAGGTTAATCCGCTTATCGGTTCAGCTGGTGTATCTGCAGTTCCGATGGCTGCACGTGTGTCACAGAAGGTTGGCGCAAGTGAGAATCCTACAAACTTCCTCCTTATGCATGCGATGGGACCGAACGTTGCAGGTGTTATCGGTTCAGCGGTTGCTGCGGGTGTACTGCTTAGTATTGTTAAGTAAGAGTTTACGTTTAATAAACACAAAAAATTATTCCACGGGTTTTGTGATCCGTGGAATTTTTTTGTTAATGCGAAGCGGACGCAGCAGAGTATATTCCTCCTTGCTGTGCCAGGTTTACTTTTGCTGACCAAAAGGGTCAGAGTTACGGCACGTGCTTCCGCACTGATGCATACGGGAGTGTTACGTGCTCACTGCGGAGGAACACACTCTGCTGCTGATGTGTCGGTTGTCATGGGGGATAAAAAAAGCGGAAATCAGAATGGTTCTGAGTTCCACTTTTTTTCATTAATATAAGACAGAGAAAGCCAGATTTATTTTGACGTTCACTGAGATTACAGCAGACGTTTATGGAATGTATCAATCAGGAAGGCACCGAGAGGGGCTGTGATTATGATTGAGAGTACGGCTACTGTAAGTGTTGTGTCGCCGCGGGAGAGGCCCATGGCGAGGGGGATGCCGCCGATTGCTGCCTGGACGGTGGCTTTCGGGAGATAGGCCATCATGCAGAAAAGACGTTCTTTGCTGTTAAGCTTTGTTCCGAGAACTGAGGCTAAGACACCGAGCATACGGAACAGGAGAACAGCGAGGATAAGTGCGACTGCTGCTGGGCCTTCCCTGAGGGCATAGCTGATATTTACTGTGGCTCCGACAAGCACGAAGAGGAATACTTCGGCAACTACCCAGACCTTGCTGAAACGTGCTGATATGCGTACTGTAGCTTCAGGAACAAGCTTCTGAACTGCGATACCGGCACACATTACACCGATGAGTGATGAGAAAGGAACGGCTTCGCCGAAGGCATCCTCAAAGGCTACCAGAAGGAATCCTGTACATATTATTATTATCATCTTTACAGTGTCACGTATGTGAAGCTTTTTCATAATGAAACCTGCTGCCAGTCCGGCTGCAGCGCCTGCAAGTACACCGAGAATAATGGAAACAGGTATTTCCGCAAATTTAAGCGGTGAGAAATCACCCGTTTTCGAAAGGCTTGTAAAAGCTGAAAACATTACTATTACAAACACGTCGTCAACTGATGCTCCGGCGAGAATCATCTGGGGAATGCATTTTTCAGTACCGCATTTCTTTTCCATAAGCATCAGCATCTTCGGTACTATAACTGCCGGGGACACTGCGGCAATTACCGCTCCCAGTACTGCTGACTCAATTAGTGTCATTCCGAGAAAACGCGGTGCAAGGAGAAGCATTCCGGCTATCTCAAAGCACGCAGGAACGAAACACATAAGAACTGCCGGACGGCCTGCTTTTTTCAGGTCGCTGATATTAAGTGAAAGACCTGCTCTCGTAAGTATTATTATGAGGGCGATTTTTCTTATCTGTGCTGATATGTCAAGCACAGATGAATCGATAAGATCAAGGGCATACGGTCCGAGGATTATTCCTGTAAAAAGCATGCCAAAAAGTGCAGGGAGCTGTATTTTTTTACAAAGCTCCCCGAGGGCAATACCCATAAGTAAAATAAGTGCTAAACTGAGATACATTTTTTAAAACCCGAACAGCCCTTTCTTCTCATAAGGCTCTCTTTCGGCGGAGATAAACTTATATCCGCCTGCAGTAACAACCTCGCTGAGCTTTTCATCCGGAATATCATCCTGAGTGATAATAACTGTGCTTTTGCTCTCGTGTGACGATGTAACTTTCTTTATACCAGGAAAAGCATGCTTAAAATCGTTGTCCATATGTGACTCACACATTTTGCACATCATGCCTTCAATATTTACTGTAATTTTCTGCATATAATCAGCTCCTGTTACTTTAAGAATCCGTCGATGATTTTTCTCTCTGCTTCTTCCTCAGTAAGGCCGAGAGTACAGAGCTTTGTGATCTGCTCGCCGGCTATTTTTCCTATTGCTGCCTCGTGAATAAGTGAAGCGTCTATATTTGCTGCGCAGAGACCAGGGATGGCGTTTACACGTCCGTTTTCAGAGAGGATTGCATCACACTCAGAGTGGCCTGTACATCTTGCGTTTCCGTTAATGTTTGAAACAAACTCCTGATACGAATTACCTCTTGCAACTGATCTTGAAACGAGGTCAACGCTTGAGTCGTCGCCGTTCATCTCTATCTTGAAGTCAGACTTTGCACTTTCGTCGCCGTCAGTCATAAGTCTCTCCTTTACAACAAGCTTTGCGCCCTTTCCGAGTTTTGCTGAAGTAAGTCTGTTACTTGATGTAACACCGCCTATCTGGACTGTATCCATCTCCATGTATGAATTTTCATCCATTTCAACGTCGGTAACAGGGTCAATTCTCTTTGCACCTGTTCCCTTGCCTGTTCCGATATGCTTCTCCTTATAGAGTACTCTTGCATTTTTTCCGATGAAAAATCTGTGAATACCGTTGTGTCTTGCTTCCTCCTCGCCTTCAGAGTGAACACCGCAGCCTGCAACGATAATTACGTCTGCACCGTCCTCAACGATGAAGTCATTGTACACAAGGTCATTTACTCCGGCCTTTGTTACACACGCAGGGATGTATACTGTTTCCTGCTGAGCCTTTGAGCTTATGCGGATTACAATACCCGGGTTGTCGCTTTTATTTTCAATCTTAATGTTTTCAGATGACTGTCTGCCTGCACATCCGCCGTCCTCACGGATATTGAATGCGCCCTTGTAGCTGCCGTCCCATTCTGAAACAACGCCGAGAAGCTGTTCTGTAATACTGTTCATATGAAAACCTCCCTTAACTGTTTCTCAGTGAGCATCTTGTTGCCGCTGTCTTGTCCATGAGTGAAGGGAAGATTTCCTCTCTTGTACCCATATTTGCGACTTTTCCGTCAGCTACCACTGCTATATAGTCAGCTATATTCATAATTCTCTCCTGATGTGAAATAATCAGAAGTGAACGTCCGCTGTCCTTCTTGATATTTTCAAAAGCTTCAATAAGGCTTGTAAAGCTCCAGAGGTCAATACCAGCCTCAGGTTCGTCAAATACGAGAAGCTTTGCATCCTTTCTCGCAAGCACAGTCGCAATCTCTATACGCTTGCTTTCACCGCCTGAAAGACTTGCATCAGCCTCTCTGTCAATATAGTCACGTCCGCAGAGTCCAACTTCACTGAGAAGATGACAGACCTCAGCGCTTGAGAGTTCCCTCTCAGCTGATATTGAAAGAAGATCCCTTACAGTAAGTCCCTTGAAACGGACAGGCTGCTGAAACGCATAGGCAAGACCGTTCTTTGATCTCTCAGTTATACTCCACTCTGTTACATTTTCCCCGTCTATAATTATCTCACCGCCGCACGGCCTGTAAAGCCCCGCTATAACCTTGGCCAGCGAAGTCTTTCCTCCCCCGTTCGGCCCCGTAATAACCGTAAGCTTCCCGTCCGGCACCGTAAGATTAACCCCGTTGAGTATTTTTTCACCAGTCTCAGTTGTCCACTGAATATCTTTAAGCTGAAGCATATTAATCATATACGCCCTTTCGTTATTAATTTACCACCTAATAGTATACCACACCAGTAGGATTTTGTAAAGGCGAAGGCGAAGTGCGACTAATGCAAAATTCGACCGCAACATGCGAAGGTGCAGGGCGAGCGCAAAGCCCTGCGCTAAAGCATTATCTCCGTTAAAGTATTAATCCATAACAATTATCAATACCAGTTCCAGAGAAACCACATCACTCAAGAATACTAATAATATCCTCCGCCGACATCCTCATAATATCTCCTTCCCCATTAACCGCAATATCATACAGCTCCGCCTTCCTCGACTGAAGCTCAATTATCTTCTCCTCAATAGTCCTGTCCGTAATTAACTTGTATATCTGCACATGCCTCTTCTGCCCTATACGGTATGCACGGTCCGAAGCCTGGTTTTCCGCGGAAAGATTCCACCACGGATCATAGTGAATAACTATATCCGCCCCCGTCAGATTAAGTCCCGTACCTCCGGCCTTAAGCGAAATAAGAAACACCTGTGTCCCGTCCTCATTAAACTCATTTACCAGCCTGATGCGCTCCGCCGGCCTTGTCTGTCCGGTAATGGTAAAATAACTTATCCCCTCATCATCAAGCCTCTTTGAAATAATATCAAGCATCGAGGTAAACTGAGAAAACAGCAGTATCTTGTGCCCTGATATAACACAGTTGTTCACCAGCTCAATACACTGCTCAAGCTTTGCACTCTCGCCGCTGTAATTGTCGTACACAAGCGACGGGTCACAGCATATCTGACGCAGCCTTGTAAGCATAGCCAGAATCTTGATACGGTCTGCACCGTCCTTTATTTCCTTTGCAAGAGTCTTCTTTACATCAGCAACATTTGCCGAGTAGATTCTGCTCTGCTCCTCACCCATTGCTGCATACATAACCGTTTCAGTCCTGTCAGGAAGCTCCTTGAGAACCTCCTTCTTCATTCTTCTGAGAATAAACGGAGAAATAACCTTCTGAAGCTCCTTTACAGTCTTCTCTTCCTTCTTCGCGGTAATAGGCGCCTCATAGTTCTTTCTGAAATATGTGTAGTTATAGAGATAGTCAGGCATTATATAGTCAAATATACTCCATAGCTCAGCCAGGCTGTTCTCCACCGGAGTACCTGTAAGGGCAAATTTTACATCTGCCTTAACCGCCTTAACCGCCTTTGCAGCCTGCGTATTCTGATTCTTGATATACTGTGCCTCATCTATGAACTGACACCAGAAATCAGTGTTTTCGTATTTGTCTATATCCCTTGTGAGGAGTGAATACGGTGTAACTACAATATCGTATCCGTTCATCTCAGCGATTAATTCCTCACGGGCCGCAACCTGACCGATAACCGTGGTTACTGTCAGCTCCGGAGCAAAGCGCTCTATTTCATTTTTCCAGTTGAGTGTCAGTGATGCCGGACATACAACAAGACACGGCTTCCTCACACCATCATCACGAAGCTTGTTGTCAAGTACGAGTGATATGGCCTGAAGGGTTTTACCGAGACCCATGTCATCGGCAAGAATTCCTCCGAAGCCGTAGGCTGATATTGTTCTGAGCCACCTGAAACCGTACTTCTGGTAATCTCTCATTACTGAGTCAAGGCTCCCGGGAACCGGGAGGTGTTCAGGGTCATCAATCATCAGTCCGAAGGTGCTGACCGCCTTCTTGAATTCCGTACTTCTGCTGATATGGAGATTCTCGCAGTTCTTCTTAAGGCTGTCAAGATACAGCATACGGTACTTCGGAACAGTGAGTTTCTCCTTAAGCATAGCCTTCTCACTTATGTTAAGGTTCTCGGTCACATCGGCAAGCTCCGCCATTGAGTCGGTAAGAAGAGCAAATGATCCGTCCTTAAGTCTGTGATACTTTGCACCTCTTCTGTAGCTTTTCAGCATCTCGGCAAGCTCGCTTACAGTATATCCCTCTGCGGTGATATCAAGCGCAAGGAGCGAACCTGAAGGTCTGATACCTATGGAAGGACGAGCCGGAGGACGTACGCCTATCTTTTTGAAAGCCTCACTGACGTACACGTCCATAAGCTTTTCAAATTCGCTGAGTCCGACCGTCAGCAGCTCATAGAGCCTGTCATCCCCGTGGAGAACATATGTATCCGGCAGCTCAGTGGATTCGTCAGCAAAGTACTTCAGGAAGGTGCTGTTAATCAGCCTTTCCGTTCTGTAGTCACAGAACGGATTTTTCTGCTGGTTATAGAATCCGGAGTAAATCTCGTCACCGTACACGTATTCAACCTTTGCGGCTATTCCGTCACTGAGACAGTCAATATAGAGACGTGCCTCAAGCTCAGGCGGAACATATTCCTCAAGCCTGTCAGTTCCGCGGATAGTGATATATTTTCCGGCAGGTCTGAGCACTGCGCTGCAGAAGGCCGGCATATTTTCATTTCTGATATATATAACTCCGAGCTGGATACACATTCTGAGAAGCTTCAGTGCTGTACCTGTAAATGTGGTATCAGTTATCCAGATACGGTGATTTTCATGGTCGATAAAGCATGTGCATTTTCCTGAACCGTATATCTGAGGCCACTTTGTCATACGGATTACATAACCGTTGTCATCTGCACGCAGTATCTCGCCCTCTATCTCAGGAACCCTGAATACAACGTCATAGTGCCACCCGTCAATGTCAATTCCCGAATCCCTGAACAGCCGGAAAAACGTATCTATCCTTGCACCGTTTACTGAAACGTATTTTTTCGGTGCCTTGCTTCGTGTCTTTGCCAGAGCAATCGTCTGGGATGAATAGTAGTAATAGCACAGGTCAAGCAGTCTTCTGCTTTCCTCGTCAAGCTCGCTGTAGCTGTGACGGAGGAATACATTTTTTCCGTACTGCAGAACACCTTCATTTTCAAAGGCGGACTTGAATGCGGCAATATCAGTTACAGCATACGCCTTGTCACTGCCGGCCTTAAGCGAACACCTTATCTCCCCGTCCTTATAGGTTACAGACGGAAGTATGAACTTTACTGTGCTGAGTTCAGCCTCCTCTTCATGCTCCTCCGGAACATCCGTGCACTCGTCGAGAAGCTTTCTGAACACCGCTTCCCTTCTCTTCTCAAGGTCATCATCGAAGTGTCCCCTGATATGATAAAGGCATGCAGCCTCATGTCTGCATATTTTTTCTGAATTCGTCGGCAGACATGAACAGAAAAGCTCAGTAATCTCTCCTGAATCCGCAACTGCTATACGCACACGCGTACCGTAATAGTACGGCTTTTCAGGTTTAAGCCAGAAGCCGTATTCACCGTCCATATAAAGGTCGGCGTCAGTTATGTGATTTTTTCTGAAAAGCTCCCTGCCTTCTTCAAGTATTCCGGCATCAATTTCATCCTCAAAATGACGAATGTTCATCATACTATCACCTTAGATTTCATCCATATTTCCGCTGGTTTCAAAATTCAGCTCACGTTCAGGCCTGTACTCAAATTTGCTGTACTGCTTCGGTATCATATTTTCCTGAAAATACGGATAACCAAGCTGTGTCCTCAGATAATCATCCTCATCAGCAAACTTCATCGCAAGAAACATCTGAAGTGCATAGAAACCAAAATATCCTGTATATCCCAAATCAAAAAGCAGCAGGCCAAGAAGGAGTCCGGCTGCGGCAAATACTATCATAAACCTCTTAAGCACTTCCCTGTTGTCAAGGTATGCTACCGTAACAAATGACGCCACAACGACTCCGATAACAGGGAATATATTAAATATTCCTATAGGTGCCCTTATGATATTTATCAGCGACGGAACCGCACTGGAAAGGCCGATAAGAAACAGTATACAGTCCGCAGTGAAAACTGCCCTCTGACCTGACTTAAGTTTTTTCATCCTTTTAAAGTTCTCAGCAAGAAGCTCTCTGTCAAACTCCGGCTCCTCCCTCGCCGCCCTAAGCGGTGTCCTGGTATACATCTCTGTAAACCTGTTCTCTTTGGCAGTGACTGAATCGGAAACGAACCTCTCAGGCATATTGCTGATGCTTATTTCATCCATAGTTGTTTTGTTTTCTCTGTTCATTGTGTTTTATCTCCCTTAAACTGAAGCGAACGTCATTAAGAAAATGAGTTCAGCTGTAATTACATATACTGTAATTTATTTTTATTGCCTTGCACATCCGATGACTACGTCATCTCCGTGCAAATCGGCTAATTGTAAACGCATTTATTTAATGCGTTTACAATATGTCTCCTATAATTTACAGCAGATACCGCGGACGGCATCTGCTGTGATAAAAAACGATATTGGATTTATTCAACTGTAACGCTCTTTGCAAGGTTACGCGGCTTATCTACATCATATCCTCTTGCTACTGATACATAGTATCCGAGAAGCTGAAGCGGAATAACTGAAAGGCTGCCTGCGAAGAGAGGATTTATGCTTGGTATGTACACTGTAAAGTCTGCTGTATCTTCCATGCTGTAGTTACCGTATGTTGTAAGGCCGAGAAGATATGCGCCGCGGCTCTTTACTTCAACCATATTGCTTACTGTCTTTTCAAAAAGATCAGGCTGTGTGTTTACGCCGATAACAAGCGTACCGTCCTCGATAAGGCTGATAGGTCCGTGCTTAAGTTCACCTGCAGCGTATGCCTCAGAATGAATATAGCTGATTTCCTTCATCTTGAGCGAGCCTTCCATGCCGATTGCGTAGTCAACACCACGTCCGATAAAGAATGCATCACTTACTGAAGCTACCTTTGCTGAGAACCACTGAATTCTTTCCTTGTCCTCAAGAATCTTTTCAATCTTTTCCGGTATTGTATTTATTTCTGCGAGAAGTCCTGCGCAGATTTCTTCTGTTATTTCATTTCTTGCCTTTGCAAATGCGATTGCAAGGAGATATGCTGCTACAAGCTGTGTTGAGTATGCCTTTGTTGTTGCTACTGAAATCTCAGGACCTGCAAGTGTATAGAATACATTGTCTGCTTCTCTTGCTATTGATGAACCTACAACGTTTACTATTCCGAGTGTCTTTATGCCGTTTACCTTTGCCTCTCTGAGGGCTGCAAGGCTGTCTGCTGTTTCACCTGACTGGCTGATTACAATAACAAGACTGTCCTTTATAAGCTGCATCTTTCTGTATCTGAACTCGGATGCGAGTTCAACACGTACAGGAAGTGATGTGAGATTTTCAATTACGTACTGAGCAGCCATTCCTACATGATATGCTGAACCGCAGGCAACTATATATATCTGTCTGATATTGTTCATCTCTTCGTCTGTAAGTCCGATGTTTGAAAAATCAATATTTCCGTCCTTGACTACTGAGTTGATTGTGTCTGCAATTACCTTAGGCTGTTCGTGAATTTCCTTGAGCATAAAGTGCTCGTAGCCGCCCTTTTCAGCTGCTTCTGCATTCCACTTGATTTCTGTAAGAGGCTTTGTTATCTCTTCGCGGTCAATATTGTAGAATGTTACTGTTCCCTTTTCAAGCTTCGCAATTTCCAGATTTCCGATATAGTAAACGTTTCTTGTGTACTTGAGAATAGCCGGAACATCAGATGCAACATATGTCTGTCCGTCAGCAATACCGATAATCATCGGGCTGTCCTTACGTGCTGTATAGATTTCGCCCGGAAGGTCCTTAAACATTACACAGAGCGCGTATGAGCCTCTGATACGCATCATTGCTCTTGCGATTGAGTCAACCGGTCCGAGATTGTATTTCTTGTAGTAGTAGTCTATGAGCTTTACTGCAGCTTCAGTATCTGTCTGTGATTTGAATGTATATCCTGCCTTTGTAAGCTTTTCCTTGATATCCTGGAAGTTTTCGATGATACCGTTGTGTACAGCAACTACGTTCTCATCATCACTTGCGTGCGGATGAGCGTTTGTAACTGACGGTTCACCGTGTGTAGCCCATCTTGTATGGCCGATACCGCATGTACCCTTTACTGCATTACCGTGGTCTGTCATTTCTACAAGAGCCTTAAGCTTGCCCTTTGCCTTTACTATCTCAAAGTTTTTCTCACCGTCGCGCACTGCAATACCTGCTGAGTCATATCCTCTGTATTCGAGCTTTGAAAGACCGTCAAGAAGTATAGGAGCAGCTCCTGTATTACCTGTAAAACCAACTATTCCGCACATAGATTTAAATTTCCTTTCGTATAAAAAATATTTTCTGTCAGAGCTTACATCTGTGACATTGCCTTGCTGTTGAACTCCTCCGGAGTTACAAAAGTAGGAACCATATCATGAAGGGCAGAAACAGCAGCCTCTTCCTTGTTTTCCTGGGCTGCATCACGGAGAATTCTGAGTCTCTCTGCAAAGTCTTCCTCTTCAATCTCAATCTGCTTACCGATAAATATAAGCTTGTTCTTTGTTTTCTGAAGTCCCTCTTCGTTCATAAGAAGTTCTTCCTTTATTTTTTCACCTGGTCTTAAGCCGGTGAACTTAATATCAATATCCTTGTATGGTCTCTTTCCGTACATACGGATAAGGTTTTCAGCAAGAGCAACTATACGTACAGGCTGTCCCATATCAAGAACAAATATCTCGCCGCCGTTTGCAAGTGTTGCTGCTTCGATTACCAGACTTACCGCCTCAGGTATTGTCATAAAATATCTGATGATATCAGGATGGGTAACTGTAAGTGCCTTGCCCTGTTCAATCTGTCTCTTGAAGAGAGGAATAACTGAACCGTTTGAGCCGAGAACGTTGCCGAATCTTGTAGTTACGAATTCTGTTCTGCCTTCCTTCTGCTGTGAAAGATACTGAACTATCATCTCGCAGCATCTCTTTGAAGCTCCCATAACGTTTGTAGGATTTACAGCCTTGTCTGTCGAAATCATTACAAACTTCTCAACGTTATGAAACTGGGCAAGTGATGCCACATTAAATGTACCGATTACGTTGTTCTTGATAGCCTCCATCGGTGAAACTTCCATAAGAGGAACATGCTTGTGTGCTGCTGCATGGAACACAATCTGAGGCTTGTAGTTTTCAAATATCTGATTCATACGATAATAGTCACGGACCGAAGCAATAAGTGTGACAAGGTTAAGACTGTCACCATACTCCATTTTCAGTTCCTGCTGAATATCATATGCGTTGTTTTCATAAATATCTACTATGATAACCTGCTCAGGCTCATACTTTGAGATCTGTCTTACAAGCTCGGAACCGATTGAACCGCCGCCGCCTGTTACCATACATACCTTACCCTGAATAAAGCTTTTTACCTCAGGATTATTAAACTTGATCGGCTCACGTCCGAGAAGATCCTCAACTCTGATATCTCTGATCTGGTCAATGATTTTGTTGTCATTGTCATCGAAGATAAGGTCACTGATAAACGGAAGAACCTTTATCGGCACGCCCTCTGCAGAACAGATATCAAGGATTCTCTTTCTTTCATCTTCAAGGCATGAAGGAATGGCGAAGATAATCTGCTCAATGTCTTCCTCTTCAACAAACTTGTGAATATCACTGGTCATACCGAGAACCGGTATTCCCTCAACCTCAAGTCCGACCATATTTTCATCATCGTCGATAATACATACCGGAATGAACGGATAAACGTTTCTGTTTTCCTCATCCGCTTTTCTTATTTCGCTGAGAACAAGCTTGCATGCACGGCCTGCGCCGATAATCATTGTTCTCTTTCTCTCAGCTTCCTGACGTCCTGATTCAACAAGTGAAATAAAAGCATTTCTGAACAGGTATCTGAAAAGGCATATACCTACTATACTTATAAGAGCATGAATTCCTGTGAACCAGAGATTGCATTCACCTCTGACGATAAGGAATATAAGAAGCTCAACCACTATACCTTCAACTATACCCTGAAGACACGAGAGATAATCCTTCTTGTTAAAGTATCTCCACAGCTTGTTGTACGCTCCGGACATCGTAAGGCATGCAAAACATGTTAATGCACTTATTACGATACAGACACCAACGTCCTTCGTTGACATTCCCGAATTAAAAACCGATAGCAAAAAATTCGTAATCAGTGCTGCCACTGCAATAATAAAAACGTCTGCAAAAGCAAGAATAATCTTTCTTGTACTGAATTTTTCGATCGTTTTCTGCTGAGCTTTTTTCAAAATCTAATCACCTTTTTCAACCATTTTTCTTTTCATTTTGCGCTGTTCCCACAGCGCTTTTATCTGTACTGCCGAATCAGTATCCTTAAACCTGTATACAGCAGTTTTTTCATTTACAACCATCAATTCGTGACAAATAGTATATCTGCATTCAGACATGTACTTTTCCCCGTGCAAATACTATCAATATAAAGTATAGCATAAATGTATTAAGAAAACAAGTAATAATTTTTAAAAAAATGCCCGGAATTTCTCCGGGCATCTGTACAATATGGCATGGGTATATCTCATTTTTTATTTGCTGTCATTTTTCTTCTCAGACTTGCCTTTTTCTTTCTTCCCGGGAGCCTTTTTGTTTTCACCGGAAGGCATGATACCGTAAACTCTGCCAACCTCAGTCTGGATTGCAAGAATTACAGAAACAAGAAGATATACAACTAAAATCACTGCATCAATAATAAGGATATTGAATACAGAATCCTTTACAGCATGCTTTATGTGTCCCAGTACAGTCTGGGCAGCGGCTGGTTCAAGAACATTATAGGCCTTAGGGAATACCACTGTCTTATAGTAATCGTCTATTGTCGCCCTTGTTTCATCGATAAGTCTGCCAAGCTGTAAATTCATCGCTGCAAGTTCTTCCTCAACCTTTGCCTTCTGTGTAGCTGAACCTGTCTGTGTGCTTGTGCTGAGTCTCTGTATATTCTTGTTGTAACGGCCTATTTCCTGTGTAGCGGTTGAAAGGCTTGTCTGAAGCTTTTCCTTCTTATCGAACAGGGCGTCATATCCTGCAGAATACTGCGAGGCACTTATCTTGTCATTTTCTTCCTGACTTGCACCGTACATGATAATCTGGTTCTTTTCATAGGCCTTTATAGACTCATTTACTGAATTAAGCTCTTCAGAGTATGCTGTCATGTCTCTCTGAAGTGCCTCAACTCTGTAGTTATAGTAAGTAAGAAGTGTTTCCTTGTCACGTGTTACAGAGTTCACATCTATATATGATGAAACTGATTCAAGGTCAACAGATCTGAGGACTGAAATTCTCTCTGTAAGGTCAGCGAGAGTAAAATCCGTCTCTTTGGAACGGAAACGTGTTGTGTCAGTAGCAGCTACCTGATTTATATATGTAGCGAGCTTTCTGAGTGATGAATCAAAGATGTCAACAGCCTCTGCATAATCATACTGCTCATAGTCAAATGTATTGATTGATGTATCAAGAGACTGGTTGTATCCGTAAACATCAAAGAAGTGTTTGCCGTATATCTCAAGCATGCGGTTGATAAGCTCTGCAGCTTCAACGCCGTTAAGTCCTGTCTCAGCATAGTTAAAGTGAACTGTATACTGTGTAGGATAGTACGTAGTTTCTGAAATCTGTTCAGTACCCTCAACCTTGCCTCCTGCAAAGATATTTGACTGTGATGTGATTCGGTTAATGGCGTCCTGAGGAATCTTGCCTTCAAAGGTAATTCCTCTTCTGATGGCATCAATCTGATTCTTGTCAATATCCATGCCCTCAGCAGCTTTTTCTATAATATCAAAACTCTTTATTGTATTAACGCTGAACTTGTTTCCGTTAGGATCAACACCCTTTTCAACGCCGTCAAAAGTAAAGCTGATAAGTGATGTTGTTTTCTGATATTTGTCGCTGTTCACAAGACCGACTACTGTAACAGCAAGAATCGAAACGATAACTGATACAGATATCCATAACGCAAGAAATCTTCTGAGATTTTTAAGTATTCCTGCAAATGAAACGTGAAACTCGTGAATTCCGCTGTGCTGAATAAGCTTTTTAACTAATTTTTCTTCCATTGAAACTCTCCGTAAAATATATTCTGATTCATTTTCTGAGCATCACAGCAGACTTCTCTGCTGTGCAGTACAAATTTAATTATATCATAACTCAGAACTTTTAGCAATAGGAGTATATAATAAAAATCAACTGCTTTATGAATCAGATTATACTTTTTTAACAACAGTTCCGTCATTTTTGAAAATACTGTTTTCAGGTAATACGCCGCGTACGCAGCTTGTCGGATATACATTTGAATGTCTGCCGATAACTGTTCCGGGATTCAGTACTGAATTGCAGCCGACTTCAACATAGTCACCAACCATAGCACCGAACTTCTTAAGTCCGGTTTCAATTTTTTCATCTCCGTTTTTTACAACTACAGGTGCTTTGTCTGATTTGACGTTTGATGTGATTGAGCCGGCACCCATATGTGAAAAGTATCCGAGCACCGAGTCACCAACGTAGTTGTAGTGCGGTGTCTGAACATGGTCAAAAAGAATAACGTTCTTCAGCTCACATGAGTTTCCGACAACACAGTCGGCACCGACGAGGGCAGAACCGCGGATGAAGGCACAGTGGCGCACTTCAGTGTTAGGTCCGATTATACACGGTGAACCGATATATGCTGACGGGAACACCTTTGCCGTTTTATGTATCCAGACGTGCTCTGATACTTCCTCGTAGTCTGATGAGAGCTTCGGACCAGCCGAGAGGATAAAGTCAGTTATTCCGCTGAGTGCTTCCCAGGGATAGGTGAAACGGCTGAGGTATTCCTTAGCTATAGTATGGTCCAGGTCGTACATTTCTTTAATAGTATACATATTTATTTCCTCCGTTTATTTTACATGACTACTCTGCCGTAATCCATCCTTCAACAGTTCTGGTCTCACCTGAAATATTTACTCCAATCTTATGTACACTGCGCCTGTCATCAATGTAAGGAACTGCATACTGCTTTTCCTCTATTTGTTCAAGTGCTTCTTCGGAACTACCGTCGAGCTGTCCGGTCTGTCTTCTGTTTTTTCAAAATAATTATTCGCAGTCAGTGTTACAAAACTCTTACGCACTTCATCGTTCGGATAATCAAGGAAATATTCGTTATATACCTCGTCATATCCTTTTATGGTAAGGTAACCGCTCTGATACAGCATAGCCAGCGGATCTTCAGTATCTGCGCGGTAGTCGATAAAATATTTTCTTTCATATGACTGTCCGATTAATTTCTGCATATTTACATTATGCCCCGCCAGTAGTTTTGCAAGATATGTCGGCGTACCGGATTCGTACCAGTAATCTTCAATCTTTTTTTTCTTAAAGGCATTCAGAATACTAAAAGGATTATAAATATCAAGCATTTCTTCACTGAAATGATATCCGTCATACTGTTTTTTCAGTTTTTTCTTTAACTCATCAGATGAGCAGTTCAGCTTTTCAGCCATTTCCTTTAATGGTTCTTCAAAATATGAATACAGTTCTTTTTCCGTTATACCGCATATAGCGTCATATGCACTTTCCATACTGATATCATCCGGCTGATTAAACCCTGAAAATACAGATACCTGACTGAATTTTGTAACACCAGTAAGCAGCACAAACCGAAGATGTGCATCCGCTTCCTTGAACGTCCCGTAAAATCCTTTCAGCGTGTCTCTGTTTTTCTGTTCCTGATCTGTACCAAGAGCATCGAGTATTGGTTTGTCATATTCATCAATAAGAACAACCGCCTTGTGTCCGGTCTTCTTTTCCGCCTCTTCCAGTACATGCTGAAACCGGTCTGATAATTCAACACACAGCTCATTTTTCCCGTACTGAAGTTCCCAGGTTCCAATATATTTATTAAGTCTGTTAATCAGCGTTTCCGGCTCATTATAATCACCACTGGAAAAATCTATTCTGAAAACCGGATACTCTGTCCATTCGTTTTCCAGATTCTCTATCTTTAGTCCGTTAAACAGTTCTTTCTTTCCTCTGAAATATGAGTCAAGTGTGCTTAGTAAAAGTGACTTACCGAATCTTCGCGGACGTGACAAAAAACATATGTGTCCCTGTGCAAGACTGTATATCAAATCTGTTTTGTCTACATATATATATTTGCCATTTACTATTTCTTCAAATGTCTGTACACTTATCGGATATTTCATTTTACCTTTCCTCCGTTCATATCAATCATGTTAAGTATAGCATATACGACGGAATATTTCAATGTTACTGAGGACACAATGGCATCGATAATGGATGGATGTTTCAGGTTATCTAAATGATTCAGGTATAATTGAAAGGGGAAACCCGCAGGAGGGGGAAAGATAAAATCCGACAAAAACTCGGCATTTCCCCCTCCTTGTGGTTTCCCCTCTCAAGCTCTCCCTTTCCTCGGCCTCCCCTATTGCCGGTTTTTCCGAGACAGGTGTATCAAAAGGACATATGGATGAAATTTATTTTGTAACTGCACAAATGCTCCGGCTTTCCGTGACAAGTAGCGAAGTCGGTTTTTATGTGTGATTAATATGTTGACTATCTATAATTGATCTGTAATAGCAACAAGCAACCCAAAAATGGCTGCTTGTTGCTTAAGGTTATATATGAAAAGAGTGATTTATTCCTGTAACTCTGGAATAAACTACAGGAAATATATGATTGATGATTCTTTGTTACATTCATTTAT
>JAZUIH010000020.1:0-18543 GCA_045642145.1 Oscillospiraceae bacterium | reverse complement strand
AAGGTTGGGAGCATAGCTCAGCTGGGAGAGCATCTGCCTTACAAGCAGAGGGTCATAGGTTCGAGCCCTATTGTTCCCACCAACCTGGCCTGGTAGTTCAGCTGGTTAGAACGCCGCCCTGTCACGGCGGAGGTCGTGAGTTCGAACCTCATCCAGGTCGCTCACCTGATTTTCAGGTGTATGCCTCTGTAGCTCAGTCGGTAGAGCAGGGGACTGAAAATCCCCGTGTCGATGGTTCGATTCCGTCCGGAGGCATTAAATATAAATGCGGATTTAGCTCATCTGGTAGAGCGCCACCTTGCCAAGGTGGAGGTAGCGAGTTCGAGCCTCGTAATCCGCTTTATTTTTTTATATAAAACTTTTTAAAGGTCTGTTTCAGACCTTTTTTTGTTATCGAAAGGAGAAAAATATGACACCTGACGGGAGTCAACTATGGATTTTAGCGGCGGCGCTGGTGCTTGCAAGAGCAGTATGCGTATACAACGAACACATTATAACCGAGGCGAGTGACTCGAAGATAAAGGAGCTTGCGGAAACGGATGAGAAGTACCGGAAACTAAGAGACTATCTTTCTGCTCCGAGTGATATGCTCAGTGCATTTTCAGTTCAGAAGGCGGCTACTGCGGCCGGCATAGGATTTGTAACGGCTCTGCAGTTCCGGAAGATGATTTCGGCTGAAACTCCGTGGTATTATGTCCTGTGCTGCATAGCAGCCGTACTTGTGGTTACTGCTCTGATGTCCGTGGCGGCGGATGTTGTTCCGGCCGGTATAGCTGAGAAAACAGTCAGTGAGAAAAAAGCACTGAAGGCGATGACATTCACAAAGACGCTTACCGTGCTTATGAAACCACTGACCCTTCTGATAGCTGCACTGTCGTTTGTAATCTGCAGAGTGTTCGGCCTGTCATCACAGATGAAGGTTGACACGGTTACTGAAGAGGAAATACTCATGATGGTGGATGCCGGAAATGAAACCGGAGTTATCGAGGAAAGCCAGAAGGAAATGATAAACAACATTTTCGAGTTCGGCGATGTGACTGTGTCAGAAATCATGACCCACCGTACGGATATAGTCGGACTTGATATAAACGACAAGATCAGGGACATTATTTATCTTGCGATAAACAAGGGCTTTTCAAGGCTTCCGGTTTATGAGGGATCCGTAGACAGAATCATCGGTATCATATATGTAAAGGATTTTCTGTGTCTTGTCGGCTGTGAAAATCCGGATGACTTTCAGATAAGGGATTTTATGAGGGAGGCACTTTATATTCCTGCTTCAAACAAATGCGATGAAGTCTTCGAGATAATGACAAAGAAAAAGGTTCAGATGGCTGTACTTGTCGATGAATACGGAGGAACGGCCGGAATTGTGACGATGGAGGATATCCTTGAGGAGATAGTCGGAAATATTCAGGACGAATATGACGAGGAGGAACAGGAAATAACCCAGATATCTGAAGACTCGTATATAATTTCAGGAGCGGCTGATCCGGAGGATGTGCTTCAGGTGCTTCATGTCAGGGCGCCGGAGGGCAGGGAGTATGATACCATGAATGCTATGGTGGTTGATCTGCTCGGCAGAATACCTACAGAGTCTGAGTCCCCTTCAGTTATATATGAAAATGTGGAATTTACAGTAATGGTTATGGAAGATAACTGGGTATCGAGAATCAAGGCGGTCGTATTAAAACCTGAAAAGGAAGAGACGGAAGAAGGCTGATTTTTCAGCCTTCTTCTTTTTTTCAGAATTCTGAAAATTTTTTTTAAAAAAGTGTTGACAAATATATTGCAGTGTAGTATAATAATAAAGCCGACTGAGAGCGGTAATAAAAAATGAATATGCGGGTGTAGTTCAATGGTAGAATGTCAGCCTTCCAAGCTGAACACGTGGGTTCGATTCCCATCACCCGCTTCGGCAAGATTTCTTGTTGAGTTGACTTTTTAAGTCTATGCATCTTTAACTCAGCTGGATAGAGTAACTGCCTTCTAAGCAGTAAGCCGCTGGTTCGAGTCCAGCAAGGTGCATCTATGGTGGGTATAGCGTAGTTGGTTAACGCGTCAGATTGTGGTCCTGAAGACCGTGGGTTCGAATCCCACTATCCACCTTATAATGAAAGCCTCTGATTTATTTCAGAGGCTTTATTCGTTTTACTGGGGCCGGTTCGTCACAAATGTTCCGGTCCCTTTTGCTGTAAACGCATTTGGAGTCAGTGAAAAAAATATACTGTCTCTGACTGCGCATTATGTACGCCAGACTTAATCAGTGCTTCCTTAATCAGTGCTTCCGTAAATTCCATGTTACAGTGGTTTTATAAAAATTTATAAAACCACTGTACATTTTATAGAAAATGTTGTATAATAAAAGATATGTGATTTATTAAATTTTTTGAGGAACTGCGTATGAAAGAATTACTGGATCTGATTTTCAAGTTTAAGTTCAGGGAGCTGTTTTTTGACAAAACAGATAACGGACTTATAAAGTTTTTCAGATATGCATTTGTCGGCGGTATAGCCTTTGTTGTCGATTTCCTTGCCTTTACTCTCGTGTGTCAGGCCGGAACGTCAAAGCTTGTTACCGTACTTGCGACAGTTGCCGGATTTATAGCCGGACTGATAACAAACTTCGTGCTCTCAAAGAAGTTTGTGTTCCAGGAGAAGTCAAATACAGAAAGCCCGTTCGGAGAGTTTATTGCCTATGCGGTGATAGGTGTTATCGGATGCGGACTCAACGTTCTGCTTATGCTTCTTGCAACTGAGGCTCTTTCCTTAAACAGATATGCGTCCAAGATTATAGTCGCAGTCATAGTTCTTGTCTATAACTACGCAGCCCGGAAAATTTTCCTGTATACACCATCAAAAAAGAAAGACTGAGGATAATAAAAGTGAAAAATATAGTTATTATAGGCGCAGGCCCGGCGGGTCTTACCGCAGCATATGAGCTCCTTAAGAAGGCTCCTGAGGAATACAGCGTAAAGGTTCTTGAAGGTTCATCAGAGATCGGCGGTATTTCAAGAACAGTTAAGTACAAGGGGAACCGTATGGATATCGGCGGCCACAGATTTTTCTCAAAGGACAAAAAGGTTGCTGCATGGTGGGAAAGCATGATGCCGACACAGGGCAGCCCTTCATTCGATGATATAAAGCTTAAGAGAGAAAAGAAGCTCTCAGCAGGCGGTCCTGACCCTGAAAACACAGACCGTGTTATGCTCGTAAGAAACAGAGTTTCAAGAATTTACTACAGACACAAGTTCTTTGACTATCCTATTTCAATGAAGCCTCAGACATTTAAGAATATGGGTTTTGCTTCAACAGTATCAGCCGGTTGCAGCTACATGAAGTCATGCGTTGCGAAGAAGCCAGAGGATTCACTTGAAAACTTCTATATAAACCGTTTCGGAAAAGTTCTCTACTCAATGTTCTTCGAAGGCTACACAGAGAAGCTCTGGGGAAGACACCCGAGAGAAATCTCAGCTGACTGGGGCGCACAGAGAGTAAAGGGCCTCTCAATCAGAGCCGTTATCAAGGACATGCTCTCAAAGATAGGCGGCGGCAAAAAGGACAGAAAGGTTGAAACTTCACTTATCGAAGAATTCTTCTATCCTAAGTTCGGTCCGGGTCAGCTCTGGGAAACAGTTGCTGACGAGGTAAGAAATCTCGGCGGTACTATTCAGATGAATGCTGAAGTTGTAAAGATAAACAGCGCGGACGGAAAGATAAGCTCTGTGGAGCTTGCAGACGGAACAGTTGTTGACGGTGACATCTTTATCTCATCAATGCCACTCAAGGACCTTGTAGGCGGCATGAATGACGTTCCTGAGGATATCGGTAAAATTGCCGCAGGACTTCCTTACAGAGACTTCGTAACAGTTGGTCTTCTTGTAAACAAGCTCAATCTTAAGAACGAAACAGATATCAGAACACTCGGCAATATAGTTCCTGACTGCTGGATCTATGTTCAGGATACAGGCGTTAAGCTCGGACGTATCCAGATTTTCAACAACTGGTCACCTTACCTTGTTGAAAAGCCTGAGGACACAGTATGGATCGGTCTTGAGTACTTCTGCAATGAAAACGACAGCTTCTGGAACATGACAGATGATGACTGCATCAGTATGGCTGTTAAGGAACTCATTTCAATGGGCGTAATCAACAGCAGCGATGAGATTCTTGATTCACACAGGGAAAAGGTTAAGAAGGCATACCCGGCTTACTTTGACACATACAGCGAGATTGACAGACTCATTGAGTATCTCGACACTTATGACAACCTCTACTGCGTGGGACGTAACGGCCAGCACAGATACAACAACATGGACCACTCAATGGTTACAGCGTTTGAAACAGCTGACAACATCATTTCAGGAAAGAAAGACAGATCAAACATCTGGAACGTAAACACTGAAAAGGAATACCACGAAGAAAAAAGCGAAAACTGATATACAGTAAAACAAAAGCTCCGTACAGCGACTGTACGGAGCTTTTTCAGGTTCAGACCCTTTTTCTTATTTAATAAGTGTGTACATGGCACATGAGAATACAGCGTAAACAATGACTCCTGATGCCATCAGGGTTTTCATCCACTGCTTTCCGGAATCTGAGCAGTATCTGCCTGCAAGAACAGCGGAAGGAGCAACGATGAATGTCATATATCTGAAGTCCATGCTGCAACCGTGCGGATACTTCAGAACAAATGAAACGATTGATATCATGAATATCACGCATGCTGCAGAGAGGAAGAACTGGTTTCTGCAGTCTTTGAATCTGAACGCACCCTTTACAACTCCTGCTGTAAGCGGGATGCACAGTGCAAGTGCAGAAAACAGGAGAAGTATCGGAACAAATGCAGGTACTTCAAACTTAAACTCACCGAACAGTGAGGACTTGAGCATGTATGTCCAGAGATTGTAGTCCTCCCACACATCTGCGTAAGGAGTTTTGAAGATGTTCGGGATATCAGGGATAATTACTCTCTGGAAAAGTGAGTGGTCACCTGTGTAAAGCTCATGGTCCTTAGGAATTTCAAGTACATATCCGAACTTCTGGTCAAATTTTCTGAAGTTTCTTACACTGTACCACAGGCCTGCAGGGAGGCTGATGACACCGAATACGAGGAACTTTACAATGAGTCCTGAAAACTTTCCTTCGCGTACTGCCCCGATAAACTTCAGTATGAACACACAGGCTGTGAATATGGCTGCCGCACCGGCTGAGAGTTTTGTCATAACAGCAAGACCGTACACTGCTGCGAGTATTACGGTGTTCTTCCAGTCCGGTGTTCTGTACCATCTGAGTGTGTAGAGAAGAGCCACTGTCATGAGCATAGTTACAAGCATGTCCGGAGTGATTCTCTCACTGAGGAAGAAAGCAGGGCAGAAGGCTGTGAATGCAGCTGCTGCAGTTTTCCAGCCGTTTTTAAGCTCCGCTTCGTCGCAGAGTGAAGGAACCATCATAAGAACAAAGCATGATGAAGCACAGCTTACAATCTTGCCTGCATCAACGAGCATTTCCGGGTCTGAGGATGTCAGCACGGCATTTACCGGTGATGAAACCAGTGCACATACGATATAGAAGAAAGGCTGCTGGTAGTACTGTCTCAGGTTGCTCTGAGGAAGCATTTTGTCCTGGATAATGGTGAGAATATAGCCTGCGTGGCCGTAGCCGTCGGTGCTGAATTCCCACAGGTCATGTGATCTTACCGCACAGTTCGTATAGAGCATATATCCGATTCTCATTACGATGCCGGCGAAGATTATTGATTTTACAATCTCTTTTGTGTCAGCCTTTCCGTTTTTCAGACACCAGAGGTCATATATTCCGGAGACTGTAACAAGGGCTGCCATTGCAATTCTGATTCCGGCGGTGTTTTCAGGCGAAATTATTCTCCAGAGGATGTAGGATAATGTTACAGCGAGAAAAACCGCGGCGCAGTGAATAAGTTTATTTTCCTTAACAAGTTTCATATCAGGTCCTCCTTATTCGAATATCCATGTCGGAACAAGTTCAAGAACCTGTTTTATATATTCTCTCTTAACCTCGATGCCTGAAATCTGAGGGAAGAAGATGATGAACAGTGCAAATGACACGCATACAGCGATTTTTTCATTTCTTCTTATCTTAGTGCCTGAGTTGAGGAGAGAGTTGCATATGAGAAGAATCATTACAAGAACACAGCCGAAGTACTGATAGATAAATACAGTTCTGTGAATGAAGAACCACGGCATGAGCATTGATATATATGCTATTGCGAGGAACTGACCGGTTACGTTCTTTTTAACGCGCCACAGGTATATGTTGTGCACCAGTGCCGCAAGACCGCCGAATGCGACCACAGGATTTATAAATGTGGCTATGGAGCTTACCTTTCCGTTGTCAAATACATTGATGGCGTCAAGCAGAGGCTGCTTGTCGGTGAGCCAGTCGTACCACGGTGATTCGTAAGGATGTGATGCTGTAACCTCTGAATGATATGAGAACATTGCGACAGCGTTTTCCGTCATGTGTTTGAAGGCTGTCTTGTCAGGCCATACCTGGTGCCACTCGAAATATGAAGCTGTGTAGACGGCAAACGGAACAGCGAGGAATGATACAACGCAGACAACGCAGAGTTTCAGGAGATACGGAAGTGACTTTCTGAAGCTTCCCTTTGAAGCACAGTGCTTTGCAAGGAAGGTGAAGAAGATAACTGCAATACCGCCTGCGGCATAGATACCGGTCCACTTGGTTGCACATGCAAGACCCATTGAGATGCCGCTGAGAACAAGCCACAGAAGCTGTTTTGAAAACTTTCCGTCACGGTTCATCTCAGTCACAAAGCCGTACATAAAGAAGAACATCATTACGATGAAGAGGGCAACTATGATATCGATAGTGGCGATTCTTGAGAGTGTGAAGTGCATGAACTCAGTTGCCATAAGCAGTCCGCCTGTAAGAGCAGTTGCTGATCTGCGTGACAGCAGCCATGCAAAAAGATACATGAGAGGAACAAGCAGAGTTCCGCATACCGCAACAGTGAATCTCCATCCGAAAGGATTCATTCCGAATGCGGCAATACCAAGCGATATAAGTGTTTTGCCGAACGGAGGATGTGTTGTCTCGTATATCAGGAGGTTATGAAGGAATTCGTATCCGGTTCTTCCGTGATATATCTCATCGAACATCATTCTGTAGTAGTAGGTTGGAACCTCAGGGTACAGCTCCTGTTCGTCGTAGAGGTACGGACGCTCTGAAGCGTTTACAGGTGTAATGCGGTTTCCTGATGAGTCAGTAATGACGATTTCATTGAAGTGAGTGTCCTCGGAGGAGAATACTATACCTATATAGCGGAGTGTCCAGTTGAGGTCAACCGTGTTCCAGGCAAATGCAGTCTGGAGCTCCTGGGTTTTGATAAGCTCCCATTCGCCGGTTGATTCATTGAAGGCTGATACGTTTATCGTTCTCAGACTTTCCTGACCGAGAAATATATCAAGCTTTGAAGCTGTGATGTAGTCACCGAGGTCGATGATGATTTCCGAGTTGTCCGGGTCAGTGTTTCTGAATCTCTGTCCGGTTTCCGGTGCCTCATGGGAGCCGATACGGAAAAATACAACTGCTGCGTAAACAGCAGTCAGAACGATTATATGTATAATGTTCTTCATGCCGAATTTTTCAGGTTCATATGTGAACGGCTCTGCAGGTGCCTTCCCGGCAGGGATGTCAGCTGACTTCTGCTTTGAAATTCTGAACAGTTTAACCCCGGTCATTACAAGACCGGCTATGATTACTGCCAGACCGGCTGTGAGAAATGACGGTGAGTATTCGTGCCTCAGAAGTTCACTGAAACGGTCACCGCGCGCAAACAGTCCGTATGCAGTAAGATACGCGCCTGTGCTGAGTGTTATATACGCTCCTGTAAGTACCAGAGGTGATACGAAGCTGTATTTTTTTACTGTCAGACAGACTGTAACAACGGCTGCAAGTGCAGCTGCACCGCTGATTATCATCAGAGGTACCGAACCTGTTATTACAGCTGAAACAGGGAGCGGACAGAACAGGTAAAGCGCTGCTGCTGTTTTCGGATTTCTGCCTGCTGCGTTTCTGCTGAGAAGCCATACAAGGACGAGAACAACGGCATCAGCACCGAGTGCGATAAAGCCTTTTTCAGGTCTGTCTTTCAGCATGAAAAGCGGCACAAGTCTCATCAGCGCATAAAACGGTATGAGCTCCGCCGGTGAATATCCGGTGACGGTTCCGGCTCTGGCTTTTTTCGAGAAAATAAACCAGAACAGCGCACAGGATATAATTGTGTAGATAAATGCTGCTGTCAAAATGATTCCTCTTTTCTTTTGGTATACTTCAGAAAACGCTGAATCGGTGCCGGGTGAAGCCTCTTAAAGTCACCCTTCCGGAGTCTGGCCGGATCAGTGTTTTCATGGTCTGCACGCAAAAGTGCATACAGATATATGATACCATATTATATGTGAAAATTCAATAATATTTTTGCTGAAAATAAGACCGTTTTTTATACACGGCTACATTGTTAAATTTAACGGAAGAACGGCTTCAATAATGTGACTTAACATACAAACTGCATTGATACGCGGCTCAGACGACAATATGTAACGACGGAAAAACAGTTTTTTGTAATTTTAACTATAAACTTAAGTATTCTTTCATTAAATTTAACACTCATTTAAGCGTTGAAACATATTCCTAATAGTGGTATAATATATAGTGAACGTGAAAATATACAGTAAGTGCAGGAACACTTTTCCGTTTACTGTGATTTTACAGCGGATTCGTTTACTACTGTCATTTCTGTACGCATATGTGCGGCAGAACAGTATATATAAACATAAGAAAGGTAGTGTGCTATGAAACACGCAAAACTAAAGAGATTTCTTGCTTCACTTCTCAGTATCTCCATGATCGGAAGCGCGGCGGCAGCAGGATTCACAGTAAACGCTGATGCCGGTGAAAAGCCCCCGGAAATAACGGATGAGGAGAGAGTTTTCCCTGATCCTGACTCCTTCAGCTATGACGACGTTGAGATTAACTTCGCAAAGGCTCTTCAGTACGTTCTTTATTTCTACGACGCAAACAAGTGCGGATATGACGTTGACAAGGACGGAAATCCGGGACTCAAGTGGCTTGAATGGAGAGGCGACTGTCACACTGAGGACTACAATATTCCGCTTAAGCCGATGGACCTTGAAGGTGCAGACGCAAAGTTCGGAACAAACCTTTCACAGGAATTTATCGACAAGTATAAGGACATCCTTGATCCGGACGGTGACGGATTTGTTGAATGCGGCGGCGGTATGCACGATGCCGGAGACCATGTAAAGTTCGGACTTCCGGGCTCATATGCAGCATCAACAGTAGGCTGGGGCTACTATGAGTTCAGAGACGCATACAAGAAAGCAGGCCAGCAGGAACACGTTGAGGATATCCTCCACTGGTTCAACGACTTCTACATGAAGTCCACATATCTTGACGAAGACGGCAAGGTAATTGCTTTCTGCTATCAGGTAGGCGAGGGAAACAACGACCACAACTACTGGAATCCGCCTGAGCTTCAGAGCTCAGACATGCTCCTTGACTTCGCAAGACCGGCATACTTTGCAACAGTTGACACTCCTGCAAGTGATATGTGTGCAGGAACTGCAGCATCACTCGCTGTAAACTACCTTAACTTTAAGGATACAGAACCTGAGTACGCTGAGGAAAGCCTTAAGAAGGCGATTGCTCTCTATGACTTTGCCGTTGAAACACACAAGGAAGATGAAGGCATGTCAGTACTCAGCCTCGGATACGACGGCGGTTTCTATACTTCAAGCTATGACTACGACGAGCTTGCATGGGCTGCTGTATGGCTTTACGAGTGTACAGGCGAGCAGAAGTACATTGATGATATCATCTCAGTTGATGAAAGCATCAAGGACGATATGGGCCACGTTACATACACAGGCTACGTAAAGAGAATCATCAAGACAACAGGCAGCACATGGCAGAACATCTGGGTACACTGCTGGGATACAGTATGGGGCGGTGTATTTGCAAAGCTTGCACCTATTACAAACACAGCACGTGACTGGTACATGTTCAGATGGAACCTCGAATACTGGTCAGGTATCCCTCACACATATCCGGGCGGAATGGCTGATGATCTCTGGAACCTTCCTTACGAATACACAGACCAGCTCGATGAAAAGGATACAACATTCCTTGCAAAGACACCTGCAGGCTACTCAATGCTTAACGAATACGGTTCATGCCGTTACAATACAGCAGCAGGTCTCTGCGCAGCCGTTTACAGAAAGGAAACAGCTGCAAGAGGCGAAGAGGACGCAAGATTTGCAGACTGGGCTGAGGAACAGATGGAATACGTTCTCGGTAAAAACCCTATGAACCGTCCTTATATCGTAGGCTATTCACCTACATCAGCATCACATCCTCACCACCGTGCAGCTCACGGTTCATCAACTCTCAGCATGGACGATCCGGTTGACCAGACACACGTACTCTGGGGCGCTCTCGTAGGCGGTCCTGATGCTACTGACTGGCACAGAGATATTACAAAGGACTACGTTTACAACGAAGTTGCCGTTGACTACAACGCAGCCGTAACAGGCTGTCTTGCAGGTCTCTACCACTACTACGGCACACCTGACATGAAGCCTCAGGAAAACTTCCCTCCTAAGGAGGAACCGGCACAGGAGTTCTGGCTTGAAGCTCTTGTAAACCAGGAGAACAAGGAAAGAACACAGTACACAGTACGAATTCACGCTGATACTTCACAGCCGCCAAGATACATCGATTCACTCAAGGCACGCTACTACTTTGATATAACTGAGCTCGTTGAGCACGGCCAGTCCACAGACGACATCAAGGTTGAGGTTTACTACGACAAGGTAGCAGCCAACTCAAACATGGAAAAGCAGGTTAAGGTTTCAAAGCCGATACAGGCCAAAGGCAATGTTTACTACGTTGAGATGGACTGGGCAGGCATTCCGTTCAGAGGAGCAATGGAAATTCAGCTTGGTATCATCGTAGGCCAGGATGCTGAATACAACGCTAACTGGGATCCTACAAACGACTACAGCCGAAAGGGTCTTGAAATAAGCGATGACTACGGTCCGACAGACTGCATTCCGCTTTACCTCGGTGACCAGCTCGTTTACGGAAACCCTCCTTTCGCAGATGAAACACCTGTAAAGCCTTCAGAACCTGCATCAACAGGTAAGACACTTTACGGTGATGTAAACTGTGACGGAACAGTTGACCTTACTGACCTCTCAGTTCTTTCAATCAAGCTTGTTGACAAGAAAGCCATCACAGGCCAGGCAAAAATCAACGCTGACGTTGATGCCGACGGTCAGGCAGGCCTTACAGACCTTGCTACAATCAGACAGTACCTTTCAAAGGTAATCACAAAGCTTGGTCCGGAAAAATAAAACAGTATAAAATTCAGACGGGTTATTCTCATACTATGGGGATAACTCGTTTTGGGAAAGGAATAAAAAAATGAAAAAGTTTAACCGTATTCTTGCTGTGCTTCTCAGTCTTTCCATGACTGCAGGAACAGTACAGTTCGTCGGTGCCGCTGCAGGTGAAGACCCGCCGCCGATAACAAACATGGAATTTCCTGATCCGGGTTCATTCAGCTATGATGACGTGGAGGTTGACTTTGCCAAGGCACTTCAGTACTCACTCACATTCTATGATGCAAACAAGTGCGGACCGGGAATTACAGGCGGATATCTCGAGTGGAGAGGTGACTGCCATGTGGAGGACTGTCACATTCCTCTTCAGCCGCTTGAGGTAGTGAACGACAAGAAGCATATGTACATCGGTACTGACCTTACACAGGAGTTCATCGATGAGTACAGGGATATCCTTGATCCTGACGGTGACGGATATATTGACCTTGGCGGCGGTATGCACGATGCCGGAGACCATGTAAAGTTCGGACTGCCTGGTTCATACGCAGCATCAACAGTCGGCTGGGGTTACTATGAGTTCAGAGACGCATATATTAAGGCAGGCGAGCAGGAACATGTTGAGGACATCCTCCGCTGGTTCAATGACTTTTATATGAAGGCTACCTTCCGCGACAAAACAGGCAAGGTAATTGCCTACTGCTATCAGGTTGCCGAGGGTGACAACGACCATAACTACTGGAATCCTCCTGAGCTTCAGGATATGGATCACTTTGATGACTTTGCGAGACCTGCATACTTTGCAACTGAGGATGTTCCTGCATCTGACTGTGCAGCAGGTGCTGCTGCTTCACTTGCAGTAAATTACCTGAACTTTAAGGACACTGATCCTGAGTATGCGGAAAAATCACTTGACACAGCCCTTGCACTCTATGACTTTGCCGTACGTACACACAAGTACGTTGACAGCTTTGATGAGGAATTCAGGGACAAGGAGAGTCTCGGATACGGAAGCAGCTTCTATGATTCAAGCTACGCATGGGATGAGCTTGCATGGGCAGCTGTATGGCTTTACGAGTGTACAGGCGATTATGACTATATTGATTCAATAATCAGTCTTTCAGACACACCTAACGCGGACGGTTCATATGACTACACAGGATATATGAAGCGTATTATAAGAAACACAGGCAACATCTGGCAGAACATCTGGGTGCACTGCTGGGATACAGTATGGGGCGGCGTATTTGCAAAGCTTGCACCTGTTACAAACACAGCACGTGACTGGTATATCTTCAGATGGAATCTTGAGTTCTGGTCAGGACTTCCTCATGCAGAGCCGGGTGCACTTGCCGACCACCTCTGGGAAACAGAGTATAAGTACACAGGTGAAATAAGCAATGATACTGACAAGCTCTCGGCTTCACCGGCAGGCTTCTCAGTACTTAATCCTTACGGTTCAGCACGTTACAACACAGCAGCTCAGCTCTGTGCACTTGTTTACCAGAAGGAAACAGCTGCAAGAGGTGAAGAGGACTCACAGTTCTCAGAATGGGCAAAGAGCCAGATGGAATACATCATGGGCAAAAACCCGATGAACAGATGCTATATCGTAGGTTACGCTGCCAATTCAGCTTCACATCCGCATCACAGAGCATCACACGCTTCAACAACTCTCGCAATGGATGACCCTGTTGACCAGACACATGTACTCTGGGGTGCCCTCGTAGGCGGACCTGATGACGGCGACTGGCACAGGGATATCACTGCTGACTTCGTATACAATGAAGTTGCAGTAGACTACAACGCAGGCTTTACAGGCGCTGCAGCCGGACTCTACAACTACTTCGGAACACCTGAAATGCATACTCTCAAAGACTTCCCTCCTAAGGAAGAACCTAAGCAGTCTTTCTTCATCGAAGGACTTATCAATCAGGAAAACAAGGAGAGAACACAGTTCACTGTAAGAGTAACAAGTGCCCAGACACAGCCTCCTGCATATCTTAACGGCTTCAAGGCAAGATACTACTTCGATATAAGTGAGCTTCTCGAAAACGGACAGTCAATTGATGACGTGTCAGTTGAGATATACTACGACCAGATTGAGTCCGATACCAAGGGCGAGTACAGCTCTTCAGTTACAGGACCTTTCAAGGTTGATGACAGTACATACTACATCGAGATGGACTGGGGTGACTACAAGTTCTTCGGAACAAGAGACATTCAGCTCGGTCTTATCGCAGCCCAGGACAGCGAATACAAGAGCAACTGGGATCCGACAAACGACTACAGCCGTGAAGGCCTTGTGAAGAGCGATTTCTTCGGAGAAACTCTCAGGATACCGCTTTACTACAACGGAAAGCTCGTTTACGGTAACCCTGTGGACGGTGACACAACACCTCCGTCACCGTCACAGCCGGCAGATCCGACTGTAAAGCCTACAGGCGGCACACCATCAGCTAAAACAGTATACGGTGACGTAAACTGTGACGGAACAGTTGATCTTACTGACCTCTCAGTTCTTTCTATCAGGCTTGTTGACAAGAAGGAACTTACAGGCCAGGCGAAAATCAATGCTGACGTTGACGCTGACGGTCAGGCAGGACTTACAGACCTTGCCACAATCAGACAGTACCTTTCAAAGGTAATTACAAGTCTCGGACCGGTAAAATAATCTCCGTATCACAGGAGAATAAAGGAAACACTGATTAAACCGGAAATCCGGCTGCGCCGGATTACCGGAAGTGAGGATTAAAGGGGCTTCGCCCTTTACCCCGGCACTGATTTTACAGTAAATCAGTGCTTCCGTGAAGAAACACTGATACTGCATCTGCTAACTGCGGATGCAGTATTTTTTTCCCTTTTTTAAGTTGACAGCATAGGGCGTTTTTGATATAATTTTTAATGAGACACTGCGTAAATACGCAGAAAAAGCGAAAGGAAGCATCAATGGTGAACAGCATGCGTGACGGTACATAATGTGACGGTTCATAGCGTGATACAGCAGGTGTGTTCCTGACTTACACCGGGTCAGACAGGGGTGATAAAGAGTGATTTCAGCCGGCATGAAACGAGGACGGATTCTTTCATGTATACTGGCGGCAGCGGCGGCATTTTCCTATACAGGACCGGCGCCTGCATATGCTGCGGATACAGACATATATACGGAAAATCTTTCTGATTACAGACAGCAGCGCATGTACAGTGACTATTATAACGAGTGTATCACCCGGAACGCTGCATCATCTGAGGTTACAGTCAGAGGAACTGACTATGAAAAAACCTCAGGGGGAGATTTTTCTGAAGGACCTTTCCGCGATGAGGCGGGAAATGAAAAAAATGACGTGCTTCTCTGGAACTCTGCAGAGGGATCGGTTACCTACCGTGTTCAGATTCCGGAAAGCGCAGTCTACAGCATGAGATTTTCATACTGCCCGGTTGCATCCTCTGCCACGACTGTCGAGATGTCGCTCAGTATTGACGGTGAGCTCCCGTTTGATTCAGCTTCACGTCTGAGACTTAACAAGGTCTGGGTAAATGAGCATGATATTACCGAAAACGCGGCCGGAAACCAGATACGTCCTCCGCAGATTCAGAGCAGCATATGGTCTGAGTCGGATATAAGCGATCCGGACGGCCTTTACAATGATCCTCTTGTATTCTGGCTTGAGAAGGGAACGCATGAGTTTACCTTTGAGGCGTCAAGGGCGTACATAGCTCTTGAGAGCTTCAGGCTGTACAGCTATAAAACAGCACAGCCGTATACGGATTCAAAGCCTTCGGATGCACAGATAAAAAACACGCCGTCCGTACTTTTCAGAATCGAGGGTGAGGACGCACTTTACAAGTCAGACTCAACACTTTATCCTACATCAGACAATTCAAGCTATCTTGCATCACCTTCAAAACCGGGAAAAATGGTCTACAACACCATCGGTGACAGTAACTGGCGCAAGGCGTTCCAGTCTGTCACCTGGGAAATTCCTTCTGGGGAAATTCCGGCCGACGGATGGTACCGTTTCGGAATCAAGTCAAGACAGAGATATATGCGCGGATTTAACTCGTCAAGACGGATATACGTAGACGGTGAAGTTCCGTACGGGGAATTTGAAAATGTCCGTTTCATGTTCAGCAATGACTGGGAAACCGTTATTCCCCGCACTGACGGCGGTGAGGATATCTACGTGTATCTCACAGCCGGTGAAAACCATACTGTAACCCTTGAAGCAGTGCCGGGAGATATCGGTGAATCTCTGGTAAGGCTTTCCCCGGTAGTTTCAGAGCTTAATGAGTACTACAGAAGGATTCTGATGATTACAGGACCTTCCCCTGACAAGTACACCGACTACAATGTTGACAGAGTTATTCCGGAGATAACCGGTGACTTCACCAGGATATCCGGAGAACTTAAAAAGATAAAGGAGGATATAGAGTCCCTTACTGGTTTCAGCGGCTCAGAGGCCACCGGTATAGAACGAATGTACGTAATTCTTGACAAATGCACGGAAAAGCCGGCACGTATACCGATGTACCTGTCCCAGCTTCGGGACAACATCGCTGCGATATCCTCATGGATGAGGGACTACAGGGACCAGCCTCTTGAGGTTGACTATATCGAGGTTGCCTCATACGACAGGGAGTTTTCTCCGGTTAAGGAGAACTTCTTCAGCTCGCTGGCCTTCGGAGTTAAGGCGTTTCTTGCCTCATTCTCTGAAAACTACAGCTCGCTTTCTGACAGCACAGGTGAGGACGCCCTTAAGGTCTGGGTAAACCTTGGACGTGACCAGGCACTTGCCGTAAAGGAGCTTGTGGAGTCTGAGTTTACTCCTGAGTACGGAATACCCGTAAATCTCAGCATCGTTCAGGGTGGTGTCACTGAGGCGACTCTTGCAGGAAAGGGGCCGGATATTGCACTTTTCCTCGGCGGAGAGTATCCTGTCAATCTTGCGGCGAGAGGTCTTCTTGAGGACCTCAGTACAAGGGAAGGCTTTGACAGTATTACAGAACGATGTCATCCTGAAGCAACGGTTCAGTACACGTATGACGGCGGAATCTATGCGGTCCCGCTTTCACAGAGCTTTCCGGTTATGTTCTACCGCAGGGATGTTCTTAACGAGATAGGTGTGGATACGCTTCCGGAAACCTGGGATGACCTTACGGATATGCTTCCGGCTCTTCAGAGAAATCATCTCCGGGCAGGACTTGTTCTTCCTCCTGCAAATATTTCCCCTTCGACAGAACCGGGACACACGTTTGCCCTTCTGATGCTTCAGAAAGGACTTAACTATTACAACGAAGGGATGACAGCCACTTCATTTGACAGTACGGCTGCAGTCCAGGCTTTTGAGAAGTGGACAGACTTTTACACTGACTACAGATTTGAACAGGTATATGATCCGTTCAGCAGATTCAGGGACGGCACTTATCCTGTGGTTATACAGAACTATACATTTTACAATCAGCTGAAGTCCGCAGCTCCGGAAATAAACGGTCTCTGGGACTTTACACTGGTTCCGGGAACCCGTCTTGAGGACGGCAGCGTTTCCCATGCCGCAAACTCAGGCGGCAGCGGCGCAGTAATGTTTACGAAGACAAAGGACAAGGATGCTGCCTGGGAGTTTATCAGATGGTTTTCATCCACTGATGTCCAGGCATCATACGGTACCCTTGTTGAGGGACTTCTCGGAACAATGGGACGGTACGATGCGGCGAACACAGAGGCCATGTCACAGCTCTCATGGACACCTGCAGAGGTCCGGAAGCTTGAGGCACAGAGGTCTGAACTTAAGGAAATACCGGTTATACCGGCTTCATATGCAGTAACGCGTAACATAATGACTGCGTTCCGTGAAACCGTAAACCAGCACCGCAACCCGCGTGACACCATAATGTGGTACAACAGGGATATTAACGCCGAGATAACAAGAAAACGTGAAAATCTCGGACTTGAATGAAAAGGAGGCGTCAGGGATGAAGGCTGCGCCTGAAAAAAAGAAAAAAAGACCGCTCAGGACAGAATCAGCCGAGTGCTGGCTTATGCTGACGCCGTTTCTGGTGTTTTTTGTACTGTTTACGGTCATTCCGGTACTTATTTCCGTGCCGGTCGGATTCACAGACTTTGATATGGTAAATATACCGAAGTTTACAGGACTTTCAAACTACAGGACACTGTTCCTGTCGGACAGGACATTTATCCACTCGATAAGGGTGACTCTGATATTTGCCATATTTTCCGGTCCTGTAAGCTACGTGCTCTGTTTTCTGCTTGCATGGCTTATAAATGAACTTCCGAAGCACCTTAAAACTATATTCACCCTTATTTTCTATATACCGTCCATGGCAAATGTCTACACGGTGTGGCAGCTGATATTCAGCGGTGACCAGTACGGATATGCAAACTCATTCCTTATGGACCTTGGTATAATAACCTCCGCAAGACAGTGGCTCACGGACTCAAACTACATTCTTTTTGTTGTTATAACAGTTCAGCTCTGGATAAGTCTCGGGGCGGGTTTCCTTGCACTGAGAGCCGGATTCCAGAACATAGACAGGAGCATGTATGAGGCCGGTGCCATAGAGGGAATCAGAAACCGCTGGCAGGAGCTCGTATACATAACGATTCCTGCCATGAAGCCGCAGATGCTCTTTGCAGCAGTTATGCAGATAGTTGCTGCATTTACAGCGGATATTGCCGGACGTAACCTTGTGGGATTTCCGAGTACTGACTATGCGGCGCACACAATTATGACCCACGCCTATG
The DNA here is from genome assembly GCA_045642145.1 of Oscillospiraceae bacterium. GTDB lineage: Bacteria > Bacillota > Clostridia > Oscillospirales > Ruminococcaceae > HUN007. Next base: position 363 of record JAZUIH010000020.1, on the reverse strand, counting down.
ACTACGGCTGGGTAAGGTATGAGATGGGTTACTCATCAGCCATCTGCACCGTGCTCTTTATCGTGATGTACGGCGCAAACAAGCTTATAACCCGTGTTCTGGCTAAGGAGGATTAAGTTCATGGCAGACGAAAAGAAACTTAAGGCCTCTTCAGGAAGAGCCGGAAGGAAGCACGCCGGAACAGTTATGATTTTTCTGTTCCTTACTTTGCTCGGACTGTTCATGGTTTTTCCGGTTTATCTGGCAGTTGTCATGTCAGTCAAGCCGCCACAGGAATGGTTCATTTTCCCGCCGAAGCTCTATGCTGTGGACCCGACTCTGGATAATTTCCGTGAGATGTTCAGGGCAGCCGGACAGCTGTGG
>JAZUIH010000019.1:0-4375 GCA_045642145.1 Oscillospiraceae bacterium | reverse complement strand
GTGCCCTGTCCGGCAATAACATTTACGTCATCAAAAGGATGTATAAAGGTGTATCCCTTTTCATCCTTAAGTTCCAGCGCCCTGTTATAGGCATCGTCGTACACGCCTTCAACAAGACAAACCTCAGCACCGTAGCTTTTTGTTGCTTCTACCTTGGAGATAGGTGCGCCGTCAGGAAGGCAGATAAGTGATCTGATTCCGTTTGCAGCTGCCGCAAGAGCAACACCCTGTGCATGATTTCCGGCTGAGCATGCTATAACACCTCTTGCCTTTTCTTCGTCGGAAAGCTGTGAGATTTTGTAGTATGCGCCTCTGACCTTAAAGGAGCCTGTAACCTGAAGATTTTCAGTTTTAAGGTAGATACTGCAGTCAGGATTAATTTTCGGTGCGGGTATCAGGTCGGTTTTTCTTACTACGTTTTTTAGAACGTAGCTTGCATGATATATTTTGTCAAGTGTAAGCATTGAATTCACCTGCTTTGAATAATTTTAAGTGTTTTCAGCAATCATCTTATCGATAAACTGCTTTGCAGCTCTTGCTGAGCGTCCGCTTTTGGCAACAGCAAAGCTTTCAGCGTCGGCAAAGAGTTTTTCCTGAGGTATAGTGAGACCGTTCTGTTCTGCAAGACCTGCCACGATTCTGAGATATTCATCCTTAAGAGGTTTTGAGAACGAGATTTTCAGGCCGAAACGTTCGGAAAGAGATATGAGCTGCTGCATTGTATCGTTTCTGTGCATGTCATCACCGTTTCTGTCGGAGAAGTTTTCCTTCACAAGATGACGCCTGTTGCTTGTTGCGTATATGGCGATATTTGCAGCACGTGCAGATACAGAGCCTTCAAGAATGGCCTTGAGTGCGCCGAAGTTATCGTCATCTGATTCAAATGAAAGGTCATCTATAAACAGAATGAACTTCAGCGGATTTTTACTGAGGTTATCTATGATAACCGGTATATCGTGAAGCTGGTCCTTTCTGATTTCAATTATACGAAGACCTTCGTTTCTGAATTCGTTGGCAATAGCCTTGACGGATGATGACTTTCCTGTACCTGCGTCTCCTGTGAGAAGAACATTTGAGGCAGGCTTTCCTCTGAGGAGAGCAAGAGTATTGTCAATAATCATTTTACGCTGTATTTCATAGCCGATAAGCTGTGAAAGCTTTATTTCGTCAGGATTTTTTACAGGAATAACCACGCTGTCCTTAACGATGAACATATAGTACTTTGCGTAAATGCCGTATCCGTACTTTTCAACATTGTCAATTCGTGTGCTGTACTGGCTGACAAAGTCATACTCTGTATTGTCCCAGTCAGGGAGAAATCCATCGTAGTCAACTGCTTTTTTTACATCTCCGGACTTTATCATGGATATCTCCTGCAGCGCAAGGAGCTCATTTTCAAGGCATGTCTGCATCTTGTCACCAAGTTCAAGATTCTGAGCTTTTTTTGTCATGCAGATGTTTTCGTCCTCGAAAACAAGAGTCAGGATATATTTACCGAGATCATTATGATGACGGTAAAGGTCTGAGACAAAGTCAGCATATGCATGTATTGTCTCATCTTTTGCGGTTCCTTCAGTACTTACGCACTTAAGCAGAGCACAGAGACTCTGCATAGTGCGGCAGTTCATAATATCCCTGAAGATAACAAGAGAATTAAGCTTGTAGTAAAGCTGTCTGAGTGAACTTTTTATTATAACGCGCCTCCCGCGGATACCTTATCAGAATTTGTTGATGATTGCACCCTTGTCAGCAGAAGAAACCATAGCAGCATATCTTCTTGCATAGCCAGTGATGCCTTCCTTAACCATGATTTTTGTTTCAGCCTTTCTCTTTGCGAGTTCTTCATCTGAAACTTCAAGTGAAATTTTGTATTCAGGAATATTGATTGAGATAATATCCCCGTCGTGAACATATGCGATATTACCGCCGCTTACAGCTTCAGGAGAAACATGTCCGATAGCTGCGCCTCTTGTAGCACCGCTGAAACGTCCGTCTGTGATAAGAGCAACGTCCTTGTCAAGTCCCATACCTGCAATTGCAGATGTAGGTGAGAGCATTTCTCTCATGCCAGGGCCGCCTGCAGGACCTTCGTAACGGATAACAACAACGTCACCGGCAACGATTTTACCGCCCTTGATAGCAGCGATAGCTTCTTCTTCAGAGTTGTATACCTTTGCAGGTCCGCTGTGGACAAGCATTTCAGGAGCAACTGCGCTTCTCTTGACTACACATCCGTCAGGAGCAAGATTACCGCGGAGCACTGCGATACCGCCTGTCTGTGTATAAGGATTTTCTATAGGTCTGATGATGTTTGTATCTCTGTTTGTAACACCTTCGATGTTTTCACCGAGTGTTTTACCTGTACAGGTCATAACGTCTGTGTTGATAAGACCCTTCTTGCTGAGTTCGTTAAGAACAGCATAAACACCGCCTGCTTCATTGAGGTCTTCCATATATGCGTGGCCTGCAGGAGCAAGGTGGCAGAGGTTAGGTGTCTTTGCACTGATTTCGTTTGCCATGTCGAGGTTGATTGTGATACCGCATTCATTAGCGATAGCAGGGAGGTGAAGCATGCTGTTTGTTGAGCATCCGAGTGCCATATCAGCAGTAAGAGCATTCTGGAATGCCTTCTCTGTCATGATGTCTCTTGGACGGATGTTCTTTCTGTACATTTCCATTACAGCCATGCCTGCGTGCTTGGCAAGCTTGATTCTCTCTGAGTAAACAGCAGGAATTGTGCCGTTGCCTCTGAGACCCATACCGAGAACCTCAGTAAGACAGTTCATTGAGTTTGCTGTGTACATACCTGAGCATGAACCGCATGTAGGACATGCCTTGTTTTCGTATTCTTCAACTTCCTCAAGAGTCATCTTTCCTGCAGCATGTGCGCCTACTGCCTCGAACATGCTTGAGAGGGAAGTCTTTTCGCCCTTTACGTGACCTGCAAGCATAGGACCGCCGCTTACAAATACTGTCGGAACATTTACTCTGGCAGCTGCCATGAGGAGGCCAGGTACGTTCTTGTCACAGTTAGGGATCATTACGAGAGCATCAAAGTGATGTGCGAGAGCCATACATTCTGTTGAGTCAGCAATAAGGTCTCTTGTTACGAGAGAGTACTTCATACCCTTGTGTCCCATTGCTATACCGTCGCATACAGCTATGGCAGGGAATACTACCGGAGTACCGCCGGCCATTGATACACCGGTCTTTACTGCTTCAACTATCTTGTCTATGTTCATATGACCAGGAACAATCTCATTGTATGATGAAACGATACCTACAAGAGGTCTTTCCATTTCTTCCTTAGTCATTCCGAGTGCGTTAAAAAGTGATCTTGCAGGGGACCATTCTGTACCTTCACTGAAAAAGTTTCCCTTGCATTCATTGCATTCTCTGCATTCATTACATTCCATTGTTTACGCCGCCTTTTTCACAATATAATAAAAACTGCTTCCCGGCAAAACTTTAAGCTTAGACGGGAAGCAGCAATCTGTTTAAGAATTAATTGCCAGCCCGATGACCCGGCATTAAGTAGTCAGACAAAAATCAGTTGTTGATGAACTTGTCTTCTTCGTTGTTCCAGCTGTAGAGCTTTCTGATTTCTTCGCCAACCTTTTCAGCCGGATGTTCAGCAGCAAGCTTTCTCATAGCTCTGAAGTGAGCCTGGCCGCCTGCAGGTGACATGTCGAGGAGGAATTCCTTTGCAAATGAACCGTCCTGGATGTTCTTGAGAATCTGCTTCATTGTCTTCTTTGTTTCTTCTGTGATTACCTTTGGTCCTGTGATGTAGTCACCGTATTCAGCTGTGTTTGAGATTGAGTATCTCATGCCTGCGAAACCGCTCTGGTAGATAAGGTCTACGATGAGCTTCATTTCGTGGATACATTCAAAGTAAGCATTTCTTGGGTCGTAACCAGCTTCAACGAGTGTTTCAAAACCGCACTGCATAAGAGCACAAACACCGCCGCAGAGAACAGCCTGTTCACCGAAGAGGTCTGTTTCTGTTTCTGTTCTGAATGTTGTTTCGAGGATACCAGCTCTTGCACCGCCGATTGCGAGACCGTAAGCAAGTGCCATATCCTGAGCCTTACCTGTAGCATCCTGAGCAACAGCTACGAGACAAGGAACACCCTTGCCAGCCTGGTATTCTGATCTTACTGTGTGTCCAGGTCCCTTAGGAGCGATCATTGTAACGTCAACGTCTGCAGGAGGAACGATCTGACCGAAGTGGATAGCAAAACCGTGAGCGAACATGAGCATATCGCCAGCCTTGAGGTTTGGTTCGATATCCTGCTTGTACATCTGAGCCTGCTTTTCATCGTTGATGAGGATCATGATGATGTCAGCCTGCTTTGCAGCTTCAGCAGCTGTG
>JAZUIH010000018.1:0-33374 GCA_045642145.1 Oscillospiraceae bacterium | reverse complement strand
GTTCGACTTGCATGTGTTAGGCGTGCCGCCAGCGTTCATCCTGAGCCAGGATCAAACTCTTTATAAAGTTCTATAAAAAGCCTTTCGGCTTATTACCATCCTGTACTCTAAAATAGAATACTTAGCTTTTGCAGATTTTTTGTCTTCTGCTTGACTTCTTAAATAACTCTGAAATTACTCTCAGAATCTTCAAGGGTTTATATAGTGCATTGTTCAATTTTCAGGATACTGTTTTCTGTCGTTCGTGTTGTTCTCTCGTCCGACAGCTTTATAATTATATCATAATGATTTTGGTTTGTCAACACTTTTTTTAAAATTTTTTTGAGATATTTTTGGTTTTTTATTTTTATTAAATTTTACCACTGCAAATACAAGTACTGACAGTGCAAGCAGCAGAGGCTTGAGCATTTTGTGTTTGAAAGTATTCATTTTCTTTTCCTTCTGTTCTCCCGGATGCTGTTACGAAACTATCAGTCCGTAACCCGCACACAGTCTTTTAAGTCCTTCTCTGTACCCCTGCCCTATAGTATTAAGCTTCCATCCAGTTGAGTGTCTGTAGATTTCCATAAATATAATTGTTGTTTCAGCAAAGAGCTCTGATGCAGTATATCTTACAATCTCCCGGTTGTTCTGCATTACAGAAACAAACGGATCCATTACCCTGGAAAAATTATCATTTGCTCCCGGCATATATATGGAATATACAAATGAAATCTTCATTATATGCGGCGGAACCTTTCTGAGATCAACCTGAACAGACTTGTCATCCATAAACTTAAGTGCGCCGCTCTCTGTTTCCGTATTTCCGAAAAATACAAAATCATCATCACAGCTTGTCTTACCGGTTCTGTCAAGCATAAATGCATACAGGTCAATGTCAAGCTCCTTGAAAAGTGCTCTGTAGCTCATGTATATTCTCAGCGGAGTGTTTTTGTACTCCTCTATATTTATACGTTCGCCGCGCTTCAGAACGTGAACCGTGTTTCCGTTCTGTGATGAAGCTGTATTAATTTTCTGAGGATGATTAGTTCTGTCAGTGCTTCTCTCCTGCGGGCGATTTCTTTCCTGAGGAGGCTCTGCCGGAACCGCCTGATTCCTGACTTGCTGTTCTCTTTTCAGTGACTCTGTATAATGAAGCCGCTTTTCCTTTTCTGACTCAAGTCTCTCAATTTCCCTCAGACTTACACTGAACATCAGTCTGTCAGTGATTTTTTCTGCCTCGTCATCAGTGCTTCCCTGTATATAGAATCTCCTTGTAAACGCTGACTTCATAAGAAGGTCACCGTAAAGGAATGTTCCTGAAGGTATTCCGGAAGCAGTTATTTTAATACGGTTAATTCCCGGTGAAAGAATCTTCGGCTCGACCTTTAAATCCTGTACGTCTGTATTAAGTGATGCCTCAGACGGAGAAAACAGTTCAAAAATAAATGTATTTTTTTCGCCTGATCTGAATTTTCCGAGTTTAATCTGCCGTGTCATATCCGGCACATTGTCTTCACTGTCAAATCCTGCAACCGGGCCGATTATCTCAACGTCCTCAGTAATGACGCTTTCTGTCGTGCATACTGAGAATGAATTTTCATTTGATTCAATAAGTTCAACCCTCAGGTTCTTTAGTGTAACCCCCGGAGACTGAACAACGATTACACTTTCTCCGCTGTTCCAGAGCGTGGTCCCGTTTCCTTCAATCACACACGGATGAGTTACAAAAAAAGTTCCCTTGTATTCTCCGGGAGGAAGTACTGTCACTCCCGTACCGTTATCTATTATCTGCTGAATATCTGTGACTGCCAACTGTCTATCTCCGATCGTTATTTACAGTGAACGCAAAAAAGATTTTTACATTCACTGTAAATAAATATATTTTTATTGCCTTGCACATCCGATGACTACGACATCGGATTTTCATATCAGCTAATTGTAACCGCATTTATTCAATGCGGTTACAATAGCCCTGTCATGACTGCAAGTATAAGTCCGATTACAATCATTACACTTATGGACAGAATATAAGCTATCTGATATCTGAGAAGCGGAATTACCTTTACATGATCAAGCTTTCTGTCACGAATCAGGTTAAATCCGCTGTCCTTCCAGTCAAGAAGAATCATTGCGTAGAGAATAATTCCGAACACTACGGCAGCAGTTCCGCGAATGCTGCCCGGAAGAACCAGAAACAGAATAAACTGCAGTGCAAACAGAACTATTTCCACTTTATCCTTAGCTGAGAGTATAAATTCCTTTTCGCCGAAATACTCAGTTCTGTACTGCTTCATAATATACTTCATAGCTGAACTGCTGCTGCTGAAAAATACAAAATGAAGATCTTCGTTCTCATCTGCCTTCCTGCCATAGAGAAGATGTGCAATGGCACACTCTCCGCCGGGCATCAGAAAGAGAATGTCATCTCTCTCCCGGTGTCTGGCCGCAGGAATAATATCCTTCATTTCATACTTGTTTATATGCAGATGCGGATTGTCATAGGTTTCCCTGGCGAGCTCCTCCATAATTTCTGCTTTTTCAGATTCGTCAGGTATATACCATGTGAATGTATCATCATATGAATTAAAACTGTTGCGGATAAAATCCAGTTCTTCCATTAATTCACCTCATTAATATCTGCCGGGTTTCTTTATGCGTTAACTATTATTATACAAAAACGCGGTAAAATAGTCAATATTTTTTTACAGTATTATTCTCACAGCGAATTAAGAAGAACGCCTACGATATAGTCTGTCGAAAGTCCCCACTGCTCCCTGTCCTCTATCACAACACAGAAAGCAACCGGATGCTCCGGATTTGTATCAAAACCGACAAGAAATGAATTTTCCTCTTCTCCGTTTTTTACCTGGGCAGTTCCGCTTTTAAGTCCCAGTTCATAGCCCCAGATACTGTCCTGATATCTCTGTCCGTTTTTTATCATAATATCCCTGACGTACTTTGCTGTATCAGGAGTAAAAAACTGCGGGCTGTATTTTAATTCAGCCATACTGCTCTCTTTTCCGTCAACGTCTGTAACGCTGCTGATTATATACGGCATTACTGACTTTCCCGCACCTGTGGCGATTGCACCCTGCCAGAGCATAAGCATACACGGACTTATCATAGTCTCGCCCTGCCCGATAAATCCCCACTGAGTGGTAAAATCATTTTTGTTTTCAAGCTCAGTTGATGCAGTTTCAACACTTATGTTATTTATCTCAAATGAATACGCTGAAGAACCGTTCACGGAATAGCCCATATTTTTCAGTGACTTAATAACATTATTCAGCACAAAATCACTGTCTTCAACAAGCTGTGCAAAAAAAGGGTTACAGCTGTTTGCAAATGCCGATGTAATATCCTGCTCACCGTGCCCGTATGACTGATGACATATAATCTCCTTTTCATCCCTGTTCATATACACACCTTCGCAGTTATACTTTTTGGAAGAAAGAAGTGATTCACCCATTGTTTCACGTGCCGCAGCAGTTGTGAGAATTTTCTGTGTGGAACCAGGTATATGCTTGTAGAAAGCCTTGCAGAGAAGACTGCCGTCCTCAAGGTCACTGTATCCGCCGAAAGGATTGAGTCCCGGCCTGCTCACACATACAAGGAGCTCACCTGTTATATAGTTATACGCAACAGCGGAGCCTTTTTTGTCTCCGAAGGCACTGTACACGCTCTGGTTGGCGCGGTGGTCAAGAGTAGTGACAACAGCACTCTTTCCGTCTTCATTTCTGAGGCCTGATGAAAATGAATAGTTGCTGAGATATTTCATATTTTCAGAAACAAGTGTATTGGTCATCTGACCGTCATCATTTCCGATAAAGTTCGCAACATCAGTAAAATGGTCATAACCGTAGGTCTCAGGCTCTGCACTCTGATCAAATAGAACATCACCGTTTCTGTCAAATACCTTTCCGAGAGCCGCGTTGTCAGAGTTGCTTATATAGAACATTGACTCAGAATAAATCTTAAGTGTAAGCAGTGCAATTCCGGCCATAAAGAGAGTCAGCATGAGTGTGATAAGTCTCATGTTTCTTCTTATACTTCTCATTATTCACCGCTCCTTTCCGTTTCCTGAACCGAAGGCGTTATCTCAACGATATTTCTGACAAATACAGGATTCTGTGCAGCCTTGAGCATGCCTATAAGGAAACCGCTTGTAACCATTGACGAACCACCGTTGGAAAGGAACGGAAGTGTTACTCCTGTAAACGGAATCATGTTGCATGAGCCGAATATGTTGAGAGACATCTGTGCTACAAATACAGCTGTAACTCCGACTGCTACAGTTCCGTGATAATAGCATTTCGGTGTATTTACAAGTGTAGTTGCCAGCAGAAGGAGAATGAGAATTACAAACAGAACTGCTGCAAGAAGACCCCATTCTTCTGCTACTGATGAGAAAACTATATCTGTGTCGTAGGCAGCAACATTGCACAGCCTGCCTGCTCCCGGACCCTTGCCGAGCCATCCGCCCTCTGCCATTGCAATGAGAGCACGGCACTGCTGATATCCGTCGCCGTATTTGTCTGCCCATATATTTACATAAAGACGGTCCTTTACGTATGACGGGGCAAACTTTACCGCACATATGCATGCTGTAAGAAATGTACCTGCAAGGATTCCGGTTTTTGTCTTTGAAAAAGCAGCCTTTGGATAGCACATTCTGTTTATAACCGCACATCCTGTTACTGCTGCAAAAATAGGAATGCTTCCGAGATCGCGGCACCACCACTGCAGTCCGAGAATTACAACCGAAACAAGCACCATGGCTATATTGTTGGGAGCAATGTAAAATATGCCTGCTTTTTTCTTTGTCTGCTGACTTGCAAGTGATGAAGCACATACAAGTACAAGCAGAGGCTTCAGAAACTCTGACGGCTGCACTGAAAATCCGCCGAAATCAATCCACATGCTTCTTGACCCGGTAAAAAGAAGTATAACAGCCATTACGACTGCTATTCCGGCATAGCAGTACGGTCTGAGTTTTTCCGCCTTAAAGCTGTTTCTTGTAAATAAATAACCGGCATGATACGCAATCATCCCGGCAGTTAATGTAATAAAATGTTTGAGATTAAAATTCACACCGCCAAAGCATGACTGAAATATAAGACTGATATTTGCTATCAGCACAAGAAGATAGTCAACAGTGTATGTATCCTGTCTGAATGTGCTGAGTACCGAAAAGTATATTATGTCTGTAGCAAGTACAACTGCTGACAGTACAATAACACCGCTTACATTTTCATATGTTCCGTTAAGGAATACATTGGACAGAAGAATAATGTGGGTAAGTACCACGAACAATCTGATAAAAAAATAGCTAAGCCTGGTTTTTTCTTTTTTCCCTTCCACGCTCATTGTTTGTCTCCTTTATTTTCTTTATATGAAAAACAACAGCTCCCAGTCTGATCTCATCATTTATATTGATAACGGCTGATTTAATTTTTTTGCCGTTAAGATATGTGCCTGACTTTGAGTTAAGGTCTTCAAGAAGGAACACACCGTCCGAATATGTAAGAACAGCGTGATATCTTGATACAGACAGATCAGGAAACTGGATATCTGCCGAGCGGTGTCTGCCCAGCAGAATCTCAGAATTTTCAACAGGTATTACTCTGTGTCCTTCAACAACTGCAATATAGTTAAACTCCCTGCGCCATTTTTTATGAGTAAACTTTTTTTCTGCGCCGCACTTCAGAAGAATGACGAGTGCGCAGAGGTCAATAAACAGCATCACAAAAACACTGGCAAATCCCCTGAACGTAGCTATCTGCTCAGCAAGTCCGCTGATTAACTCAGAAACTGTTTCCATATTTACCATCCTGATTATTTAATCATATAAAGATCATAGCCCATTGACTTGAATGTGTTTACTGAAGAATCCACTGCGTTCTGATTCATTCCTTCTGTAACAAGACAAGGAACAAGCTTCATGCCGCCTTTTTTCTCCTCAAGTCTGTTAAGAACAGAATGGAGGTTTTCATCAGGAAAATCGCTGAGTCTGATTGTTACTGCAACAGACATCGAGCCGAATTCCTCAGGTCTGAATACTTCTGAAGAAGAACTGAAGATATCAGTTGCTGAAACTGAAAGCATTACTTTGCCTCCGTTTGCTGCAGCAGCTGTATTAAGTCTGTTTACCAGATCTGTAAGGCCCTTGTAACGGTTTTCTGATTTAACGATTTCACCGATATAGCCAAGGTCCTTTTCACGGAAAGGAGGGAAATATGTATCAGTACAGATAACGCTCTTGATTCCTGCTGCTGTAATTTCGTCAACGAGTGAGCAGAGGTAATCCTGTGCTTCTGATGAAAACGGTGAAAGCCATGGCTTACCGCCGTTTTCCGGCTTGTTGTCAAGCCATTCACCAGTATATCCGTCATCAAACTGATATGCTGATTTTTTATATGTACGAGGGTAAATATTATCTGCAACTGTACTGAGCTCAGCCACCGGTGTCATTCCCTTTTCTGTTACAGCCTTAACAATGTCATAAAGTGAAAGGTCAGATGAAACTGCGCCTGAGGCTGATGCAGTACTTACCTTTGAAGCGTAGTTTACGTGTCCGCCTGTTGTCTTGAGAGGTACAGCAACTGATGTGCAGCCTGAAACGGAATTAAGTCTGTCCACGAGAGCTGAAAGGCTTGAAATATCTGAAGCTGAGAGCCAGCAGCATCCGCCCTTTACTACAGTCTGTGTCTGTACAGGAGCCGGTGAAGTAACGGCTTCTGTCACAGAAGCGGTAACCGGTACAGTAACCGACGATACAGCAGGTGCCGGTTCAGTAACAGGTGTTACTGACACTGCAGTTACAGCCGGCAGTGTTTCAGGTACCTGTTCTGTTTTTATATCAATATCAATATCGTCAAAAAGCTGATGCTTTGTTTCAGCCGGCTCAGTTATTTCATTATCAGAAATCACTGCCGGGTCAGAAATAACAGTTTCAGGATTATCACCCATAGTCTTTACAAGCTGATATACAGGAACAGCTACTACGTAGTAACCAAATATACCTACACCGAAAACAACTGCGCATGTACCGAGAATCTGAAGAATCTGACTGTCGCTTCCTCTTTTTCTCTTTCTCTGTTTGTATATCTTCATACCTTTATTTTTTTTCATACTCTGTTCTCCTTTTGCCACTTATAGTTATCTGAGCGAATTTACAGCATCCGCCATTGATTCCGCATTAAAGAGATAGCTTCCTGATACAATTACATCGGCTCCGGCTTCCTTAACTACAGATACTGTGCTGCTGTTTATTCCGCCGTCCACCTGAATATGAACATCAAGACCGTTATCAGTTATGTATTTTCTGAGAGTTCTTATTTTTTCAGCTGTTTCAGGAATAAAGCCCTGACCTCCGAATCCGGGTTCAACTGTCATGACAAGCACCATATCAACCCTGTCCAGAAATCTGTATATTTCCTCAACAGGAGTTCCCGGCTTTACGGAAATTCCGCACTTTACTCCGGCGTCCTTTACTGCCTTTACAGTCGCATCCGGGTCTGAACTGCTTTCGATATGAAATGTAATCATATCACTTCCGGCTTTTACAAAAGCACCGATGTACTTAAGGGGATCGCTTATCATAAGGTGAACGTCCTTAAAGATATCAGTGTACTTATTCAGCTTTTCGAGAACAGGAAGTCCGAATGAAATGTTGTCAACGAACTGTCCGTCCATTACGTCAAAGTGAAGCCAGTCCACACCGTTAGCCTTAAGTCTGTCACATTCATCAGCAAGGTGAAGCAAATCAGCACCAAGTATAGAAGCGGAAATATATGTTTTCAAAAAAAGTCAACCTCCAGAAATATTATAAAGCAAATGCATTTATGTGTTCGCTTAAAAGCATACATATATATAATACCTTATTTTCACTGCAAGGTCAACAAAAAAATAATTATTTTTTTGTTACAGAACATAATCAGCCTCTGTAAACTGAAAAAAACGGGAACCATCGTCTTTTTTCAGACTATGGTTCCCGTAAAAAGGGAGAACGCCCTGTCCGGATGAACAGGGCGCCCTAAAGGAGATATGAGAAAAACACTATTTATAAGAAAATTTCGAAAATTATTAATGAAGGAACTCGTGTTCCTTACTATGGTTATATTATAGCACGGAATAATAGCTTTGTCAATATAGTTTATTATATATCATTTAAAATAATTCAAATATGTAGAAATGCACAAAAAACTAATAGTATGATGATGTACTATAACCACGAACTGTACAAAAGTGTGTTTTTTTCATCTGCTATTTTACCGTAAAGGTAATCATCTTGTGTAGAATGGTGATTTGTTGTCTACCGCCTTCTTGCCAAAATCATCTGTGAAACCAGCAATAGAGAATGCCATACCCTTGAGAGCCGGCTTGCTTACAGCAGCGATTCTGTCAAAGAGTTCCTTTCTGAGTGCCTTTACTTCATCTTCGGAAGCACCCTCCGGAATATCGTGATCAACTATGAGAAGAAGACTTACATTGTTCTCGCCGCGTCTCATAAGCTGGAGATAAGCAGCCTTTACTGACCCGTCTTCATTGAAGAAATCTGTAAGTGTATTTTCAAGCTCTTCAGGACGTTCCTTAAGATCAGCAATATACACCTGACTGTTTTTCTGAGCATCAACTGCAGCCTTAAGACCTTCAAGAAGCTCACGTGAAAGCAGGATGTTTGAACCGAACGGATCAATTGCAATACCCTTAGGACCGTTAGGGTCTGAGCAGATGATGTTGATATAGTTGTCAAATCTGCACACTACAGTCTGCATCTGTTCCTTCTTCCATTTGTTAAGTTCATCAAGGCTTGTAAATGCAGGAAGGAAGATTTCCTTCTTGTCACTTGTAAGCATCATAAACTGGATACGTGTATCTCCCTTTTCAGATGAATCCTTTGCTACTCTGAACTCGCCGTCTTCACCTTTGACTTCCACTATAGCAGGGCTTATGAATATTGCTTTTCTAAGTTCGCTTATAAACTTGGCTTCAGCTTCCTTAGTTTTCTTTTCCTTCATCTCGTACATTGCATAAACAAGTGCCGGATTTTCAATGTCTTTGATCGCCATTGTTTTCTTTTCGTTATTTTCGCTCATTTTATTTCACCTCAGAATTTATTTAGTTTACCGCTATTGACGTTCCCATTAATTTTACCACTTTTTCAGTATATATGTCAAGTACAAAAAAGAAACCGCCGGGACCTGCCGACGGTTTCGGATATACTTTCAGTAAACTTATCAGATTGCAATCTCTCTTGCGATTTCGTGGAGATGTGTTTCGTATGGCTTTGTCATTGAAAGTGCTTCCTGAATGTCAAAGTCAACAATCTTGTTATCCTTCATACCTACAACTCTGTTGCCGATACCCTGAACGAGGAGATCAACTGCATAGCTGCCCATCTGGCTTGCTACAACTCTGTCTCTTAATGTTGGTGTACCACCGCGCTGTACGTGTCCGAGGATAGTAGCTCTTGCTTCGATGCCTGTCTTTTCCTGAAGTGTTGTAGCAATTTCCTGAGCGTGTCCTACGCCTTCTGCAACAACGATAATGAAGTGCTGCTTGCCTGTCTTTCTTGTTTCGAGCATCTTCTTAGCTATATCATCAAGGTTGTAAGGCATTTCCTGTGTGATGATTTCTGTAGCACCAACAGCAACGCCTGTGTTAACTGCAATGTAGCCTGCGTTTCTTCCCATTACTTCAACAACGCTGCAGCGGTCATGTGACTGTGCTGTATCTCTGAGCTTGTCAACCATGTCGAGAACTGTGTTCATTGCTGTGTCGTAGCCGATTGTATATTCTGTGCAGGCAATATCGTTATCGATTGTACCAGGGAGACCGATACAGAGAATACCCTTTGCTGAAAGATCAGCAGCGCCTCTGAATGAACCGTCACCGCCGATAACAACTATACCTTCAAGACCAATTTCCTTACACTTGGCAACTGCCTTGTCAACACCTTCTGATGTTCTGAACTCAGGGCATCTTGCTGTATAGAGGCATGTACCGCCCTTCTGAAGTATATCTGAAACTGAACGTTCATTCATTTCTACGATGTCACCATTGATAAGGCCGTTGTAACCTCTTCTGATTCCGTAAACCTTAATACCTCTGCTGATAGCAGTTCTTGTTACTGCACGAACTGCAGCGTTCATTCCAGGTGCGTCTCCGCCGCTTGTTAAAACACCAATAGTTTTGATCATATTCTAATACTCCATTCTGCCCTAAGGCTTGTTATGTAATATGGTCTTAAATTATAGTTTTTAAATACATTGTATCAAAACGGTAAATAAAAACCATATATGTTTAAAAATTATACGCGGATATTCAGTGATTTAAAAAAATCCGCTACTATATATTTTACTACATTTACGGAGTTTGTCAACCCCTAAACGAAAAACATTTAAATCAAAGCAATATTATCCTCAAAAATTAATTTACTAACTTTTTTGAAATATTCAGCGTCAAAGTCAATCCTGTTCTTTCCCTTAGGTGAAATAATTTTTCCGGCATCCGAAATATGAAAACAGAGCTGCATGTTTCCTTTTTCTGACGGTGAGAGAATCTCCATACATCTGTTAAGCTCAGCAGATACTGTATTTACGCAGAGCTTCTTTCTGTATACTGTCCCCATAAACTCCTCCGCTGTAAAGAGAGCTTCAGCAATAATGTTCCTTCCGCTGTCCTTTTCCGAGATTCTTCCTCTGACATACAGAACACTGTCCTTATGTATCTTCTTCCCGAAGTTTTTCCAGGTTTCAGGAAACACAATGCACTCAAGTGTCCCGGTCATGTCCTCCATTGTAACAAATGACATCCTGTCTCCCTTTTTAGTCACGTGGCTCTTTTCCTCAGTCACTGTTCCTATAAATGATATCTCACTGTTCTCAGCGAATTTTCCTGTTGTTTTGTCATTTATCTGCAAAGCATCCGGCATCCTCATCAGTTTCCTGAAAAGCTCATACGGAGTCAGCGGATTTCCGGAAATATATACACCGGTTACCTCCTTCTCCATTGAAATCAGCTGTTCGAAGGTAAACTCCGGCGCATCAGGAATATATACGTCAGTTTCACCGCTGCTTTCGCCGAAGAGATCAAGCTGACCCTCTATTATATTGCTGTTTACAGACAGAAGTCTGTCCATGTTTTCAGTCATCTGCCGTCTGTTAAGACCAAGCCCGTCAAATGCACCTGCCAGAACAAGGCTTTCCGTCATCCTTCTGCTGATTCCGAATTTTCGCGTTCTTACAGCAAAATCCCTGAGAGATGTGTACGGACCGCCTGCTTTTCTCTCAGCTATTATTTCATCCACGGCAGTCCGTCCGATATTTTTAACTGCTGACAGACCATATCTGATTCCGCCGGGCTCAGCGGTAAAGTCCACACTGCTCTCATTTACAGACGGTCTTATTATATTCACACCTGCAGCACGGCATTCGTTCATGTACTCCATAAACTTTCCGTTGTTTCCGTTCAGACTTCCCGACATAACCGACGCCATGTATTCGCTGAAGAAATGACATCTCAGATAGGCTGTCTGGTAGGAAAGATATGCATATGCGGCCGCATGGGACTTGTTGAAGGCATATGAGGCAAAGGCGGACATTCTCTCAAAAACTGCATTTGCGACTTTCTCCGGAATTCCGTTGTTTACAGCCCCGGTACATGCCGGTCCGTCATCTCCGCTGCTTCCGTAGATGAATCTCCTTCGCTCCTTTTCCATAACATCATGCTTTTTCTTTGACATGGCGCGGCGTACCCTGTCCGCTCCGCCGTATGAATAGCCGGCAAGTTTTCTGAAAATCTCCATAACCTGCTCCTGATATACGATGCAGCCGTATGTTACAGAGAGTATGCTCCTCAGTTCCTCACAGTCATACACTATATCCTGAGGATTGTTTTTATTGTGAATATACTTTGGTATTGACTCCATAGGACCAGGTCTGTAAAGAGCAATTGCCGCAGTAAGGTCTTCTATGCTTTCCGGCTTAAGCTTCATTACAAGAGATCTCATTCCCCTGCTTTCAAACTGAAACACACCAGACGTGTTTCCTTCAGCAAACATCCTGTAAACCTCAGCGTCGTCAGTCGGAACGGAATTTATATCAATGCTTCTTCCGGACGCGGATATTCTCTTAACGCAGTTATCCATAACCGTAAGGTTTCTGAGAGCAAGAAAATCTATCTTGAGGATTCCGAGACTTTCGAGAACAGACATCGGGTACTGTGTAGTAACTGCGTCATGACTTACTCTCAGCGGTACAAAGTCACTTACAGGTGCACCTGCAAGAACAACTCCTGCCGCATGAACTGATGTGTTTCGCGGCATACCCTCAATTTTTTTCGCCATGTCAATCAGTCTGTGTACTGTGCTGTCTGAATCATAAAGCTTTCTGAGCTCCTCCTCTTTTTCCATTGCTTTGTCAATAGTCATGTTAAGCTCCGGAGAAATAAGCTTTGCCGCAGCATCACATACACCAAAAGGAATCCCCATCGCTCTTCCGGCATCTCTTACAGCGCTTCTGGCAAGAAGCGTATCAAAGGTAATAATCTGAGCGACCCTGTCCCTTCCGTACTTTTCTGCGACATAGTCAATTACCTCCTGTCGTCTGTCAACACAGAAGTCCACGTCAAAGTCCGGCATGCTTATTCGCTCCGGATTGAGAAAGCGCTCAAAAATGAGACTGTACTTCACTGGATCAACTGACGTTATTCCGATACAGTAGGCACAAAGGCTTCCGGCACCTGAGCCACGTCCCGGTCCTACAGGTATTCCCCGGCTTCTTGCATAACGGATAAAGTCCCAGACTATAAGATAATAGTCAACGTACCCCATCTTTGAAATAACGCTGATTTCATAATTCATTCTCTCAGTAAGTCCGGCCGGCGGTTCCGGGCCGTATCTTTCACGAAGTCCTCTGGTACAGATATCCCTGAAAAATTCGAGCCTGTCCTTTCCCTCCTCCAGAGGATACCCGGGAAGTCCTGCTGAACCGAATTTTATTTCCACGTTACAGCGCTCAGCTATCTCACCGGTTATATCAACTGCTTCCGGAATATAGCTGAAGAGACTCTGCATCTCCTCACCGCTCTTCATATAGAATTCATCAGACGGAAACTCCATTGACGGTTCATCAACAGTACTTCCCGTCTGTATACACATAAGAACTTTCTGAACCTCTGCATCATCTTTTGAAATATAGTGCGCATCATTGGTTGCCGCAAGAGGTATTCCGGTTTCACGTGAAAGCTTTATAAGCTGCGGAATTATCTTTTTCTGTTCCGGAATGCCATGGTCCTGTATCTCAAGAAAATAATTGTTCTCTCCGAATACACTCCTGTACCAGAGAGCAGTATTTCTGGCTGATTCATAGCTGCCGTCCGAAAGATTCTGTGCAATCTCTCCCGCAAGGCATGCGGACAGACAAATAAGACCTTCATGATATTTTTCAAGAAGGTCCCGGTCAACTCTCGGCTTATTGTAAAATCCGCTGATGAAGCCTTCGGAAACAAGCTTCATCAGGTTATGATATCCTGTGTTGTTCTCACAGAGAAGTACAAGATGGTACGGGGATGAGTCGAGGTTATGAACCCTGTCATTTCTCGTTCTCCGTGCCACATACACCTCACATCCGATAACCGGTCTGATTCCGGCCTTTACTGCTTCAGTATAAAAATCAACTGCGCCGTACATTACGCCATGGTCAGTTACGGCAACTGCTTTCTGTCCGAGCTCAGATGCTTTTCTTACTATATCTGATATACGGCATGCGCCGTCAAGAAGGCTGTATTCGCTGTGAAGATGAAGATGAACAAAATTACTCATTGCGTTCTGCCTTTTCCCTTATCTGGTCTGCTATCTGTTTCAGACGCTTAAGCCTGTGATTTACACCTGAACGTCCGATAGGCGGATCAAGTATTTCCCCGAGGTCTGTAAGACTGAACTCCGGATTGTCGAGTCTTGCTTCCGCAATTTCCCTTAACGTATCCGGAAGACTGTCAAGTCCGACTGTAGTCTCTATAAGTCTGATATCCTGTGTCTGACTGACAGAAGCAGCACTTGTCTTGTTCAGATTGGCCATATCGCAGTTACGGACGCGGTTTACCCTGTTCCTCATATCCTTGAAAATCTTGATGTTCATTATCTCAAGTGTAGAGTTCTGCGCTCCCATGAAGGTAAGTATCTCCTCTATGTTTTCACTTTCCTTAATATAGAGAATACTGTTGTTCTTCCTGATTACGCTTTTTACATTAAATCCATACGAAACAAGCAGCCTGCTGAGGTCATCACTGAGCTTCGGAGTATTCACTGAAAATTCAAGATGATATCCGTTTTCCGGATTATTCACACTTCCGCAGCTGAGAAATGCACCTGCTATAAAATTTGATACGGAATTGTTCGCAATATTCTCCAGATCTATCGAACGCTCCGACGGGATGATTCTGAAAAGATCCGTTACTGCCTTAACTGATTTTTCGCCTGACAGAGTAAATGAATACAAGGATGTGCCGTTTCTGCGTACGGCAACATCCTCGTGAATATCCACTGAATTTTTAAAAAGCTCTGATACAAGTGCTCTGAACATCTCCGCAACTTCAATACTTTCCGACTGAAAGCATATCTCATCGGATGTAATTCTGTTGCAGAAAAGTATCAGACCGTAGAGACAGGCGAATTTTTTATCTTTGTCTGTAACAGCAGAAATAAGCTCTGCTTTTACTTCATTTGAAAATGACAAGTCTGTACTCCTTATCCCTTAAGTATGTCTCTGTGTGTTTTGTGTACGGAATATCCTGAGTCTTCAAGATACTTCGACATGAGTTCGGTAAACGTTACAGAACGGTGTTTTCCGCCTGTGCATCCGAACCCGATTACGAGCTGGCTTTTTCCTTCCCTGATGTACATAGGAATAAGGAAATCGATAAGGTCCTTAAGCTTTTCAAAAAGCTGGCCTGACTGCTCAAATCCCATTACGTAGTCCCTTACCTGCTGGTCCTTGCCTGTAAGGTACTTAAGATCAGGAATATAATACGGATTCGGAAGGCATCTTACGTCAAAAACAAGATCTGTTTCAGCAGACGCACCGTACTTGAATCCGAATGACATTATCTTTATAAAAATCGAATCACTGGAATTGGAAAGGAACAGGTTAACAAGTGATTCCCTGAGCTGTGCATTTTTCAGCTCCGTTGTGTCGATATAGTAGTCAGCAGCCTCACGAAGGCTGTTAAGCTTGTTTCTTTCGTAAGCAACCGCCTTTGCAAGACATCCGTCAAACTCAGCATCAAGCGGGTGCTTTCTTCTTGTTTCCTTGTATCTCTTGATAATTACGTCATCACTTGATTCAAGGTAAAGAATCCTGACTTCAACGCCGTCACTCTTCATTTTTTCGATGGAACTTAATATCTCCTCTGAGAACATCTCGCCGGAACGGATATCCACAGCAAGTGCAACCTTGTTTCTGTTGCCGTCACGGCACACCTCGGCAAACTTAAGTATAAGCTGCGGAGGAAGATTGTCTATACAGTAGAAACCTATATCCTCAAGCGTATTCATAGCGCTTGACTTACCCGAACCTGAAAGTCCTGTGACTATAACAAACTGCATTATTCTGTACTCCCTTACTTCAGTATTTCCGGTTCAAGCTCAAGTTCATAGCCGGTATCCCTTTTAACCTTTTCCCGTACCTTTTCCACAAGGCTCATAATATCCTCAAAGGATGCATTTCCTCTGTTGATAACAAAACCACTGTGCTTTTCGCTTACCTGGGCATCTCCGACTGAAAATCCCTTAAGACCGCACTGTTCAATAAGTGCTGCCGCAAATGCACCCTCAGGTCTCTTGAAGGTACTTCCGGCACTCGGATAATTAAGCGGCTGCTTCTCCTTTCGTCTGGAAATAAGTTCCTCCATCTTCTGTTCAATTTCGGATATATTTCCCTTCTGAAGTCTGAAGCGAACCCTCAGAATAATTCTTCCTGAATTCATAAAGGCACTGTGCCTGTATGAAAGGTCCATACTGCCGGCCGGAATAGTCTTAACCTTTCCGTCCGTATCAAGATAATCAGCGGAAATCACAACATCTTTCATCTCGCCGCCATATGCGCCGGCGTTCATATAGAGTGCCCCGCCTACAGTTCCCGGAATTCCGTATGCGAATTCAAGTCCGGTGTATCCTTCGTTTTTTGCAGCCACGCAGAGTCTGCTCAGCATAAGACCCGCTTCGCACTCAATCACTCCGTCCCTGATATAATTAATACCGGAAAAATCATTTCCGATTATAATAACTACACCGTCATAGTATTTGTCCTCAGCAATAATATTGCTTCCGTTGCCGAGAACTGCATATCTGATGTTTCTCTCCCTGCAGAATTCCAGAATTCCTGCAAGAGAGCTGTCGCCGTTTGCAAAAACGGCAATTCTGCACCTGCCGCCTATACGGAACGTAGTGTGTTCCTTAAGAGGCTCATCAGTTTTATATCTGCAACCGAAACTGTTACATAAAGAAATCAGTTCGTTTGTATATGACATTTATATATTCACTCCAATGATGACTAATCTAAATCCCTGACTCTGTCAGTTCCGGACTGTTCCATTCCCAGTCTTTCAAGAAGCTCATGGGCAGCATTGTATCCCATCTTCTTCTGTCTGTTGTTCATGGCTGCTACTTCAAGAATAACAGCAAGGTTACGTCCCGGCTTTACCGGAATAGTTGCCGCAGGAACATTAACACCGAGAATTGATATATACTCGTTGTCTATACCCATACGGTCATAAAGCTTCTCAGGGTTCCAGATTTCGAGTTCAACAACAAGGTCAATTTTCTCTGTAACCTTGACTGCACCGACACCGAAAAGCTTTCTGGCATTAATAATACCGATACCGCGAAGCTCAAGGAAGTGACGGATATTGTCAGGTGATGATCCGACAAGACTGATGTTTGAAACTTTTCTGATTTCAACTGAATCGTCAGCTACAAGTCTGTGTCCTCTCTTGACAAGCTCAATGGCTGTTTCACTCTTACCTACGCCGCTTTCTCCGAGAATAAGAACACCTTCGCCGTATATCTCGACAAGAACTCCGTGTCTTGTAATTCGCGGTGCAAGATTAAGATTAAGAAAAGCAATAAGAGCAGCAACGAAACTTGATGTGCTGTCCCTTGATCTGAGAACCGGAATCTGATTCTTTTCAGCAAGAGTAATAAGCTCCGGAAAACACTCAAGATCACGTGTTATTATAAGCGCAGGAATTCCGGTCTGGAACAGCTTGTCAATAATGTCTGTTCTCTTTTCCTCGCCTATCGTCGAAAGATATGCAAACTCTGTTTTACCGAGAATCTGAATTCGTTCAGGATTAAAATAATCATAGAAATTCATGAGCTGAAGGCCCGGTCTGTTTACTTCGTTTTCTGAAATAAGCACCTCTTCAGCAGGCTTTGGCAGATACAGTTCTTCAAGCTTGAGTTCATCGATAATCTGCTGCAGTGTTACTGTAAATTTGTTCTGTGACATAATATACACCCCTTGTTAATGATTTTTTGCTTAATCCGTAAAATACCGTTAACAATATTATACCTTATAGCCGGAGATATTTCAACCCCTTCACGCAAGATAAGCATGAAGGGGCTGATGTAAAATATGATGTTCCGGCTGTCCGGAATATTTTACAGTAAACGCATTTATTATAAACGCATTTATTGTAAACGCATTAAATAAATGCGTTTACTATATTATTTAAAGAAATCTGTAAAGTCAAATGTTGCAAAGTAGTCTGCCGGTGTTTCTGCACGGCGGATTTTCACAAAGCTGCCGTCCTCCTTAAGAAGAACCTCAGCTGAACGGAGCTTTCCGTTGTAGTTGTAACCCATGGCAAAGCCGTGTGCACCTGCATCATGAATTGCAATATAATCACCGGTTTCGGTTTCAGGAAGCATTCTGTCAATTGCAAACTTGTCGTTGTTTTCGCAGAGGCCGCCTGTTACATCGTACTTGTGGTCGCACGGAGCATCTTCCTTACCGAGAACTGTAATATGGTGATAAGCACCGTACATAGCTGGTCTCATGAGGTTTGCTGCACATGCATCGCATCCGAGATATTCCTTGTGTGTGTGCTTCTGGTGAATTACCTTTGTGATAAGGTGACCGAAAGGTCCCATTATAAATCTTCCGAGCTCTGTAAAGATTGCTACTTCACCCATTCCGGCAGGAACGAGAACTTCCTCATATGCCTTTCTTACGCCCTCGCCGACAGCGAAAATATCTGTAGGCTGCTTGTCAGGAAGGTATGGAATTCCTACACCGCCTGAAAGATTGATAAAGCTTATCTCAACACCTGTCTTCTCTTTTACTTCGACTGCTGTCTCAAAAAGAATTCTTGCAAGTGCCGGATAGTATTCGTTGGCTATCGTGTTGCTTGCAAGGAATGCATGGAGGCCGAACTTTTTAGCACCCTTTTCCTTAAGAATTCTGTAGCCTTCGATAAGCTGTTCCTTTGTGAAACCGTACTTTGCCTCACCAGGAGTGTCCATGATTGCATTGTCTATCTTAAAAAGTCCGCCCGGATTGTATCTGCAGCAGATTGTTTCAGGAATACCGGCAACTCTTTCGAGAAAATCAATATGGGTAAAGTCATCAAGATTGATAATGGCACCAAGCTTCTTTGCAAGCTTAAAATCCTCCTCAGGAGTTACGTTTGATGAAAACATAATGTCTGAGCCTGAAAAATCACAGGCATCGCTCATCATAAGCTCTGTAAGTGACGAGCAGTCAACGCCGCAGCCCTCTTCCTGAAGAATCTTCAGAAGGAACGGATTAGGAGTTGCCTTTACTGCAAAATATTCCTTGTATCCCTTATTCCATGAAAATGCGCTGAGGAGATTTCTTACGTTTTCTCTGATTCCCTTTTCATCATATATATGAAAAGGAGTAGGTATTGTCTTAACTATCTCTTCAATCTTTTCTTTTGTAACAAACGGTTTTTTCATTGCAAGCAGACCTTTCGATAATTTATTCTGGTAACCGGACACGCTTCATATGTCCTTTAAAATCACCATATGATTATAACATAAAACTGCCTTTTTTTCAATATTAAACGTAAAATAACACTTTATATAATTAATAATTTGAGTTAAAAAAATTAATAAAAAAAATTTCGGAAAAAGTGTTGACAAACAATCTGAATAGTGATATAATAAATATCGTTGTCACGGACAATTAAGTCTAAAGCAGCGATGAGGTATTAGCTCAGTCGGCAGAGCATTTGACTTTTAATCAAAGGGTCTGGGGTTCGAATCCCCAATACCTCATGTAGTTGTCGTGATTACTTAATATATGCGTCTGTAGCTCAGTTGGATAGAGTGACTGGCTACGAACCAGTAGGTCGGGGGTTCGAGCCCCTCCAGGCGCACCAGAAAGCACTTCAGAAATGAAGTGCTTTTTTTGTTTTCGTTCAGCAGGAGATTGAACTCCGGCTGAACGAGAGAACAGACCCCGCCTGTAGAGGAAGGGTCTGTTCTCAGTGCTGTTATATTGATTTATTATGGTTTCTGATGTACTTTGTCCTGTACTGATTCGGAGTACACCCTTTTATTTTCCTGAACTGCTGCATAAAGTATTTTTCATTTTCAAAGCCGCACTTCCGGGCTACGGATGCAATATTTATTTTTTCTGAAACAAGCAGATATGAAGCAAGAAGCATCCTCAGTCTTATGCAGTCCTGATGAAAGCTTATCCCGAAATATTCTCTGTATCTCATCCTGAAGTGTCCGCTGCTGAGAAGAAACTTTCTGCATGCATCTTCAGCTGTAATGTTTTTCTCAGGAGACAGAAAAATTCTTTTTCTAAGTTCCCTGTAGGAATCATATTCTGTGTTTTCCGCATAAACAGCATCAGAAGAGCTTTCATTTTCCAGGCGGCTGAGCAGCTGACTGTATTTTTCCTGAAAATCATTGCCCGATACTTTACCTGTTACTATACCGGTTACATACATATCCTCAGCATAAATTCCGTTTTCATGCTGCAGACCGTAAAGCTCCGCAGAAAGCTTCTCACATATATAATCAGCAGTCTGATCCGCATCAGAAACCGAAAATGAAACCACAAATGTATTTTCATCATCTCTTCCGCATATACCGCCGCTCTGTGATGAAATTCTGCTGAGAATACCGGTCATTCCGCTTATAAGCCGGGTTCTGGCATCATACTCATCAGGAGTGCGTATGGCTTTGTCCGCACCGCCGCGAATTCTGAGCATCCATATTATACAGTATTCAGACGCCGCATTTCTCAGTGCTATATTCATCTCATTCATAAACCCTTTGCGGTTGCTCAGTCCCGTCGCTGAATCCCTGAATTCTGACAGATTACGGTACTGCATAAGATAGTCAATATCATTTTTCATGCGAAGAAACTCAAGGGCATTTGCTGCAATCCTGTTCCAGTTTCTGAACGACTCACCGAAGCACATGACCTTGTCATACCTTACCGTCATATATCCGAACTCCTCATCGAAAAAAAATACCGGACAGCAGTAATAGGCATTCGGGACAGTATCATGCTGTATCTCATCAGGAAAAATCATACTGCTTCTGAAATGGATATGCGGTGGGTTTTCACGGTATATATCAGCTATATTGTAGCACACGGTATCTTCGCTCTTTTCATCTCTGTGCTTTCTCATATCCGCAGAAACACACCAGTCATCGTAAAGACAAAGGTAAAGTCCTGAAAGATCAGGTATAAAATAGGAATGTCTGTTCAGAGCTGAAACCAGGTCCTGAATATTTTCAGATTCTGTAAGAAACTGCTCAAGCATTCCTGTATCATTAAGCGATGAAAAATAGTTCTGCTTTTTCCTCTCACTTACTTCTGCGGAAACTTCCTTAAGACACGCTCCGCATGAACAGGTATCGCCGGAAACAAACCTTCCTTCAGTGCTTATAGTGTCACTGAAAACCATACCGGTAACTTTGCTGTAAAGAACACGAAACGCCTTTCTGCCAAGTGAGTAACGGTTACGCTGCCAGGTGGAAAGAAGAGGATAGTGATCAGTCCTGTCTCCTGTAAATTCATATCCGGTAACAGTGATATCTCCCGGGATATGTACACCCTCTTCAGTCAGCCTGTCACAGAGCGCATAAGCCATATAGTCATTGGTACATATTACAGCCTGCGGCATCCTGCGCTTTCCTGATGCATATTCACCGGCCAGCTTTTCCCCTGAACCGGTCCAGAAATCACCGTAAATCACATTTTCCTTTCTGAAATCAATTCCGTGTTTTTCAAGTGACTGCCTGTATCCGTCAACTCGGCACTCCGCTTCCGGATGTCCTTCATAACCGGTAAGGATATCTATATCTGAAAAGCCGTGAACATCTATAAGGTGATCTGTGATTTTCCGGATATCATCTGCAGTATCATTTCCGACCGGAATATAATGCTCAGGCTCCGTTCCGACTGTAACAACAGGAAGTCCGTTTTTATCAATAAGCTCAGTTACCCTCTCCCTCAGCTCGGGATTCATAAATGAATCATCTGTAAAAATTATACCGTCATGTCTTTCTGAACAAGCCAGCCTGTAAATGCTGTTCTCACTTTTAATAAAGCTGTTGTACTCTGAAGCGTTGTATATATTTGAGAGAATAACTATATCTGTATTCATTTTAAAAGCCTCAGAAATTATACCCTCAATAAGCTGTCTCTGCTCAGAAGCCCACGCTCTTGCCGTTACAACTGTAAATACAAGTCTTTTTTTCATACATCCCACCTGCTTTTCTTTTATAGTAAACGACAAAATATTTTGTTGTTTACTATTAGCCGTATATCCGGTTCCCCGGGTATTTCACACAGTACTGTATGATTAGAGTATAGCATCCCGATGAATAAAAATCAAGTTATTAAAATCTTCATTTTTCATACCTTTAATTCATAAATCGGGTTGAAGTACATAATTAACGGAGTTATAATATAGACATAGGATTTACATCACACGTGTTATGTAAGGAGTGTAAAGTTAAATGAACAGAAAAAAAACAGCAGCTTTTTTTACTTCTGTTGTGATGTTTTTCGGAGTTGTGATCCCGTCCGGATATAAAGCGGATGCGGATGACGTAATGAGAAACATAACGACACAGGAACTTGTAAGTGACATGGGCATCGGAATCAATCTCGGCAATACGCTTGAGGCGTGCGGAGACTGGATTAACGGTTCATCCCCTTCTGACTATGAAAAAGCATGGGGCAGTCCGGTTATCACAAAGGAAATGATTGAGGGCTACAAAAATGCCGGCTTCGGTGTTCTCAGAATTCCTGTAGCCTGGTCCAATCTGATGAAGGATGACGGAAACTACAATATCAGCAAAGACTATATGGACAGAGTTACAGAAGTTATTGACTGGACTCTTGAAAGCGGTCTGTATGCTATTGTGAATATTCACTGGGATAACGGCTGGGTTAATAAGTTTCCTGAAAACAAAGACGAGTGCATGAAGAGATACGAAAAGATGTGGACTCAGATTGCAGACAGGTACAGGGAATACGGCGACTATCTTATGTTCGAGTCACAGAACGAGGAACTCGGATGGGATACAATATGGAACAGATGGGGCGGAGATTCGGGCAAAGCCGAATCATATGCACTTGCAAACGAAATCAACCAGAAGTTTGTTGATGTAGTCAGAAAGTCCGGCGGAAACAATGACAAACGTCATCTGCTCATTTCCGGATACAATACCGGTATCGACGTAACATGTGACCCTCTCTTCAAAATGCCTTCCGACCCGGCAAACAGATGTGCAGTTTCCGTACACTACTACTCACCTTCAACATTTGCCATTCTTGAAGAGGATGCTGACTGGGGAAAATGTCAGTCAACATGGGGTACTGAAAAGGAAGTATCGGATCTTAACAGAGAAATGGACATGATGAAGTCCACGTTTGTTGACAAGGGTATTCCGGTTATAATCGGTGAATACGGTTGTCCGACAAAGAACAAGGAAGCGGAATCTGTAATGAAGTTCCTTACTTCAGTATGTGAAGCTGCTTACACAAGAGATATGTGTCCTGTTCTCTGGGATACACCAGGCGGAAGATATGACAGAATTGAATGTAAAATGGCTGACCCTGAGCTAAACAAAAAGCTCTGCGATATTGCCGGTTCATCTGTAAAGACACCTGATGAAGGCAATACAGACTCAGTTACATATCAGATAAGCGAACTAAAGAAAAATTCGGACGGCGGATACATCATTCCGCTCGGCAGCAATGCAAAGAATCTTAAAAAGGCAGTAATCAGCCTTAAGTGTACTTCCTCTGAAAATTCAGGATGGTTCTGCGGCGGCGGCGCACTTACGTT
The DNA here is from genome assembly GCA_045642145.1 of Oscillospiraceae bacterium. GTDB lineage: Bacteria > Bacillota > Clostridia > Oscillospirales > Ruminococcaceae > HUN007. Next base: position 10,043 of record JAZUIH010000018.1, on the reverse strand, counting down.
TGACAGCGTAAAGTCTGCAGACGGTACGTCTTTCTGGAGCAGCAAGAGCTTTAACTATGACGGAGGGACCGGAAAGGTACTTGTAAACTTTGACGGTAAATTCACCGACAGTGATGACAATGAGCTTGATGCAGCAATTAACTGTTCACAGGCCGTTCTTGCTGACTGGTGGCATTCTTCTGAAAAACACCCTGAAGGAGGAGATGATGTAGCGTGTGAATTTATCAGCATCACACTTACCTTCGAAGGTTCATCTTCTGAACCGGAAACTTCCGGCAAAAACGAAGTTCTCAAGGGTGACGCTGACTGCAACGGAGTAATCAACACAGCTGACCTCATACACCTGATGGAAGCTATGGTAGGTATATGCGAACTTACACCTGCAGAACTAAAAAATGCCGATATGGATGACAACGGCAGACTTTCAATCATTGATGTTATCAAATTAAAAAATACACTTATTTAAGTCATTTCCCGTGCAGACCCCGCAGAACCTGTGTTTTGCGGGGTCTGTGCATTTGCAGAAAAAACAGGCACATCGCAGCCGCGCCTCCGCGCAGTGACGATGTGCCTGTTTTAACTGTTTCTGAAACCTGTGATTTATTTATAAACCTGATTCCATAATGTTATCTGTTTGAGAAAATACCCATGAAAGGAATTGCAATGGCACCGATAAACATAAGTGCTGCAACTGCAAGAATTAAAATACGAACTACCATCGGCTTCTTAGGCTGGCCTGAAGGCTGCATCTGCTGCTTGTTTCTGTTCTGCATAATATCACTTCCTTATGTATTATTTTCTTTTTCTGTGTGAACCGCTCTGCGGTCTGCGTCTTGAGGAATGCTCGTTTCTTCTTCCGTTTCCGCTGTGACGCTGGGATGGCTTTTCAGCCGGCTTTCTGTCGCAGAGCTTTACAGTTACCTTGCGTCCGTTAATCTTGGTGTTGTTCATAACATCTGCGATATATTCAGCGTCAGCTTCAGGAACCTCAACTGTTGAGTATCTTTCAAATATTTCAATCTTTCCGAAGCTCTTACCCTGCATTCCTGTTGCTTCAACAAGAGCACCGAGTATGAAGTTCGGAGCAATGTGGCTGAGTTTTCCTGCGGAAATTTCGATTTTAGCTGCCTTGTCCTTTGTAAGACGAGGTGCATTTGCTGAAGACTTGGCTTTTTCCTTCTTTGCCTTTGGTATCTCAAACTCAGGAATACTCTTAAGCTCCTTGTTAAGGCTGCGGTTTATGAGAATACCTGCTATCTCCTCAGGAGAGTAGCCTTCCTTAGCGAGTATACTGAGAATTACCTCTGCTTCCTCCCTTAACGGCTGTTCCGATGCCGCTGTTATCCTGGAAACTATCTTAAGCATCTTTGCGTTTACAAGCTCACTTCTCTCCGGAAGCTCCTTCTCCTTAATCTCAGTCTTGATGTACTTCGAGAGAGCTCTGAGATCATAAATCTGTTTTCTGTTGCTGATAAGCGTATACGCTGTACCGGACTTGCCTGCACGGCCTGTTCTTCCTATACGGTGAATGTAGTACTCGTTGTCCTGCGGAAGGTCATAGTTAAATACAACGTCTATTCCGCTTACGTCAATGCCTCTGGCCGCAACGTCCGTAGCTATGAGAATATTTATTCTGCCCGCCTTGAACTTGTCCATTACAAAGCTTCTCTGGGCCTGTTTCATATCGCCGTGAAGTCCTGCAGCCTTGAAACCTTTGGCTGTAAGTGCATCAGTAAGCTCGTCAACCATCTTCTTGGTATTGCAGAATATCATTGAAGCCTTTGGTTCATAGGCAAGGAGAAGATACTGCATAGCTTCAGTCTTCATTCCTGAAGGAACCTCAAAGTAATACTGGTCTATGGTATCAACTGTTCTGTACTTCTGCTCAATCTTTATGAGTTCAGGATTGTTCTGATACTGGTTTGTGATTGCAAGAATTGCCGGAGGCATTGTTGCAGAGAACATTATAGTCTGTCTCTCCTCAGGAATCTCCTGAAGGATTGTCTCTATATCCTCTCTGAATCCCATGTTAAGCATTTCATCAGCTTCGTCAAGGATAATCATCTTAAGGTTCTGAAGCTTAAGTGTACGTCTCCTCATATGGTCCATTACACGGCCAGGTGTTCCCACAACAAGATTTGCACCGCGCTTGAGGTCCATAATCTGACGGTCCATGCTTGCTCCGCCGTAAACAGCACACGGTTTAACCCATCCCATGTACTTTGAAAACTTTTTAATCTCATCACATGCCTGCATTGCAAGCTCACGGGTCGGACAGAGTATAAGAACCTCCACACCGTTTTTCTCGTATGAAATACTCTCAACTGCAGGTATACCGAATGCAGCCGTTTTACCCGTTCCAGTGTTTGATTTACCAATAATATCTATACCGGACTTTATAAGCGGAATACTCTTCGCCTGTATTTCGGTTGCTTCTGAAAAACCCATATCCTCTACAGCTCTGAGTACTTCTTCTCTTAAATTAAGTTCGTTAAAATTCATTTTATAGTCCTTCCTGTAAAAAAACAAGGGCGACCGATGGTCGCCCACAATCAAATAATATCATAACACTTATTTACTGTGATGTCAAGTGTTTTCTTTTATCTTATATCAATAGCTTCTGTCCAGTAAGGCATGTTGTACATATCAGTAAATCTGTACATAATCTTCACTGCACCGTTTCCGACTACAGTGTCACTGATTTTCATATCTGAAGTAACCTTCATTTTGTCGCCGATAAAATAGCTGTCGATATAGTCACCGCTGTATGAATAATAGTCACAGATAAATTCAAGTTCATCGCCTGGTGTAAGCTGGATAAGATTCTTGGCAGCTGTTTCTGTTTCACCGTTACGGTAGTCAGCAGATGCACCCGCTATATATCCGTTTTCATTTTCACTGTCATATGAGATGATAATATTGACCCTGTCACCGTTAAGAAGAGCAGGAACATAACCTGATATGGAATATCTGTCTCCGCCGTACTCGGTTGTGTTCATGTGATAGTATGCAACAGGCTGTCCGTTCACTGAAACCCATGTCCTGCTTGTGTCAGCAACAAGATTTCCGTTTTCATCAAGATCAAATACGTTGTCAATACCAAGGTCAATATAACCTGAACCGTCATCGTAGAACATATTCTTGTCAAGGTCATGAACCATGCTCCACTGACTTTCAGGAAGTGAGATTCTGTATGTGTCACCGTTTCGGTTCCATCTGAGGTTTGCCCTGTCAAATGTATTTGCCCTGAAGTAATCGGCAGCAGCCTGGTCACCAAGAGGAATGTCGTTCATAAATGAGGAGTTTGATATATCAAGACCGTTCAGAGCACCTGATGAGATATTTCCGATAAGGCCGCTTACAAACTGTCCGGCAACCTGTGAACCTATTCCGGAAAGAATATCAGAGCCTGAAGGAAGCAGGTCACCGAAAAGTGATGCTGCAGGTGATGAACCGGAAGTACCGCCTGCGGCAATCTGACCGCTTGCTTCCATACTTGCAAACTGACGTATACATTTTGCATATTCGTCATCCATGCCTATCTTGCTGTAGGTATTGCATGCTGAATCAACCTTGGAAGCTGCCTTGTAAGGGAAATAGATTGACACGCCGTTTGCATTTGTAATATCCCTTGATGTTCTGTTATACTTAACTGCACTTCTGAGAACACTTACAAGTTCCTTTGCTTCAGATGTACCTATGTTCTGTGCAAGGTGAATGAGGTCAACCTGGTCTATTTTTGAACTCTGTGCGAACTCTCTTGTGCTGTATCTTGCATCTGATATTTTTTTGTAATTTGAGTTTTTAAGCTCTTCACTTACTGAGCCGGCAAAACTGCTCATCTTCTCTGGAACTGTATTGGCAAATTCTGCAAGATCAATTACGGAAAGTGTTGTTTTCTGACCGCGGCACTGTGATGCACATGTTCCGACAAAGTCATCGACAATCTCTTTACCGATATCAAGTGTTGAAGCTGATGTGTTGTTTCCGAGGGATGTAAGCCAGTTTGTGTAGTACCAGCCGATACCAGGCTCTGTTTCTTCTGATGCAATAAGGTAGTCTGCGTACTTTTCAGTCATAAATGCCGTTTCCGCAGTTGCCATAAGACATGCGTCAAAACCGATGAAGTCAAACATAACGCCGCCCTTTTCAAGTGCCTTGTCAAGCTTTGCAAGGTCCATGGAGCCGCTGCCGCTTTCCCTTTCATCGTAGCCGTAGCCTGTTACTGATCCGCCGCCGTGATCCCAGAGTATGAGCTCATATCTGTTTGCCGGATAATTGTCAGCACAGTATCTGATAAACGCGGACAGTGTGTCCGGATCGGTCATTGCTCCTCTGCCCATGCTTTTTTCGAGGCAGTCAAGTTTACCGTTTTCAATTTTGTAAATCTGGTTTTCAGAGTTGCTTATTCCGTTTATCTTCCACTGTCTGCATCCGCCGGTGTATACAAGTACATCAACGTTGTCGCCGAACTTTGCAGCAGCCATTTCCTTAATATCGGATGATGCCATACCGTGCTTTGACTCAAGGTCTGTTCCGCACATGTACATCATAAGAGTAACACTGTCAGCACCGTTTCCGGCAATCTTTGTTCTCTTTTCACGTGAACCGGCTGCAACAGAAGTGTCAGGAGCTGAATAGCTGTCACCTGAACCGGAGTATCCTCCGTCGCTGTATCCGCCGGAATAGTTTCCTTCATCAAGAAACTCTGAATTTTCGAGCAGGTTTCCGAGTGTTTCAAGCATACCGCCGTCAGAGCCGGAATTAAATGCACTGATAACAAAGTATGCTATCACACAGATCAGCAGCAGTCCTATAACTCCCGCACAGCCTGCTCCGCAGCCGCATCCTCCCTTTCCTGAGGACCTTCTGAACGGACTGCCTCCTCCGAAGCTGAATCCGTTTCCGGATGATGAGCCAAAGCCGGAACCGGAGCTGCCTCCTCTTCCTGAAAAGCTTCCTGTTGAACCGACAGGTCCCGTTCCGAGTCCGCTCCCTCTTCTCGAGGCGCCGCTTCCGCCGGAAGTAACATTTTTCTGTCGCGCGCGTGGTCTGTTATCCATTTTTTCTCACCTTACCTTTTATTAATAAACTGATCAATGATGTATCTTGGTCTCTGCTTGACTTCGGCATATATCTTTCCGACATACTCGCCTATAATACCAAGGCAGAGAAGCTGAAGTCCGCCGATAAGCCAGATTGAACACATCATGCTTGACCAGCCGATTTCCGAGTGTCCGATTATCTTTACAACAAAAGCCCAGATAAATGCCAGTATACTGACAACTGACATTATGCCTCCGAATGTGGTTATAAGCTTAAGTGGCTTTGTACTGAATGATGTAATGCCGTTTACAGCAAAGGCAAGCATTTTCTTAAGAGGATACTTGCTCTCGCCGGCAAATCTCTCATGTCTTTCATAGTAAACACTGCAGCTCTGAAAGCCGATCAGAGGCACCATTCCGCGAAGGAAAAGATTAACTTCCCTGAATTTTTCAAGCTCTGCAAGCACGCGTCTGCTCATGAGACGGAAATCAGCATGGTTGTATACAACATCAGCTCCCATAACCTTCATGAATTTATAGAAGCTTTCTGCTGTAAACCTCTTAAAAAATGTGTCAGTGTCTCTTGCGTTTCTTACACCGTAAACTACCTGATTGCCTTCGTAGTATTTTTCCACCATCGCGTCTATTGTGTCAATATCATCCTGAAGGTCTGCGTCCATGGTTATCGCCATGTCACAGATATCCTTTACACTCATAAGGCCGGCAAGAACTGCATTCTGATGTCCGGCATTATGCGCAAGGTTTACCCCGGAGAAAAACTCCGGCTCTGACTCATGAAGACTGTTTATAATCTCCCAGGTAGAGTCTCTGGAACCGTCATTTACGAAAACAATACGGCTCTCAGATGAAATCATATTTCTGTCAATAAGTGAAATATACTTTTCCTTGAGTCTTGCCGATGTTTCAGCAAGAACCTCCTCTTCGTTATAGCATGGAACAACCATATAAAGTATTTCAGGGGCTGTCATGATCTGATTCTCCTTTGTTTTTTACAGAAAATTCCGCAGTGCGGATCTGTTTTTGTATTGTAACTGCAGATGCAGTATTTTTTTCACACAGGAAGCTTTTTTATCTCCAGAACTCAAAGAGACGTGCAAATGAAAGTGCATTTGCCTGCCACTCTGTGCTGAAGCCGTTTTCAGGGCCGATGTATGACCAGAGCTGAACTGTATTCATTATCACGCTTAATCCCAGCGCAGCAGTCATAAGTCTGTTAAGATGGTACTTTACAGGTGCTGAGCAGTGGTCGTGAACTATAAAGCATATTACAAGGGCACCTGTTACAGCCTGCCATACAAAATCCACACAGTATCTTGCTGCAAAACCGCTTTCCCATACAGAGAAGATTACAGCAAACGGACATACAACACAGACTGCTGCGATTATAACGGTGTACAGAACCCTGCTGCTGTTTTCAGAATAACGGAACGCTTTGAGCGAACTGCCGTACGCAGCTACAGGCAGTGCCTTCCAGATAAGTCCGAGTGCGGAACCGGTTGCTATGAAATAGTATCCCTGCGGACTGAAGAGCTGAATATATTCTGCCTTAAAGAACGGAAATGTTTCAGTAAACACCGGCATCTGGAAAAGGAATCCCCAGAATCCAGCAGCCGCAAAATGAGTATGGTACTGTGAATTTGTAAAGTCATTTATCGTAAGTGAATACTGTATGCCGAATTCGAGCGGATTACCGAATCTTGCGTAGTTATACCACATCTGAACCGAACCGATAACAATATACGGAACAAGTGCACATGCGAAATATGGAAGGTAATACTTAACAGCCGGAAGCTTTTTGTCGTAAAGGGATTTCTTTTTTCTGAAGCCAGCATAAACGACAAGCATGGCTGCAAGACAGTAAACAGCAATAGTCGGTCTGCTCAGAACGCCGAGACTGAGCCATACACCGGAAACAGCAAGTCTCCAGTTTTTAATCTTTCCTCCGCCGAGTACGTTTGAGCTCATGAGGAAATATGCTCCGGCTGTAACACAGACAAAGCCTGCTGTCTGTGCAATCTCATAGAAAAGAGGCGAGATATTGCAGAGAAGAACACCTGTTGATATCTGCATAATAACGAAACCTGCAAGAATTACGGACGCACATGTGTTCCTGAAAAACTTGTCCGCAAAGCAGAGGTAAAATTTTGTAAGAAATACTGTTCCGAACATACCGAATATAAATACTGCCCATACTGACGGGAAGTAATATCCGGTGAGAAGATGATAAGGAAGAAATACTGTTATAACAGGGGCAATTCCGTAGTATGAGTAATATTTGCCGTTATAGAGCAGATGATCCCACGGATATGAGCCTACCTCGTCATTTCTCTGACTCCAGTCGTAAGGGTTGTCAAGAGCGAGGAGCTTCTCATTCATATCGGTCATAATATCAACACGTCCGTGCTCAAATGAATCAACAATCTCCTGTGTAATCTGATTGCCGCCCTCACTTGCAAAATCCTTTGCAATGCTGTGACCGCTGTCCCTGTATCGTGCCATATTGGTAATAAAAAGTCCGAGAAGCACAATAAGAACTGTAATAACCTTTGCCGCAGCATCTGTCTGTTTCTGAACTTCAGAATACTTTCTGTAGAGAAGCTGAGGTGAAACAAGGGCAAATACAGCGAATCCTGCTGCGTTCATAAGAAGAAAACGAATCAGTGAGAAGTGAAACTTTACAGGAATATTGGCTGTTATTGCTTTTACTGTAACTTTTTCATTGTCATCAGTACTGAAAACAAAACGTATATCATGAACCTTTCCTGAAAAATTGCATGGTACCGTTTCACTTCTCCTGTTGTTCATGATAACAGATGCCTTTGCAGCACCCCATCTGTATCCCGCTGAATTTGTGTCATCTGACATATCAACGGAAAGATTTACAGTGCTCTTTTTGTCTGAAACAACATCAAATGTAAGAGTTCCAACAGGAATATTAACGTATTTGTATTCGAGAACCGACTGTCCGCCGTTTTCATTTGTGCCGGATTCCTTATCGAAGTTAATGCACTCAGCACCTGAAATGTCAAATGTGGCTTTACTGTAACCTCCGGCAAGCAGATGAGCGGAGTTTATATTAAAAACAAAAAGTTCAAGTGCAAGAGAAACCGTTATGCATCTGAACCCGAAATCAGCCAGAAATCTGAGCTTCTCCGGTATTTTTCCTGCACTGGAAAACCATGCTAAAAAAAGACCTGCAAATCCTGAAACTGAAATAAACCTGTATCCGCTCATATCAGCCGGACCGGCAATATCAAGTATAAAAAGAACTGCGGATACAGCTGCACATACAGCGAGTACCGCACGTGATCTGGTTTTAATAAATTTACTGAAAGCGTTCTGACCGGAATCTGTATTCGCAAAAACGACTGCGGATTCTGCTGCAAAAACAAGAATATTCAGAAAAAACGCTGCTGCTGATAAAGACATCTGTTACCTCCGAATTGTACTGTACACGGCGAAAAACTGCCGGTTAGCCCGTACATACAGTATCCGCCTGAGTCTGTCTGTAAAAACACATATATCTTAAGTGTACCTTTTTTCATTATTAATGTCAATACCGGATTTTATAAAAATACTCCTTTTCCCTATTGAAATGATGTCCCTGCTGTGTTATAATTTCCTTATGTGTATACAGTATTTCACTATTTAGGAGACAATCATGGAAAAAATAACAGTTATCGTACCATGCTATAACGAAGAAGAGACCATTCCGCTGTTCATACCGGAAATGGATAAGGTATATGACAGCATGCGTGAAAAATATGACATAGAAATGGAATACCTGTTTGTGGATGACGGTTCAAAGGACGGAACACTGTCATGCCTCGAAAAATTTTCTGAAGAAAACCCGAGAGTCAGCTATATTACATTTTCAAGGAACTTCGGCAAGGAAGCTGCAATGTATGCAGGTCTTGAAAACTCCGATGCTGACTACACAGTAATAATAGATGCAGACCTTCAGGATCCGCCTGAGCTCATTGAAGAAATGTACACTATACTTAAAAATGAAGAAAAATACGACTGTGTGGCCTCAAGACGTTTTACCAGAACCGGCGAGCCTGTAATCCGCTCATGGTTTGCACGAATGTTCTACAGAATTATGGGAAAAATCTCACAGACAGAGATTGTTGACGGTGCCCGCGACTTCAGAATGATGAGCCGCCGCATGGTTGACGCCATTATGTCACTTGCAGAGTGCAACCGTTTCTCAAAGGGTATCTTCTCATGGGTAGGATTTGAAACAAAGTGGCTCGAATTTGAAAACAGGGAGCGTGCCGGCGGACAGACCAAGTGGTCCTTCTGGAAGCTTCTCATATATGCAATTGACGGCGTTGTTGCATTTTCAACAGCTCCGCTTGCAGTTTCCTCAATCATAGGAATAATATTCTGCATAATCTCATTTATAGGCGTATGCTTTATATTCATCAGGGCACTTATATTCGGAGACAAGGTTGCCGGATGGCCTTCAACCACATGTATAATATGCTTTATAGCCGGAATCCAGCTTTTCTGCAACGGCATCAGCGGTATATATCTGTCAAAGACATATACCGAAACCAAGCGCAGACCTCAGTATATCGCAAAAAAAATTCACAGACCTGCTGACAGCGACAAAAAACAGTAATACCATTGTAAACGCATTAATTAAATGCGATTACAATTAGCCGATTTGCACGGAGATGCCGAAGCATCGGATGTGCAAGGCAATAAAAATAAATTTATTATAGTGAACGTATAAACTTTTTTGCGTTCACTATAATAGTTCTGCCGGTTCAGAGCATGTATAAAAAATATCCCCGGATTAAAAAGTCCGGGGATATTTTTTATTTTTCAGGCTCTTCTGTACCTCTGGTCGATGACTTTGCTGGAAATTCGCGCCACACTTGACAGAACCTGAAAGAAATATTAACCTTGCTGCGCCGACGGTGAGAAACTCAAGAACAGATTCTCTATTTCACCCTCGGAAATGCCATT
>JAZUIH010000017.1:0-16085 GCA_045642145.1 Oscillospiraceae bacterium | reverse complement strand
ACAAGACACTTGGATGCAATATCAAGTCCGGCAAAACTAAACTTGTATTCCGAAACATTGCCGTTGGCAAAAAATATTTTCAAAAGCAGCTTTACTAAATTAGGCGAAAGCGGTAATGTGGAATCCGCACCACCTGTTATCAACAATGCATGAACCGCTCTGTCTTTTGCTGTTGGTTTAACTGTATTGTATGTTTTATCAAGGCCATCAAATCTTTTTCCCTCAACATAATATTCACTCTCCATTGTTTTAACATAACCATTACTGATTAATTCGTAGAAGGTATGATCTGTATTGTCAGTCAGTTCAAAACAGTTGTCAAATTCCATTGACGGCATGGCATCCATCATATCAGGAATACCGTCCATGTCTGAATCTTCTGAAAGCAGATTTGAGTAAAAAAACATAATATAGCTGTCCAGATAATCATTGCTGTTATATCCCATATCTTTGATTTTCTTCGCAAACCATTTCACACCCTGAGAAGCTTCCTCTGAAATACCGTCTGCAGCTTCCCCGATTGTATAAAACACAGGATTTCCACCATTATCATATCCTTTGATACATGAAGGATTAATCTCTTTGTTGTCTGGAACACCATCATGATCCAGGTCTGTAATATCCGTGCCGGTTCCGTCAAACCATGATTTATCGATGTCTAATCCCTGAGAGAAATTCCATATTTTTCTTGATTGTTCCTCCTTGTTTTCTTCAGAATAATTTGGATTCCATTTTTCTGTAAAAGCAAAAAGTTCTGAATCCACTTTTTCCGAACAGTAAAACAAAGCACCTCTGTAAGGAGTAAGATATGGATTAACATGTTTTATAAGGGCAGTTGCAGTTTCACTCGGAGCAATATAACACAAATGAAGTTTAGGAATTTCCTTTGCCTGCTCCAGAAGTTCTGCCGGATAAATATCATCTGCAAATCCATTGGCTGCAAATGTGAATACAAAATTCTGATCATATCCATGAGATTTGTAAAGAGAATATGCTACATCTATAGGAGTTTCCATTGATGAAAGAAGGTATTTGGCATTCAGGTTCGATAAAGTTCCGAAATAAGGCTCAAGTGCTGATACCATCATGTCAACCTCGTCATAGCTGTAAAGTTCTGATGTATCAGATATATTTACAGTACCACCTGCCTGACTGAATGCACATACCTCAACTGTAGCGTTGTCGTATTTATCGAAAATGCTTTTGGCCGCCTGTCTGATTTCCTCTCCAATAAAGCACGAATTCGTTGCAAGTCTGAGGTCAACCATAAAAAGAATATTAATACGTTCCTTTTTATGTTCTGCCTGAGCCGAACATACTGTTCTTTTAGCAGATAAGTTTAATGTACGTATATTTGTTTCTGAATCTGTACTCTGTAACTCAGAGGTATTTTCATAAAAAATACTTAACCATTTTTCAGTATTTATCAGGCAATATGTTCCGGCACAGGCATCAGATATACTAAGTGATAAATTATCATCGCTGTAATTTGTTTCAAGCGGGAGCAGAATGTTTTTTTCAGGTATAAATTTAAAAACTGAATAATCAGAGGCATTTCCGCCTGAAATATCAAATGTGACAGTAGATTTTTTAATACTGAAACCATTGTCATAAATGATATCAACAATATCTCCTGCAATTGCCGGGAATTCACGTATTCCTGAAACAAAGCCTGAGTAAGCACTCTTTCGGACTTTCAGAATATTTCCGTAATAGCCTGATGCATCAAGACTGAGAGATATTTTATATGGCTGTTCATTTCTGTTAATTTTTGAAAGAACCGTATCATCACTGCTTACGATTTGTTTGTAAAAGGATTCCGAATCATATTTGTCTGCTGTAACCGGATCTGTCCCCGAATTAATCTCAGCATTATCCGGGAACCCATCCTCATCTGTATCTTTAAACACCGGACTGGTTTTATAAATATATACCTCATCATAATCTGACAATCCGTCACCATCACTGTCTGCTAATGATGCATCTGTTTTAAGCGTCACTTCTTCTTCGTTTGTAAGGCCATCACCATCCGTATCAGATAATGCGTTTTCATCAGGATTGAGTGGATCAGAACAGTATATAAAAATTTCTGTAAAGTCATCTGCACCGTCACCGTCAGTGTCTTTTAAATCAGCACTGGTACCGTACATAGTTTCTTCAAAATAATCAGCAATCATATCACCGTCCTTGTCTCTGCGGACAAGGTACGTAAATGAGTCTGTAAAACCTGTGATATAATTCGCCATTTCCGTACAGTCATCTTCTGATATTTTAAAATCCCCGTTTAAATCTCCTGTACCATCATTCTCCGGTTCCTGCTTCATGCTGACAACCAGTTTTTTCAGTCTTATGGCATCAAAAACATTAATTACTCCGTTGTGATTGATATCACCATTAATGATATCTTCAGGAAGTGTGGTTTTGTCTGAGCTTTCATCTGCTGCACTTACTGGCAGTACTGAGCAAAGTGAAAACATCATTGTGCCTGCTGTCATAAGTGACAGCAATCTGTTCTTCATTGTACGTCCATCTCCTTTGGATTCAAAATCACTGTCAGTATAATTTTGCACCTGCATCTCAATACTGAATAATGCAGAAACACCAGATTTGTTATAACTGGCAGTATTTTTGTCTTTTGAATATTATTATTATAAACTTCATTTATATTATGTCATAAATATATGCTGTTGTCAAGTGATCCCATGCCACGGCCCGAAGAATCCTTTTCAGGAACTTCCGGGAACTTGTTATATGGCCATGCTCAATTGCATTTATAATGACGTCAGCATTATCTCAGAGTCTTCACTGGACATAAAGCTTATTGTCATCGGTGCAGTGTACGCTGCAGCCGGAACTGCATGTGCATTTCTGAAATATTACTGTAAGGACATAGCATTATAGCAGCGGCATCCGGATGACAGTTATTCCGGATTCATAGTCAGGAAAATCCTGTATGCAGATTATAAAAAACAGCCGTCTGATTTTCACACAAATCAGACGGCTGTTTTTTTATCCGTTATCAGTATTATGAATAAGCGTTTTTCTTCGTTCGAGGCCGTGTTTTCTGTAAAATTCGGCCTTGTCCTGATACATTTTTTCATCTGCAAGCTTTGCAAGCTCTGAAAAGCTCATTTCAGGATTTTCATTCCACAGAACAATACCGGAAGATATGCTCAGCTTGTCAGCCCATTTACAGTCTGACTTACGGACTGAGCTGTTAAGTTTTTCGTACAGAAGTCCTGCTTCAGAGTCGTCGCAGAAAAGAACGGCTGAAAACTCATCACCGCCGACTCTGTAGATAGTTCCGTAAGGAGCGAGAACTTCAGATATCAGTCCGGCAGCATCCAGAATAAATTCATCCCCGGCTGAATGTCCGAAGCTGTCATTGACAGTCTTAAGTCCGTTCAGGTCCATAGCAGCAAAAACAAGATTTTTAACATATCCGCTTTCAGAATATTCTGCAATGTCGTTATAGTATGCATGACGGTTCGGAACCCCGGTAAGCGCATCGGAATTCATCGCGATAAAAAGCTCACGGCTCTTCTGCTCAAGCTGTTTTCTCTGATTGTCATAGGTCGAAAGATAGACAATCAGAGTAACGCATAAAACCGTACAGATTATGACAAACGACTGCATTATATCAATAAATACCGCGCCGTTGTCCTTAAGAGGAATAATGATATCAGGATAAATATATCCGATAATCATGCAGACTGAAAAAACCGCAACTGAAACTGCAGGCGTGATTATTCGCATTTTTCCGCTTGACATAATACAGGAAAATACAGCTGCAAGAACAAACCACAGCGGCATACCCGACTCATTTCCGCCGGCTGTAAAGAACATTACCGGAAGGCTGAAAAATACACCGCCTATGATAACAAATCCTGCAGCAGCCTCATGTTTCTTTTTTACATGCGAAAAAAACAGTCCCAGCGATGAAAAAACTACCTGAATAAGATTCGGTATAATAATCCATATTGACGTTACCAGATTCAGCATGGCAATGCTTCCGACTAATGATGCCATAAATGTAGAATATTCAAGAAGGAAAAGCATTCGTATACGAATCTCGGTTTCCGGATCTCTCAGAAATTCAAAACCTTTTTTTATTAATTTTATTATCCCCATTTTGCCTCCTGTATGCATCATTGATGTCCTGTCACAGACATCCGTTATACAAGTACTGTCTTAAGTATAGCACACTACGGGGCTGATATCAATATTTACAGTTAATGTAAATAAGATTTTTACGTTTACTGTAAATGAAAAAAGTGAAAGTCAAAAAATCTGACTTTCACTTTTTGGTTATGTATTCACTCAGAACATGCCAATCATTTTGTAAAATCTGTATGCAGTTGTTTCAGCACTTTCCCGGAGTAAAAATACTGACATAAACTCCTTTGTTCCGTCTTCCGAAAGATTAACCTGTTCCTCTGATTTCTTAAAAATGCTGTTTATGATGTCGATTGTCTTACCCGGCACCAGTCTTAACGCAACCTTTATATCAAAGTTTTTGCCCGGTTCATCATTGAAAAGCTCATTTATTCTCTGAGTGAGAATTCCTTCTCCTTCTGCAATTTCGGCATCAGTGAACGGCTTTCCTTTGTCCTCCATCAGTACGAGAACCGGTGTGTCCGCAAACATTATTCCGAGAGGAGATATCACAAAGAAGAACTTTCGGCTGACAGTATCATCAAAGATGATATGACCTTCAATCGCACTGCCTGTGGTAGAATATACAGTTCCGTCATCCTTACCTGTCTGGTCTGACATATATTCTTCCGTTGTTATTTCATATGAAGGGTCAAAAATCTCCTCAAGGTCAAATTCATGGGCAATAAAGTCCATGGCCGCCTTGCTGTATCCCAGATTTTCAGCTGAATTTATAATGTTTTTACGTGCATCAGCATAGGTTGATGATTTGTTGTATCCCATGGCCATGCTGTTGTACCAGATTTGCGCAATACCGTTTCTGTCAAAATACGGTGCTCTGTCCATAACTGCCGCTATATGGCTGATAAGAATGCTGATAGCGTGTTCCTCACCGTTTCTGTTAATCCAGGCATCATCCTTGTATTTTCTGCTGTAAGGCCCTCCGATAATCGGAATTCCTCCTTCTGTCTGATCATAATTAAGAAGATCTCTGACGCCGAACTCATATGAATCTGCATCAACCATATATCTTGAATCAACTGACTGGCCTTCCCTGAGAGAGGTGACATTTTTAACAATTATCCAGTCTCTTGTATTAGTTGAAAGGCAGCCGAAAACATCTGCATAAGCTTCGTTCATTCCGTCAAATTCAGTTGTATCTACAGCTTCCCAGAACGGAACTTTAGCGAATGAACCGAAAACAGCGTGAGTAAATTCATGAGCAAGAACATCCGGTGATGTTCCGGCCATTGAATATTTAAATGCTGCAGGCGGATTAAATATAAAATACCCGTTGTTTTTTGTCCATTCACCTAATCCCGGACTCCATGAAGCATTATCATATCCCAGTTTGCAGTTTGATACAACTTTTACAGAATGACCTTTACCGTCATAGGAATATCTGCCGAACCTGTTCACATAGTAGTCATAAGCTTTCCGGAGATTACAGTATCCGGCAACAGACATAGGTTCATCAAACCTGCTTGATGAACTGTGTATAAGTCCGCTGAAATTTTTAACGTTCAGAATTCCTAATACTTCAAGCAAAGATCCAAATCCGCTGTCTCCGCTTTTATGAACTGTATCCCATAAAAAATCTTCTGCGCCGTTATCGTATACAGCTATTTTTCTGTTTTTATCTACCAGGGTATAGTGTTTACTGTAGTGATTTCCGTCAAATGTCACTACCACGCCCGGAAAGCTGAGTTCATTTCCTCTTTCATCAGTTCCTGAACACTGATACTCTTCTTCTGAAAATGAATTCTGCATCATATCCGTCAGAGTAACTTCCCCGCCTGACACGCAGGCCTTGTAGCATCTGCCTTCGTCAGTAAAAACCTCACATACAGTAACGAGTCTGTTGTCACTGTACACCTTCAGCGAATCTCCGAGTGTGTATTCGCCCTTAATGCATTTCGTTGTTTCAATATGCTCTTTTATAAGCTTCCTGTAATCAGCATCATCTGTTTCCGCAGTGAAATTTTCAGGGATATCAAAGATACTGTTTGAAATCTTTATTATTTCGCTGTTGTTTTTTGAAACAGTAAATTTAACCGTACTTCCGTCAAGAAGAATATCATTGTAATAAGCGTAAACCGTATACTGTATCAGAGTATCCGTCGCGGAATAGTCTGCGTATTTAAACGTTACCGACGGATCAATGCCGAGACTGTTTCTGTATGCTTCGGCAACTGCAAGGGCGTCCTCCAGTGTGCAGATTTTCTGGCCCTCAAAGTTTCCGTACATATAGCGAATCTGACTGTGGTTGTCTGCATTTACCTGAAGCTGCATCTTTCCGTCGTATGTATTGTTAATTACATCCTCACTGTTTACAACTGTTACCTCAGACGGGTCAGCTGCGTGATCTGCGGCAAGTGTAAGGTGATAGGTGTATTCTGCCCTGCCAAGAAGAAATCTGTATTCCTGCTTTACAGTGACATTCCTGTTTTTACTGTCACTTCTTCTTACTCTGGAATTTCCGTTCCCATCAAATTTTACCGCACTGCTGTCAGAGGTCCAGGTAACATTCCGTACTTTTCCGCCGTACTCATATGAAACAGGTACCGTAAAATCATTGAGCACGTAATCAACTGATTCATTTTCCGTCTGAAACACAAACGGATACCTGTCTGCAAATGCATCGAGTTTGTTCTGCGCTGACATAAAGCAGAGCTTTTTAAATCCCTGATAAGCAAGTATCAGTGCCGCGAGTATAATTAAAAACTTAAGACACCCGTGTTTTTTCTTCGGCTTCCTTGCCTTGTCCTGATTCTCAGGTGCTGCAGCGCTGTTTTCTTCCTTTTTCTTCTGTTCCTTAAGGCACTTTCTGCATACGGTTTTCTTCCCGGATACAGATTTGCCGCAGTAAATACATTTCATTTATTATTTCCTTTCATTCAAATCAGTACTACTAAGTATACCACACCGCCGCGATGTTATCAACAAAAAATCTCCTGATTCAAAAATGCGCTGATTGACAAGCATGGCTCTTACTGGTACAATTAACTTCAGAGTAACTAACTTCAAAGTTATTGTAAACGCATTAAATAAATGCGTTTACAATTAGCCGATTTGCACGGAGATGACGTAGTCATCGGATGTGCAAGGCAATAAAAATAAATTTATTATAGTGAATGCAGAATTATTTTCTGCGTTCACTATAATTATCGCGCTGAAAGGATAAGGAGCACCAAAATGAAAAAAACAGCAATGATATTATACTGACTGATCTGACAGATATTTTTACACACGGAAAGGAACAGACAAATGGCTAAAATACTGATTGCTGAAGATGATGTTTCAATCAGAACGGAACTTGATGAGCTGCTGAAAAATGCAGGCTATGAAACGGAAGCTGTCGAGGACTTCAGCAGGTCTGCAGTGCAGATTGCAGAATCGGGTGCGGACCTGATACTGCTTGACATTAATCTGCCTTATACAAACGGAGAGCAGCTTCTTCAGGAAATACGAAGAAATTCCGCCACACCGGTCATAATGGTAACGAGCCGTACCACTGAAATTGATGAGGTCATTTCCATGAGCTACGGCGCGGATGACTACATAACAAAGCCGTACAATCCAACAATTCTGCTTCTGAGAATATCCGCAGTACTGAAGCGGCTATCCAGAAGCACTGCAAACACATCGTATCACAGTCTGACACTGAATACTGCAAAGGGATGCCTTTCAGACGGCACAAACGAAATTATCCTTACTAAAAACGAACAGATAATATTCCAGCTCCTCCTTGACAATCTCGGGAAAATAGTTACCCGTGACGAATTAATGACCGCACTCTGGAACAGCAGCGAATTTATCAACGACAACGCCCTGACCGTCAATGTCAGCAGACTACGAGGAAAACTAGCTGAGGCGGGATTTCCGGATGCAATTGAAACAAGAAAAAAGCAGGGGTATATTCTCATATGAAATTCAGGGATTATCTTAAGGACACCGCCGTGAGCATCTGCATTTCACTCTGCACTTACCTTATGATGCTGTTTTTTATGTGCAGCTTCAGAGTGAACAGGGATATGATACTGATTCTGAGCATTCTGTTTTTCACCGGATTTATCTGCAGAATACTGTGGGAATATTTCAGAAAGCAGAATTTCTACACCTCACTCTCAGACGGAATAAACCAGCTTGATAAAAAATATCTGATTTCTGAAATAATTGATGAACCCGGATTTCTCGAGGGAAAAATCGTTCACGAGGCGCTGTACGAATCCGGAAAGTCCATGGCTGAATATATTGACAGCTACCGCAGGAATTCCGAAGAGCTGCAGGAATACATCGAACTGTGGGTACACGAAATAAAACTCCCTGTCGCAGGACTTCTGCTGATGAGCCATAACGATGAAAACGGCGCAAAGTATGAAAAGCTGCTGCAGAAAACAGACAGCTATATTGAAAATGTTCTCTACTACGCAAGAAGCGAAAACTCCGCAAAGGACTATATTATAAAGCCCGTAGTTCCAGGCAGTGTTTTCAGGAACATTGCAGTAAGAAACAGAAATGAGCTCCAGAGTATGGACGTTTCAATCTTCACGGAGGGACTTGACAAAAGCGTTACGAGCGACGAAAAGTGGCTGGAATTTATAATAAACCAGCTTCTTTCAAACAGCATGAAATATTTTTCTGATTCGAGAAGTCCTGAACTGAAAATATATACAGAGGAAACTGATGACAGCATTGTTCTTCATTTCAGGGACAACGGTATCGGCATTCCTGCAAGCGACATTCCATATGTTTTTGACAAGTCATACACCGGTGAAAACGGCAGAACACATTCACGCTCAACTGGTATGGGACTGTACATCGCGAAAAAGCTCTGCAGCCGCCTCGGACATAAGATTTCCGTTCAGTCGGTCCGGGGTGAGTTCACTGATATTATGATCACCTTCGGGAAAAATGAACATGTAAAACCTGTATAGGAAAATGACAAACGGAACACTGTATCTGAAATGGTACGTTTTTTATAAGCACTGATTAAATCTGACTGCGCATCATGCACTCCGGATTTAATCAGTGCTTCCTTATGTTACAAAATTGTAATGCTGCGTAATACTGAACGAAGGACAAATATTTTCAGATGATGTATACTGATAACATCAAATATGAAAAGAGGCAGACATATGGAAATTTTAAAAATCGACAGAATCGAAAAATATTACGGAAACAAATCAAATCTGACAAAGGCGATTGACGGAATTTCATTTTCCGTCGACAAGGGTGAATTTATCGCTGTCATGGGTGCATCAGGAAGCGGCAAAACCACTCTGCTCAACTGCATTTCCACAATAGACAGAGTTACATCAGGCCACATCTTCCTTGAGGATACAGACATAACCGGACTTAAGGGAAAGGACCTGAACAGATTCAGACGCGAGAAGCTCGGATTTATTTTTCAGGACTTCAACCTGCTTGATACACTGACTGCATATGAAAATATTGCGCTCGCTCTTTCAATCCAGAAGTATTCAGCTGACAGTATCGACGCAGCTGTAAAAAAGGTTGCCGCTCAGCTTGAGATTACGGAAGTACTGCAGAAATATCCATACCAGATGTCAGGCGGACAGAAGCAGCGTGTTGCATCTGCAAGAGCCATTGTAACCTCACCGAAGCTCATTCTCGCTGACGAACCTACAGGAGCACTCGATTCAAAGGCAGCCAAGCTCCTCCTTGAACGTTTCAACTACCTGAACAGGGAAAATGAAGCAACCATCATGATGGTAACCCATGACTCATTTACAGCAAGCTATGCATCGAGGGTTATTTTCATCAAGGACGGCCAGATTTTCAGTGAAATCAGCAGAGGCGACAACACAAGAAAGCAGTTCTTCGACAGAATTATTGAAATCATTACACTTCTCGGAGGTGACATGAGCGATGCTCTTTAAGTTATCAGTAAACAATCTGAAAAAAAGTCTCCGCGACTATGCCGTTTATTTTTTCACACTTGTAATCGGTGTTGCTGTATTTTATGTATTCAACTCAATTGAATCACAGACTGCATTTCTTGAGATATCCTCTGACACAAGAGAGATTATTTCTCTCCTTATTTCAATGCTGTCAGGAGTGAGCGTGTTCGTTGCATTTGTTCTGGGACTTCTGATTGTCTACGCAAGCAGGTTCCTGATGAAGCGAAGAAACCGTGAATTTGCACTGTACCTTGTGCTTGGCATGGGAAAAGGCAGCATATCGGCGGTTCTTTTTCTTGAAACCTTCGCAATAGGCCTCGTTTCACTTGCCGCAGGAATCGGCATCGGCATTGTAGTTTCCCAGTTCACAAGTACATTTGCGGCAAATCTTTTTGAAGCCAATCTTTCAGAATACCATTTTACAGTTTCAGCTTCAGCTGTGGCAAAGACCGCAGTTTACTTCGGAATCATGTACGTTATAGTAATGCTCTTCAACGGAATTATGGTTGGCAGATGCAGGCTCATTGACCTCATGCAGCACGGTAAAAAATCAGAAAACATGAAGCTGAAAAATCCTGTTTTATGTGTGGTTATATTCATCCTGGCAGCAGCTGCACTTGCATACGCCTACTGGAATGTCTGCAGCAACACACGCTCACTGAACGAGGGCCGCATGGCTGCTATGATTGCAGTCGGTGCAGTTTCAACCTTCTTCATATTCTGGTCAGTATCCGGAATGCTTCTGAGAGTGGTTATGTCCGCAAAAAAAGTATATTTCAGAGGTCTCAACAGCTTTACATTCAGACAGCTCAGCAGCAAAATCAACACAATGGTTTTCTCAATGACAATAATCTGTCTGATGCTTTTCGTAACAATCTGCACCCTCTCATCTGCATTTTCCATGAGAAATTCGCTCAACGGAAGCATCAGAAACTACTGTCCGGCTGATTACAATGCAGAAATAACCGGAGATGAAGAATGCTTTGAGAGACTCATTCATTTTAACAATGATGAATATTTATCATACTTTTCCGAGTATGTCGTTTTCAGCAAATACGCAGATGAATCACTTACAACAGGAAGCTTCTGCGGTGATGAGCTTGACAGAATCCTGAAGGACCATCCGTATCTTCTGACTGAAACATGCGTTCCGGTGTACAAGCTCAGCGATTACAACCGACTTATGAAGATGTACGGCCGTGAGGAAATCGCCCTCAGCGGCAGAACATATGCTCTTGTTTCAAATTTTCACGAAAGCACAAAGTACTACAATGTCATTCTGAAAAAAGGCAGAACAGTAACATTTAACGGACACGAGCTCTCCCCTGCGTATTCTGAATGCGTGGACGGATTTGTTGAAATTTCCGCACAGCCGATTAACGACGGCCTGATAGTTGTTCCGGATAATGCAGCAGACGGCTGCACTGCACTTTCTCATTATTTAACCGGAAATTACACTGCCGAATCAAAAACGGAAAAATTAGCGACAAATGAAAAGCTGAGAGACTTTCTTAATTACAACGCAGGAAAATGCGGTGCTGACAGCATGATGTTCAGTACAAAAACTGAACTTGCTGATTCAGCAACAGGTCTCGGAGGACTTGTAATCTTCCTCGGAATGTACATAGGTATCATCTTCCTCATCTCAGGCGGCGTGATACTTGCACTCCGTTCCCTCTCCGATTCTGTTGACAGCATACAGAGATACACAATGCTCCGCAAAATCGGCGCAGACGAAAGCGACATTTCAAAATCTGTTTTCAGGCAGAACCTCCTTTTCTTCTCAATTCCGCTCCTTGTTGCAGCCGTTCACTCCGTCTTCGGAATGAAATTCGCCATGAACTATGTACTCCAGATTTTCGGCACTGAAGGAATGGCCCGTTCAGTTGCCGGCTCCGGAATTATCATCCTCCTCATCTACGGCGGCTACTTCCTCATCACATGCCTCTGCAGCAGGTCAATTGTCAGAAATAAAGTATAACTAAACAGTGAACGCCGTTTACTTACAGCGTTCACTGTATTTTTCTGTATTTTTCTCAAAATAATTTTCATTTTACAGTTGGCAAATCTCAGTTTACATGATATAATAGATAGTGAACGTCATATCTGGCGTTACTCAGTGTATCAAATTCAATTCAGCGGGGTTGGAAAAAATGGCTGTTTACAATACAATCCAGCGAAAGGAACTGACATCATTTCTTCAGTCTCACAGTGATCAGTTTTTCACAATTGACGAATTATTTGAAGGAATGAAGAACGATTCATCTCTTGAAAAGGTTCCTTCGAGGAGCACTCTTTACCGTCTGGTAAGAGAAATGATAAATGACGGAAAACTAAGACGAATTATAAAGGAAGATAACCGCGAAGGCGTTTATCAGTATATTGCCGATGAAAAATGCACCGAACATCTTCACGTAAAGTGTTCAGTCTGCGGTCAGGTATATCACCTGAGTGAAGAGGCTACAAAGGAGATTATAGACAATATAAAATCCAGCAGCAGCTTTACAGTTGACCCTGAAACCATTCTGAACGGAAAATGTTCAGGATGCAGATAAGCTCCCGGAACGCATACCGGAAGACACACCACATACCAGAAAATCAGTGAAAGTCAGATTTCCTCTGACTTTCACTATATTTAACAGATACAATTGATAATAATTATCAGTTTCATTACAGTTTTTGTATAAACCACGGAGGTACCAATCATGAAATCCGGGAAAATCACTGCAGCCGCAGCTGCTCTGTCCCTTACAGTCCTGATGCTTGCAGGCTGCTCATCCTCAGGAAACAACATTTCAGAAGTCAGTGAAAAAACTGTCACATCAGTAACTGAAAGCTCAGCACAGGGCAGCCCTGACAGCGGATCTGACGAAAAAACATACAGCGTAGTCTGCACCATATTTCCCGGATATGACTGGACAAGGGAGATAATCGGAAGCCACGCGGACCACGCAGAGATTACATATCTTCTTGACAACGGCGCTGACCTCCACGGCTACCAGCCTTCTGCAGGTGACATGATAAAGATATCCGACTGTGACCTTTTCATCTATGTCGGCGGCGAATCAGACGAATGGGCCGCAGATGCACTCAGAGGTGCGAAGAACCGCGACATGCAGGTTATAAGCTTTCTTGATATTATAGGTGACGATGCAAAGGAAACCGAAATAAAGGAAGGCATGAAGGAAGAGCATCACTCAGATGAGCACGAAAAGGAAACTGACGAGCACGTATGGCTTTCACTGAAAAATGCAGAGAAGCTCTGCCGTGAGATTGAAAGCAGACTTGACATTATTGACCCTGCAAATACCGGAGATTACAAAGCAAACCTCTATAACTACCTGTGCAGCCTTGACAATCTCGACAGGGAATTTGAGGAAGCTGTAAAGTCAGCTCCGGTAAAAACTCTTCTCTTCGCTGACCGGTTTCCTTTCAGATATTTTACGGACGACTACGGACTTGATTACTATGCCGCATTTGATGGTTGCTCGGCCGAAACTGAAGCGAGCTTCGACACTATAGTATTTCTTGCGGACAAGGTTGACGAGTTAGGACTGAATACTGTATTTGCACTTGAAAATTCTGACCGTAAGCTTGCAGAAACCGTTACACGTAATTCCGGAAACAAAAACGCAGAAGTTATGATTCTCAACTCAGTCCAGTCTGTAACTCTTAAGGAAGGCTCAACCTATCTCGGACTTATGTCAGAAAATCTCGAAACACTGAAAAAATCCTTTTCCGGGTTATCATGAGAAACAGCATTTCGCTTGACATACCTTCTCCAATGTGATATAATCAATTTGATAATAATTATCAGTTTTATAACAGTAAACGAAAATGCATTTTTTCGTTTACTGTATTTGTTGTAAGAGGTTTATTTTTTTATGCAGAAAACTATATTCAGTATTTACATAAGCACTCACAGCGGAGGTCTGAAGTGATATGGACATACAGCTCAGATGCTGCAATGCCGTTCTCGGATACGACGGCATGACTGTAAGCAGCAATATAAATTTTACAGTAAGCAGGGGCGATTACCTCTGTATTCTCGGCGAAAACGGTGCCGGAAAGAGTACACTTATGAAAACCCTTCTGGGACTTAATCATGTAATAAGCGGCACTCTCGAATTCTGCGGTGACATGAGTAAAAAAACAATAGGATACCTTCCTCAGCAGACTGCAGTACAGCGTGATTTTCCTGCTTCCGTGCGCGAAGTTGTTCAGTCAGGATGCCTCAGCAGGTGCGGACTTCGTCCGTTCTACAACAGGGAGGAAAAACAGCTTGCCGCTGACATCATGGAAAAGC
Organism: Oscillospiraceae bacterium; assembly: GCA_045642145.1. Taxonomy (GTDB): domain Bacteria; phylum Bacillota; class Clostridia; order Oscillospirales; family Ruminococcaceae; genus HUN007. The sequence goes on along the minus strand of JAZUIH010000017.1, from coordinate 1,700 downwards.
TCGGAATTACAAATCTTGCAAAGCGCTGCTACCGTGAACTTTCAGGCGGACAGCAGCAGAGAGTTCTTCTGGCAAGAGCTCTGTGTGCAGCAAGGGAAATGATAATCCTGGACGAGCCTGTTACCGGACTTGACCCTATAGCGTCCCGCGACATGTACGAACTGATCGCGGAGCTTAATCAGAAAGACAGGATAACCGTTCTGATGATTTCACATGACATAAGTGCTGTTCAGTACGCATCCCACATTCTGCAGATAGGCAGCACACAGCAGTTCTTCGGCACCAGGGAAGAATACCTCACAAGCCAGGCAGGCATGATGTTTCTTCAGAGCTCACAGGAGGTATGACCATGGAAATGATTGAAACTCTAAAATTTTATTTCACATATCCGTTTGTACGCTACGCAATGACAGTCGGACTGCTTATCGCTCTCTGCTCCTCCCTTCTCGGCGTAACACTCGTACTCAAAAGATTTTCATTTATCGGTGACGGACTTTCGCACGTTGCATTCGGGGCAATGGCAGTGGCAATCGTTACCGGACTTACAAACAGGATGATTATCATTATTCCGGTCACGGTCATCTCGGCGGTACTCCTTCTGCGGACCGGACAGAACACCAAAATCAAAGGTGACGCCGCAGTCGCCATGATTTCCGTAGGTGCGCTTGCTGTAGGATACATGCTTATCAATCTATTCTCCACATCAGCAAATGTTTCAGCTGATGTATGCAGCACGCTCTTCGGTTCTACGTCAATTCTCACACTTACCAAAACGGAAGTCGGCGTATGCATAGCTATGTCGGCAGTGGTTATGCTGGTGTTTCTCCTGTTCTACAACAAGATTTTCGGAGTAACATTTGACGAAAACTTTGCCGCAGCCACAGGCACCAGAGCTGATTTGTACAATCTTCTGATTGCCGTTGTCACAGCACTGATTATCGTGCTCGCAATGAATCTTGTAGGTTCACTTCTTATCTCGGCACTGATTATCTTCCCTGCACTTTCGGCAATGAGGGTTTTTAAAAGCTTTTTAAGCGTTATTATCTGTTCTGCAGTCATCTCGGTTATATGCGCTGCATTCGGAATAATTCTTTCAATTCTCTTTTCAACACCTGTAGGCTCCACAATAGTATCTGCTGATATCGTCGTATTTTTAATCTTTTCAGCGATATCTGCGTTTACAGGTAAAAAAGCATAATACCATACAGTCCCGGCCGCATACAGCTTCTGCATGCGGCCGGTTAAGTAATATAGTATAAATTTTTTCCAGAGGAGGTACCCCGTATGGGTCCATATTACTACGAAGTTATCAAGATTGAAGGCGACTACGCCACCCTGAAGCGAACTGATACAGACGCTGAAGACACCATGTTCATAGCCCTCGCACTCCTCCCCTTCGGCACCGACATAGGAAGCCGCCTGAAGTGGGAAAATCTTGAGTATGAACTTCTGTAATTCCAAAAGCATTCCCGGACTGGTTTCGGGAATGCTTTTTTGTCGCTGCTCATTTACATATCTCAGCTGAAACGCAATGAATATATTTTTCATTTATGTCACTTTTTAGCTATTTTCAATATTATCCATGGATTTATTTGTCATATATGTATATTTACTTCTTTTAAACATTGCGGTATAATTTAGTTATTCCACCAATGAAAGGAGATATATGAGTTGTCTAAAAAAGACTTAAACATCAAGCC
>JAZUIH010000016.1:0-9544 GCA_045642145.1 Oscillospiraceae bacterium | reverse complement strand
CTTCTGCTTGACTTCTTAAATAACTCTGAAATTACTCTCAGAATCTTCAAGGGTTTATATAGTGCATTGTTCAATTTTCAGGATACTGTTTTCTGTCGTTCGTGTTGTTCTCTCGTCCGACAGCTTTATTATTATATCACGTCAGTTTTTATTTGTCAACACTTTTTCTGAAAAAATTTCAGCATTTTATTTATTGGTTTAATACTGCCTTATTTCCGTCTCTTATTGCGATATTTCTATGCAAATTTAACAGCTTGATGAACTGCAGCAATATAAAACCGGCAGACGCAACGCCTGATTTACATCATCGTCTGCCGGCTCAGAGCTGCTGTTTTAATGCTGTTCTTCATCTTTTCTGAATTCAAGTATATCTCCCGGCTGACAGTCAAGCACTTCGCATATTTTCTCAAGTGTTGAAAAGCGAACCGCCTTTGCCTTGCCTGTCTTAAGTATCGACAGATTTGCAGGTGTAATATCTATCTTCTGCGCAAGATCTCCTGATGATATCTTTCTTCTGGCCATCATTACATCCAGGTTTACTATAATAGGCATAACTTTTTTCACTCCTGTTCAGCTGTTTATATTGTAAAGTCGCTTTCTTCCTTTATGGCAACCGCCTCTGCAAATACATTTTTGAGTATTCTGAGTACCAGTCCCACGAAGCCTACTGTAAATCCCACCAGAAATGCAACTTCAAGGAAGGAAAGTATTCCCCAGACAAATACAACTGCTGAAGTAATAAAACAGCACCATGATATTCTTCTGAGAAGCTCCACGTTTACTTTTTCAAATACTGTCTTTTTTGAAATATTGTTAAGAAGCATATAGAGAAATACAAGAAGAACACATATAAGTGCCACACAGGTATATCCGAACACTACCGACGGTACATGTCCGAGAGGTTTGTAATAGTAATCCTCAAGGAATCCTACACAGTCCGGAAGCCATATGCTTACTGCGACTGCCAGTCCCATCCCAAGTAATATCAGGCCCTTTGACAATAATACTGATGATTCTTTACTCCACATAAAAATTTCCGCCTTTCATTTTTATTCACTTCATTTTTAACAGATGCATCTGTCGAAAAACATTGTACATATCTGATTTGCGTTCAGATTTACCGGTAATCCTTTACTGTATTTAGTATAGCACTTCCCTCTCGGTTTGTCAATATATTTTTATTGAAATACGATAATATTTTTCTGAAAAGTAAAACGACCGCATCAGAAGCTGCAGTCGTTTGCTTTTCAGAGCTCCGCCTGTATAAAGCAGAGGCAATTTAATTTTTTCGTTCGCTATATATACTGATGAAAATCAGTCAGCCATAAGCTTAACCATTACTGCCTTCTGAGCGTGAAGTCTGTTTTCAGCTTCCTCGAAAATCTCAGCAGCATGTTCTTCAAATACCTTAGCTGTAATTTCTTCTTCTCTGTGTGCAGGGAGACAGTGAAGAACCATTGCCTTTTCATTTGCCACAGCCATAACTTCATCGTTAATCTGGTAGCCCCTGAAAGCTTCTCTTCTCTTTTCTGCTTCGCCTTCCTGGCCCATTGAAGCCCATACGTCAGTAATTACTACGTCAGCGCCCTTTGCAGCTTCAAGAGGCTTGTCTGTCATCGTGAATCTGCCTGTAGCACGAGCATATTCAAGAACCTTTGCATCCGGCTGATAAGCATCAGGGCATGCAACTGATACAGACATGCCAACCTTAAGGAAGCCTGTGATAAGTGAGTTAGCCATATTGTTTCCGTCGCCGATATAGCACATTTTGAGTCCGTCAAAGCTGCCCTTGAATTCGCGTACTGTAAGAAGGTCAGCGAGAATCTGGCATGGATGTGAATAGTCAGTAAGACCGTTGATAACAGGAATTGAACCGTATTCTGCAAGGTCTTCAACTTCCTTCTGTGCAAATGTTCTGATCATGATACCGTCAAGGTAGCGTGAAAGAACTCTTGCTGTATCCTGAACCGGTTCACCTCTGCCGATCTGAAGGTCATTTGCAGAAAGGAAAAGAGGATATCCGCCGAGCTGGTACATACCTGTTTCAAATGAAACACGTGTTCTTGTTGAAGCCTTCTGGAATATCATACCGAGTGTCTTGCCTTTAAGATGAGGATGCGGAATTCCGTGCTTGAGTTCGTACTTGAGCTGATCAGCAAGATTGAGAATATCGATGATTTCTTCCTTGCTGAGATCCATCATTGTAAGTAAATGTTTCATATTTTATTTTACCTCTCTTATATCTTTATTTTATGCAAGCAGTTCCTCAAGAACTGCAAGTCCTGCGTCAATTTCCTCAAAAGTAATGTTAAGCGGAGGAAGAAGACGTACCTTTGTTTTGGCTGTAAGGAGAAGAAGTCCCTTGTCAAGCGCAGCCTTAACTACATCTGCTGCGTTCTTTTCCGTAAGCTCTATACCGATCATAAGACCAAGACCGCTCACGGAAGCAACGCCCTTCATCTTTGAAACCCTGTCGAAAATATAATCGCTCTTCTTCTGTACCTCTTCAAGGAACTCAGGTGAAGAAACGCGTGACACAACTACATTTCCACCGGCACATGCAAGCGGATTTCCGCCGAATGTTGAACCGTGTGTACCAGGAACAAGAACTGCAGAACATTTTTCAGAAGCAAGACATGCACCAACCGGTACGCCGCCTGCAACGCCCTTGGCCATTGTTGTGATATCAGGCTTAACGCCGAAGTGTTCTGATGCAAGGAACTTTCCTGTACGGCCTGCGCCGGTCTGAACCTCGTCAGCAATCATAAGGATGTCCTTTTCATCGCAGATACGACGGACGGCCTTTACAAAATCCTCGTCAAGCTTTACAACGCCGCCTTCGCCCTGAACGAATTCTATCATAACTGCACATACTGTATCATCAACTGCAGCCTCAAGAGCCTCAGTATCGTTTGCAGGTGTGTGGACAAATCCTTCAACAAACGGGAAGAAGTAATTGTGGAAAACTTCCTGGCCTGTTGCAGAGAGAGTTGCCATCGTACGGCCGTGAAATGAGTTTACAAGAGTGATAATTGTGCTGCGTCCCTTGCCGTACTTGTCGAAGCTGTACTTACGCGCAATCTTGATTGCACATTCATTTGCCTCTGCACCGCTGTTTCCGAAAAATACCTTGTCATAGCCTGTAACGCTGCAGAGCCTGTCCGCAAACTCTGCCTGAACTGCTGTATAGTAGTAGTTTGATGTGTGCTGGATGCTGCGAACCTGCCTGCAGACAGCATCTGCCCATTCTTCATCGCAGTATCCGAGTGAGTTTGTTCCGATTCCGCTTCCGAAATCTATATATTTTTTATTGTTTTCATCAACAGCCTGACGTCCGCTGCCTGATTCCATTACGAGGTCAAAACGGCCGTATGTCTTCATAACACTGTTGTTGAACTTTTCTATTGTATTCATCTGTTTAATTCCTTTCTGAAAAGTTTCCGAAAGCAATCAGGTAAACTGTGTACCTATGCCTTCGTTTGAAAGAAGTTCGATAAGAATTGAATGAGGAACTCTTCCGTCAATAATACATGTCTTTCTTACGCCGCGTCTGACAGCCTCAACACAGCACTCAATCTTAGGAATCATGCCTCCTGAAATGATGCCCTGTCTCTTCATGAACGGAACATCGCTTACATTTACTGAAGGGATAAGTGTTGACGGATCGTCCTTGTCTCTGAGAAGTCCTGCAATGTCAGTCATGAGAATGAGATTCTCAGCGTCGAGCTCAGCTGCTATTCTGGCTGCTGCAGTGTCAGCATTGATATTCATTGTCTGGCCGTCAGGTGTGCTTCCCACTGTTGCAATAACAGGAATATATCCGTTGTCAAGAGCATCTGTGATAACCTTTGTATTTACCTTTGTTATATCACCGACAAATCCGAGATCCTGCTCTGACTTAACCTTTTCAGCAACGAGCATCTCGCCGTCAATACCGCACAGACCAATCGCCGATCCCTTGTTTGCTGTAAGAAGAGCAACAAGTTCCTTGTTTACTTTACCGGCAAGAACCATCTTTACAACGTCAACAGTTTCCCTGTCTGTGTATCTGAGACCGCCGATAAATTTGCTTTCTATATTGAGTCTCTTAAGCATGTCGTTGATTTCAGGACCGCCGCCGTGAACGAGAACAACTCTTACACCTACAAGTGAAAGAAGAACGATATCGCTCATAACAGCCTGCTTGAGTTCTTCATTTGTCATTGCGTTGCCGCCGTACTTGACTACGACTGTCTTGTTATTGTACTTCTGAATATAAGGGAGTGCATCTATAAGCACCTGTGAACGAATATTATTTGCTATTGTATCCAACTTCATACCATCTTTCTTTATCAAGTCATATCTTCAGTTTATCAGCTTCTGTAGTCAGCGTTAATCTTTACATAGTCATATGTAAGGTCGCAGCCCCATGCTGTTGCGCTGGCTGTTCCTTCATTCATGTCTATAAGAATTGTAACAGCCTTTTCTGAAAGAATCTTTGTAGCCTCGTCCTCTTCAAAAGGAACAGGGTTACCCTTGTCAAATACCATCATTTTTCCGGCTGCGCTTTCAAAATAAAGCTGAACATCATTCTGGTCAAACTGTGCGCCTGAGTAGCCCATTGCGCAGAGGAAACGTCCGAAGTTTGCATCATGTCCGTAGATAGCAGCCTTGGAAAGGTTGGAACCGACTACTGAACGAGCCATTGTCTTCGCATCTTCCTTTGATTTTGCGTTGATGATCTTTGCTTCAAAAAGCGCTGTAGCACCTTCACCGTCACCAGCCATTTTCTTTGCAAGATATTCACATACAAAGTAAAGGGCATCCCTGAAAATCTGATAGCTTTCATCCTTCACTGATACTGAAGGATTTTCAGCAAGTCCGTTTGCAAGGACAAGAAGAGTATCATTTGTTGAAGTGTCACCGTCAACTGTAATCATATTGAATGTGTCCTGAACAACATCTGAAAGTGCTTCCTGAAGAAGCTTCTTTTCTATAACAGCATCTGTTGTAACATAGCCAAGCATAGTGCACATATTAGGATGAATCATGCCTGAACCCTTGCTCATAGCACCGATTGTAACTGTCTTTCCGCCAATTTCAAAGGAAACCGCGATTTCCTTGTTAACCGTATCCGTTGTCATAATAGCACGTGAAGCTTCTGTTCCGGCTTCCTTACCGTAAGCCTTCTTTGACATAAGCTCCTTTACACCTGCTGTGATTTTTTCAGGATCAATCTTCATGCCGATAACACCTGTTGAACCGACAAGAACACTTTCAGCCTTGTCTCCAGTAATATCAGCAACGGCCTGTCCTGTAATTCTGCAGATATCAAGACCCTGCTGACCGGTGCAGGCATTGGCAATACCTGAATTAACTACAACCGCTCTTACTTTTTCATCTGAATCTGTAACAGCCTTGTCCCATAATACAGGAGCTGCCTTAACAACGTTTGTTGTGTACACACCTGCTGTAATGCATGGTGCATCACTGTATACAAGAGCCATGTCTGTACGTCCCTTGTATTTGATTCCTGCAGCTGCTGATGCAGCCTGGAATCCCTTCGGAGATGTTACTCCGCCTTCAAGTATATTAAATGACATAGTCTTTACCTTCTTTATTATAAATTAAGTCCTGTTGTCTCATCAATGCCCATCATGATATTAAGACACTGTACGGCAGCACCTGATGCACCCTTTCCGAGATTATCAAGTCTTGAGCAGAGAAGAACCTGATCGTCGTTTCCGCATACAAATATCTGCATTCTGTCATGATTGCTGAGAGTATTTGATGCGAGGAATCCGTCAGGAAGTTCATCCTTACCGCCGAGGGACATTACTGAAACCATCTTCTGACCCTCGTAATGCTTTGCAAGAGCTTCGTAGATATCGCTGATGCCGCATTTTTTTCCAAGGAGTCTTGTCTGGACAGGAACTGAAACAACCATACCGCTGTAGTAGTCGCATACTATCGGATTGAACATAGGCTTTACTTCAAGTCCTGAAATCTTCTGCATCTCCGGAAGATGCTTGTGCGCCTGTGTAAGAGCATACTGTCTCGGGCTGTTGAATTCGTACGGCTTGTCGTCGCCCTCATAAACAGCGATTGCCTTCTTGCCAGCGCCGCTGTAGCCTGATGTGGCATATGCAAATACCGGAAAATCCTTCTGCATGATTCCTGCACTTACAAGAGGAGCTACAAGTGAAACAAAGCCGCTTGCATAGCATCCCGGAACAGCAAGTCTTGAAGTGTTCTTTATCTTTTCACGCTGAGCAGCTGAAAGCTCCGGAAAACCGTATACCCAGCCGTCATTTGTTCTGTGTGCTGTTGAGGCATCAAGAATTCTTACGTGGTCATTTTCAACGAGTGAAACAGCTTCAATTGCTGCGGCATCCGGCAGACAAAGAAATGTATAATCAGAGCTGTTTATAAGTCTCTTTCTCTCTGAGAGATCTTTTCTTTTGTCCTCATCAATTTTCAGGAGTTCTATATCATTTCTTCCGCTGAATCTTTCTATAATACGAAGTCCGGTTGTACCTTCCTGACCGTCAATATATACTTTTACTGCCACCGCAAAATCACCTTTCTTTATCGTTATCGTCGTTTTTAAGATTTTTTGCTACGCTCATAATAATTGTTCCGCTGAACACGATTATGAGCCACCCCCTGTTAACCTCCGGTGAGTTTTCAAACTTAAGAAGCATGATAATCACAAATCCCACAAACCATACAAGAACGCCTGCAAGGCTTATCAGGAAAACAGAGAGAATGTTTTTTTTACTCATTATGCCATTTCCTTCGCAAGTGCTTCTCTTGTCTTTTCAATCTGAATCTTTACTGCTTCAGGTGAAGGACCGCCTTCTGACTTTCTCTGATTTACACATGTTTCGAGACTGATTGCATCATAAACATCTGCATCAAAAAGATCTGTAAAGTTTTTATATTCGTCAACAGGAAGAGTTTCAAGAGTTTCATTTTTCTGAATGCAGAGTGCAACCAGCTGACCGGTAATCTTGTATGCATCCCTGAAAGGCATGCCCTTCTTAACGAGATAGTCTGCACAGTCTGTTGCATTGATAAAGCCTCTTGCTGCTGCATTACGCATGTTTTCCCTGTTGATTTTCATTGTATCTATCATAGGAATAAATGTCTTAAGACAGAGCTTGACATTGTCAACCGCATCAAAGATTGCTTCCTTGTCTTCCTGCATATCCTTGTTGTATGCAAGCGGAAGGCCCTTGAGCATTGAAAGAAGTGTAACAAGGTCACCTGTTACTCTTCCCGTCTTGCCTCTTATAAGCTCTGTTATATCAGGATTTTTCTTCTGAGGCATAATGGATGAGCCTGTTGCGTACGCATCATCAAGTTCAATAAACTTGAACTCCCATGAACACCACATAATTATTTCTTCGGAAAATCTTGAGAGATGAGTCATAAGAAGAGAAAGCGCTGATGCAAGCTCAACGCATGAGTCTCTGTCTGAAACACCGTCAAGGCTGTTTACCATAGGGGCGGTAAACCCGAGAAGCTCTGATGTGAGACCGCGGTCAATCGGATATGTTGTTCCCGCAAGTGCGCAGCTGCCAAGAGGGTTATAGTTCATTCTCTTTGCAGTATCCGCAAGTCTTGAAAGATCTCTGAGAAGCATCTGTCCGTATGCCATCATATGATGCGCAAGTGTTACAGGCTGTGCTCTCTGAAGATGAGTGTATCCAGGCATGATAGTATCAAGGTTTTCATCAGCTATTTTACAGAGAGTCTTTACAAGCTCTGCAGCAAGTGCTCTGATTTCAGTGATTTCATCTCTGAGATAAAGTCTGATATCAAGCGCAACCTGGTCGTTTCTTGAACGTGAAGTGTGAAGTCTCTTTCCGACATCACCGTATCTCTTTGTAAGCTCTGCCTCGATAAACATATGGATATCCTCTGCAGTCATATCAAGTTCAAGCTTTCCTGAATCGATATCTGCAAGAATTTCCTTAAGTCCTGCCTGAATCTGTGCGCTGTCTTCCTCTGAAATAATACCGCACTTTCCGAGCATTGTCGCATGAGCTATGCTTCCCTGTATATCATGTCTGTACATTCTTCCGTCAAATGAAATTGATGAATTGAATGCGTTAACTGTTTCGTCAACTTCCTTGGAAAATCTTCCGGCCCACATTTTTGCCATCTGTAGTTACACACCTTTCATTTATCAGCCGTTAATAAGCTTGTCAACATCTATTTTCTTTTCCTTTATTGCTTTGATAACAGCACCAACGTCTATACCGTCAATTTTAAGTCCGTCTGTTTCGCAGTCGGTAATCTCCACATCTGTAAGAGTGCACTCTTTGAATTTTGTGCCTGTGAGGATGATTTTTTCAAATGACGCGTTAAGCATATCGGAAAAATAAAGTTCTGACTCGTCAAGTGATACCTCGTTAAATTTGGTTTCCTTGAAATTAATACCCTTGAAATCAGCTCTGGACATATTCAGTCCGTTGAATTTTGCTGCTTCCATATTAACATTTTCAACTACCGCCTTTGCAAAGCTTGATGATAGAATAGTACTGTTATCAAGATATGCATCATTAAAGGCACAGCTGTTAAGGTCAACATTTCTGAACACTGCACATTCCATATTTGCGTCCTGAAATGTTACTGTCGAAAGGTTAACTCTGTCAAATGCAGCTCTTTCAAGATTTACTGTGACAAACTCCGCGTCAGGAATACTGTCCTCGGAAAGTCTGAGCGGTTCGCCGACTTTATGCTGATATGTTTTGATTTCGTCCATTTCAAAAAACCTCCCTCAAATAATCTGAAAAATAAATTTAAATAAAATAATAAAATAAAAGACGGACGAACCAGCGCCCGTCTTTTTTTATTGAAATCTGTAAGCTGAAAATTACTTGCTGTTTCTCTTGGCATCAAGCTGAGCCTTAACCTTTGTAGGGAGGCCGAAGATATTGATGAATCCTTCTGCATCCTTCTGGTCGTAAACTTCATCTTCATCAAATGTAGCAACTTCTTCATCATAAAGTGTATATGGTGATGTTACACCAGCGTTGATGATATTGCCCTTGTAGAGCTTGAGCTTAACTTCACCTGTTACAGTCTTCTGTGTTTCTGTAACGAAAGCTGAGAGAGCTTCTCTTAATGGTGTGAACCACTGGCCGTTGTAAACAACATCAGCGAACTTAACAGCGAGGTGCTGCTTGATTCTTGCTGTTTCCTTGTCGAGGCAGAGTGTTTCGAGAACTTCATGAGCGTGGTAAAGAATTGTTCCGCCAGGTGTTTCGTATACGCCTCTTGACTTCATACCAACAAGTCTGTTTTCAACGAGGTCTGTAATACCGATACCGTTTGCGCCGCCGATTTTGTTAAGTGTTGTAACGAGATCTGTAGCATTCATCTTCTTGCCGTCAACAGCAACAGGAACACCCTTTTCAAATGTGACTGTTACATATGTTGGAGTGTCAGGAGCCTGCTCTGGTGAAACGCCGAGTTCAAGGAAGCCTTCCTTGTTGTACTGTGGTTCATTTGCAGGGCTTTCGAGATCAAGACCTTCGTGTGAAAGGTGCCAGAT
>JAZUIH010000015.1:0-3313 GCA_045642145.1 Oscillospiraceae bacterium | reverse complement strand
CAGCGAAAAGAGGTTATTAAATTATGTCTTTTAAACTAAAAAAATATTTTTCAGGACTTACCGCACTTGTACTTTCGGCCGGAATGATGTCAGCCACAGCATCTGCTGATGAATCATTTTTCTTTATGGACCACTTTGAGGACGGAAACCACAGCTGGACAGGACGAGGTGCAGCAAAGCTTTCACTCAGTGAATCGAAGCCGTATGACGGTGTCAACTCACTCCTTGTTTCCGGCAGAACAGCCGCATGGAACGGTGCAATGAAGGAACTCGATATGACTCTCTTCAAACCGGGAGGAACATACAGCTTCAGCTGTAATGCAATGCAGACAGACGGCGGCTCATCAGAAACCTTCTATATGAAGCTCCAGTACAAGGATGCTTCCGGAGAAACAAAGTACGATCCTATTGCCGAGGCGACAACACTCAACGGTGAATGGGTTCAGCTTGCAAATTCAGAGTATACAATTCCTGCAGACGCATCAGATGCCGCAGTTTATGTTGAAACGGCTGACGGTACCTTTGACTTTATGATTGACAACGCTGTAGGTGCCGGAGAAGCAACCGAGATAGAAGGGCCGGGTGAAAAGAAGCTCATATACGGTGATATAAACTATGACGGTGAGATAAACATCCCTGACCTCTGCCTTATAAAAAATGCAGTGCTTAACGGCACAGAGGACAAGTCTCAGAAGGCTGCAGCCGATGTAAACAGAGACGGAAAAATCAACGCTGAGGATGCCTCTCTTATTCTTCAGTATCTCACAGGTACGATAGATGAATTCCCTAAGCCGGACAATATCTGGGATACATATCAGGAAACAGCTGATCCAAAGATGCAGAAATTCTACGCTGACGCTATCTACCAGATGGGAAATACTGCAAGACTCCGCAGGAAGGTCGAACAGGCAGAAGCAGGCGAAAAGACAACTGTTGCTTATATCGGCGGTTCAATAACTGAGGGCAACGGTCTCGACACATGCTATGCAAAACGCTCATACAACTACTTCGCACAGACCTTCGGAAAAGGAAACAATGTATCCTACGTCAATGCCGGACTCTCCGGCACTTCATCAGTTGTCGGACTCATGCGCGCACAGAACGACATTCTTAAGAAGAATGCAGATATAATATTTATCGAATTCTCAGTAAATGATCACCCTGAGGAAATTTACAAGAAGAGCTTTGAATCCCTTGTGAAGCAGTGTCTCTCACAGCCTAATGACCCGGCTGTTATTATACTTATTACAAGAGCCAAAGGCGGCTACTCAATGCAGGAGCAGATGGTAAAGGTGGGTCAGAACTTCAATGTTCCGATTCTCAGTATGGATACTGCCCTTACAAAGGCGTTTGAGAGCGGCACTCTTAAGAAGGAGGACTACTACTCAGACGAGTATCATCCTCATGCTGCAGGTAATGCACTTATCTCTGACTGTATTTCATATTTCTACAGACAGGCACTCAAAACAGAAAACATGTCTGCTGAATATACAATACCGGACAAATCCGTTTACGGTTCAGAGTATTCAACATGTACTATTGTTCCTGTCAGTGAGCTTACTAACTTTAACCAGGGTTCATTCAAAACATCAAACCATCCGAGATTCCCTTATGCTTTTGAATTCCAGAAGAACAGTGCAAACAATCCGATGACATTCACAACAACGGGCAAGGGCATTATGATCCTGTACAAGTCAAACCAGAATTCATCTCTCGGTGTCCTTGATGTTACAGTAAACGGAAAGAAAAATTCAATCAATGGCAACAGACAGTATGCATGGGGCGGTCCTGAAGCTGACCTCGGATACTACCAGAACCAGACAGGTGAACTTAACGTAACACTCAAGATGCAGAGCGCGAACTCAGACTTTAATATCTGGGGTATCGGCGTTATAAAATAAGCTTTTTTCATTATACAATATATCAATTCACCCTCGCCGGCATCCACCCCATTCACTGATGCCGGCACAGAAGGCGGCGGTATCCTCTGATACTGCCGCTTTTTGCTGTACCTGTATTGAAAAAAAGTCAGATATATGATAGAATAGGATGTATCAACTTTCACGAACGGAGAATAACGATGAAAAGCAACAGTAAAAAGAACAAACTCGCCGAACAGTATGAGCAGCAGAGCAACGTGTTTCAGATGTGGCTGCTTTTTGACCACGAACCTAAGAGGCCTGATGCTGAGGTTCTCAAGGCTGAGCTCGAAAGCAGATGCGGAAAGTGTGAAACAATTTCTTCAAGCACTGAGCTCACAAGCTTCGGAGTAAAAAGATATATGAGTCACTTTAAGGAAGGAAATCTGCCGGCACAGGTAATCCTCGGAAACATCATGCCTTTCAGGCAGGAGGATATCACTGATGCCGAGCGCGCCCAGATCAGGGAGATTGAAAACAGGGACGAATTTCTTTCAAAATGCACTCACAAGATTCTGGCAGCAGATATGATGGCAGCCCTTGACACTGAACACAGAACAAAGCTCCTTATGGACTGGCTTGAGGTGGCTGTTGATATTTTCAGGGACTGCACGGCTGTATGGGTTCCTTCAGGCGGCAAGCTTGTTCCTGCTGAGCTTATAAGAAGCAGACAGGTTGACAGAAGGGACAGATTTGTATGCTACTGTGTAAATGCACGTTTCTACAAAATTCAGGATACAAAGGAAATGCTCGTTGACACTCACGGTATGTGTGCAGTCGGTCTTCCGGATATCCAGTGCCACTTCCACACCCTTGACCCTGACAATATCGTAAACTATATATACAACATTGCCTTCTTTGTATCACAGACAAATGAAAAAATTAAAAACGGCGATACCATAGACGGACTTAACGGCGACGTGATTGATGAAAACATACAGTGGACATGCTGCTATGAGGATGCAATGGTTCAGCCTATGAGACCGGTTATAGATATATGTCCGGGTGAATATGCTGCCGGACAGAGAGAAAACTGAAAAGGAGAAAATTATATGCTTCCTAATGATCCCGCAATTCTTCTGAGCGTAATAAACACTAAGCTCAGAGACCAGTACAGCTCACTTTCAGCTCTGTGCGATGACCTTGATGTATCAGAAGAGGAGATAAAATCAAAGCTCGCATCACTCGGATACGAGTACGACGCATCACAGAACAGATTCAGAAAATAAGATAGTAACTGTTCAGAACCAAGCTCCCCTCACTTCAGTCTGGTCCTGAAAAGTTACATAATAAAAAAATAACAGGCACATCAGATAACAGCTCTGATGTGCCTGATTATTGTAAACGCATTAAATAAATGCGTTTACAATTAGCCGATTTGCACGGAGATGACG
>JAZUIH010000014.1:0-3535 GCA_045642145.1 Oscillospiraceae bacterium | reverse complement strand
AGCTCACTTTTCTTCACTGTCGCCACCAACCTTTTCTACAAAGATTTCATGAAGTGAAGGTTCTCTCAGTTCGAATCTGATTATGAGTATTTTCTTCTCTATCATTTTTGCAAGGAGAATATTTGCCTGGTCATCACCTGTAACCTTAAGCTTGTATTCAGTCTCCTTGTGACTTAAAAGCTGAATTCCGCATTCTTCAATAAGAGGAAGTATGTCTCCCTCGCACTTTATGAACAGGTTTACGCGTCCGTAGCTTTTCTTTATATCATTAAGGTTACCCTGAAGTACGGTTCTGCTCCTGCTGAGGATTGTTATATCAGTGCAGAACTCCTCAATTGTCGGCATCTGATGGCTTGACATGATAAGATACTTCTGCCTGTCTATCTGTTCATGAATAACTGACTTGAAGAGGTCAGTGTTTACCGGGTCAAGACCGCTGAGAGGCTCATCAAGAATCAGAAGCTCCGGGTCCGAGAGAAGGGCTGATATAAGCTGAATCTTCTGCTGGTTACCCTTTGAAAGCTGCTCCGGCTTCTTCGGCGGCAGAGTTTTTCCCTTGCTGTTTTTTCCCGGATAAATATATTCTCCGACCTCAAAACGGTCAGACCAGTACTTTATTCTTTCCTGTGCATCGTTTTTTGATACGCCTCTGAGTGCTGCGAAGTATAAAAGCTGATCCATAAGGGCATACTTCGGATACAGACCTCTTTCCTCTGCAAGATAACCGACATTGCAGCTTACAGCATCAAGCGGTTTTCCCTTCCACAGTACCTCGCCTGTATCGTGCGAAAGCATTCCGAGCATCATTCTGATTGACGTTGTCTTGCCGGCTCCGTTGGTTCCGAGAAGTGCATAGACACCCGGTTCCTTCATTTCAAAGCTCAGATTTTCAACAACTGTTTTTTCACCGTATTTTTTCGAAAGATTTTTTACTTCCAGTGACATTCTGTTACCTCCGTTTATAGTGTTTCCCTGACAGCAGATGCATCTGAGCACATCTGCCGTTTCTTTTGTTCACGTAAGTGTTTTCTGCGCAGGAGACTGCTGTTAACTTCCCTGCAGGTTACTCTCCGCGCCGGTCCGGATATGCGTCCGGCATTAACAATTATACCATAATACATGCTTTCTGACAAGAAAAAATACCGTAATCATAAAGATTACGGTATAATAAATAAATCATGAATTGCAAGCTGTGCTCTTTAGCAGTGAACTCAGCCTTCTGTTCTGATCAAGCACGTTGTCCAGTCTGCGCTGGAGCTGTACGAACCTGAACTGTTCATCGTTCTGGATATCCATTTCATCAAGTTCATCCAGAAAGTCGAGTGAAACATCTGATAAAAAATCTTTCTCCATAACAATTCCCCCTTAATTCTTACCACAATAAAATTTTATCATAAGTTTTCAGCTATGTCAATACAAATTTTTGCGCTGCGCTGTGCAAATCTGTATTATATGCACTGTTTTTCGTTAACCCTCAGCCTGTTCCGGTTCAGCAGGTGCCTGCGGTTCCGGTTCAGCAGGTGCAGGCGGATCTGCCGGCTGCTGCGGAGGCGGTTCAGGTGCTGCCTGTGAAGGCGGATCTTCCGGCTGCTGCGGCGGTGAAGGCGGATCCGGTTCCTTCGACGGTTCAACGGAAGGTGACGGAACTTCAGTTACAGGATGTTCAGCCTGTACTGTAACCGGAGGCTTTGCAGTAACTGCAGCCGCTGTTGTAACCTTTGCCCATGAAGGCTTTGAAACTGATACCGCTGCAGTTACTGCTGCAGTTGTTTCATCTGTATCGTCCCAGTTATACCACCACGCAGGCATTGTAGTTACCTTCGTAACCCTTGACACAGCAGGAGCTGTATCTGCCGGGGCTTCTGTATTTTTTGGTGTACGTGATTCCTTTATCTTAACCTGAACATTGTATGCGTAGAAAACATCGCCGCTCATTTTTGGTATCGAAGCTACTATCATAACGTTGGTAACGCCGGCCTGTTCGAGCGAACGCATCGTTCTTCCGTCATCGAACACAACGCTGAGGTCCTCGTAGCTGTGACTTTCAATCATTACCGGAACATTTTCCGGAAGTCCTGATGACTTTGCAAGTGCTGCTCTGAGAACATCCTTTGCTGCAAACTGTTCATCAGCGTATATCTCTGTGTCTGCGCTGTATGAACCCATGTAAACCGCCTCATCGAACAGCTCTGATATTTTCATAACTGGCTGAACTGAATTCGGCCGGTTCTCCTGTTCGGCTTTCGGCTTATGCGGAAATATCATGTATATCGCAGCCCCGAAAACCGCAATAACAATCAGTATCAGCAATGCTATTGCTATGTTTCTTTTAACCATATCTCCTGTCCCTCGTTTCATTCTGCTGTTTTTCTTTATGCTGATGTCAGATTTTCGTTTTTCTGCACGAAAAATCCGGCATTATCAGCCTTCCATAAAAATTATATCACTTAAAAATTTCTTTGTCAATTTTATTTCTTCGCAGAATTTTCATCAAGTCTCATAGTAAGACTGATACGTTTCTTTTTAACGTCAACACCCATTACTCTTACCTTGACTACCTCACCGACCTTTACCGCTTCAAGCGGATGCTTTATATATCTGTTGCAGATCTGTGATATATGAACAAGGCCGTCCTCATGAACGCCGATGTCAACAAAAACGCCGAAGTCAATTACATTTCTTACTGTTCCCATGAACTCCATGCCTTCCTTAAGGTCGGAGATTTCCATGATGTCACCGCTTCTCATAAGCGGAGGCGGAAGCTCATCACGAAGGTCTCTGCCCGGCTTCTGAAGTTCCGAAACGATATCCCTGAGTGTAGGAACACCGATATCAAGCTTTTTGCTTATAGCAGGAATACCTGCCTTCTCGGCTCTTGCCCTGATGTCTTCTGATTTTCCGTCCTTTATATCAGCAAGTGTAAAACCGCACTCTTCTATAAGCTTCATTGCGGCATCATAGCTTTCCGGATGAACCGCCGTGTTGTCAAGCGGATTTTTTCCGTTTCTTACTCTGAGGAAGCCTGCACACTGTTCAAATGCCTTTGGTCCGAGCTTAGGAACCTTGAGGAGCTGCTTTCTGTCTGTAAACTCTCCGTTTTCCTCTCTGTAGGCAACAATATTCTTTGCGATAGCTGTACTGATACCTGCAACGTATGAGAGAAGAGAATGTGATGATGTGTTAAGGTCAACGCCCACTGAGTTTACGCATGCTTCAACAACACCGCCGAGGGCCTCGTCGAGTCTTGCCTTTGGCATGTCATGCTGATACTGTCCGACACCGATAGCCTGAGGATCGATCTTGACCAGTTCTGCCAGGGGATCCTGAAGCCGATGGGCGATAGAAATGGCACTACGAAGAGTCAGATCCAGATCCGGGTACTCTTCAGCAGCCAGCTTGGAGGCAGAATAAACCGAAGCACCGGCCTCCGATACCACCATGTAACGAACACTCTTCAGTAACCCCTCTTCCTTCAGGAACTGATGGGTAAAAATCTCGGTTTCCTTGGAAGCGGTGCCGTTTCCGATGGCGATCA
>JAZUIH010000013.1:0-8135 GCA_045642145.1 Oscillospiraceae bacterium | reverse complement strand
GAAGGCTCTTGAAGAAAACGACGGCGACAGAGAAAAGGCTATCGAATTCCTCAGAGAAAAAGGTCTTGCTACACAGGCTAAGAAGAGCGGCAGAGCAGCAGCTGAAGGTGTTGTAACAGCAGTTGTTAAGGGCAATGCAGGCGTACTTCTCGAAGTAAACACAGAAACAGACTTTGCAGCTAACACAGATGACGTAAGAAACTTCGTTGCTGCAGTTGCAGATACAATTATCGAAGCTAATCCGGCTGACGTTGAAGCTCTCAACGCAACAAAGATCAGCGGCGGCGACAAGACAGTTGCTGAAGCTCTCACAGATCTCGCTGGCATGAAGATCAGAGAAAACATCGTTATCCGTCGTTTCGTAAGATTCGAAGGCAAGCTCGCTTCATATGTACACAACGGCGGCAGCATCGGTGTTCTCGTTAAGATGGATACAGAACTCGCTGCTGATGCAGTTGCTGCTATCGGTAAGGACGTTGCTATGCAGAGTGCTGCTCTCGGCGCTGAATACGTAAAGCGTTCAGATGTTCCTGCTGAAGTAGTTGAGAAGGAAAGAGAAATCATGAAGGCTCAGATGGCTGAAGATCCTAAGATGGCTAACAAGCCTGACCAGGTTAAGGACAAGATCATCGACGGTAAGGTTGAAAAGTTCTACAAGGAAAACTGCCTCCTCGAACAGGCTTTCGTTAAGGATGACAAGCTCTCAGTTCAGGGTTACGTTGATGCTGAAGCCAAGGCTCTCGGCGGTACAATCGCTGTTGCTGAATGTGTTCGTTACGTTCGCGGCGAAGGTATCGAAAAGAAGGTTGACGACTTCGCAGCTGAAGTTGCAAGCATGACAAAGTAATTGGAATACTGATATTCTCCATAATGAATATAACAGAAAGTCCGGATGACATTTTTGTTGTCCGGATTTTTTTGCAGTGGGCAGTTTTGTATCGTTCTGTGCAGATGATGCTTTATTGACACAATTAATAATATAAAGTATAATATAGGAGATACTTTACAAAAACAAGGGGGATATGCTGATGCAGCATTTCTATATTGGGTTTCTGGGTAATACAGTTTTTGAACTGTTCTTTTATTTTCTGTGGTGGGCGGTTTTCGGCTGGTTTCTTGAGGTAGTTGACCGTACACTGGAAACCGGAGGTTTTGAAAACAGAGGATTTCTCAACGGACCTATATGTCCTATATACGGATTCGGAGTAATTATTATAACCCATGCACTGGCACCGCTGAAGGGGAGCCTGCTGATACTGTATCTGCTTTCTGTGGCCATATGCACCGGCTTTGAGCTGTTTGTGGGTATACTGCTTGAGAAGCTTTTCCACGCCAAGTGGTGGGACTATTCTGAAGAGAAGTTTAACTACAGAGGGTTTATCTGCCTGAGAATTTCACTGCTGTGGGGTGTGGGCTCAGTGCTTGTAATCTGTGTCGTGCATCCGCTTATTGAAAAGCTTGTGGCAAAGATACCGTACATGGCGGGCAATATTTTTGCAGGAATAATAATGGCAGTTATAATCATGGACATAGCCGCTACACTTTCCGATATCAGACAGTTCAACATGCGTCTGAAGCAGGTGGACTATATAGCCAAGCTTCTCCATGACAAGTCGATTGCACTCGGTGAGAACATCTCTGACGAAGTGCTTGTACTCAATGCAAAGTATGAAAAACTCTCCGAACAGATAAGAACATCACGTCTTGTAAAGGCGTTCCCTACTATGAAACCTCTGAAGTACACTAAGACATTTAAGATTATCAAGAGCAGAATCAGTAACAAATTCAGCCCGGAAGACTATGATGAGATGTATGAAAATACAAGACTTATAATTGATTCAGCAACCGAAGAAAAAATCTGAAAGGTATGATATATTTTGAGAATCAGAAGAAAACCATGGGCAAGACCTGAGCTTGAGGCCTGTGAATTCTGCGTTAAGGAGCCGTCTGAGCTTAAGGGCAGATGGAAGCACAGCTTCGCAAAGGAACAGCCTCTCTACGTTGAGCTCGGATGCGGCAAGGGAGGATTCATTTCACAGGTGTCTGCTGCAAACCAGAACATAAACTATGTTGCCATAGACATCAAAAGTGAGATGACTGCATACGCAAGAAGAAAAACAGTTGCCGAGTTTGAGAAGGCAGGCATAGAGAAGATAGAGAATGTAAAGCTTCTTGTCCACAATATCGAGAATATCAGCGAGGTGTTTGATGAAAACGATGAAGTGGACAGAATATACATCAACTTCTGCAATCCGTGGCCGAGGGGCAAGCACAAGAAGAGAAGACTCACTTTCCCTAAGAAGCTTGTGGTTTATAAGCAGTTCCTTACTGACGACGGAGAGATCTGGTTCAAGACTGATGACGACGAGCTTTTTGAGGAGTCAGTTGAGTACTTTAACGAAACAGGCTATGATATAAAGTATATCACTCACGATCTTCATGCAAGCGGCTTTGAGGAAAACACAAAGACAGAGCATGAGATGATGTTTTCTGAGATGGGTATAAAAATTAAATTTCTCATAGCAAAAAAATCTTGAAAAACACTTGCATTTTATTTTGAAATGTGGTAAAATTATTAAAGCGTTCCTGAAAACTCTGTATGTTTTGGGAATGTTGAAAATGTATTGAGTTTTCAGCAACGCTAATGCTTAATCCTAAGCATTAAGTAATTTTAAGGAGGTGCGCAAAATGGCAAAATGTGAAATCTGCGGAAAGGGCGTAACTTTTGGTATCAAGGTTTCTCACTCACACAGACGTACAAACAGAACATGGAAGCCAAACGTAAAACGTGTTAAGGCTATTGTAAACGGTACTCCTTGTCATATATACGTATGCTCAAGATGTCTGCGTTCCAATAAGGTGACTCGTGCAGTCTGATCCTTATAAGTTTTCTAATTAGATCTAAGTAGAAAATAGATTCATCCTTCTGAACTGTCAGAAGGATGAATTTTTTTTATTTGATGTACCTTGATTTTTTATCCGAATTAAAGTAAAATAGTAGTATGTATTATTTTGAAAAGTGATGATTAAAGGAGGGCTTTTAATATGTCAGGAGCGGGTTCAGAATATTTGATGAAGGTAATGATCGGCGCACTTATGGCGTTTGTCATATTTCCTGTAAGGCAGTATGCAAGGAACTGGATGGCTGTTAAACTCGGAGACAACACACCGGTGCTTGAGGGAAAGCTCACTCTTAATCCTCTTGCGCATCTTGATCCCATCGGATGCATTATAATGATTCTTGTCGGATTCGGCTGGGGCCGCAGTGCCACAATCAATCCTCGAAATTTTAAGTGTAAAAATCTTAAACTCGGTATGCTTGCAGTTGCACTTGCAGGACCTGTCGCAAATCTGATTTTCGGATTTGTCATGATAGTAACCGTAATCATATGTGCCCATGCCGGTGTTTCATCCGTTCTCCTCGAAATATTCAGATATATCGCGGTGCTGAACGTAAATATCGCAGTTTTTCTTCTGCTTCCTGTTCCGGGTTTTGACGGCGGTGATATAGTGATGCAGTTTCTTCCGGTAAAGTTTCTCTGGAAGACTGTAAGGTATATGCAGTATGTGTCAATGATAATGATTATTCTCTTTGTGTTCGGTCCTCTCCGCGGAGTGGTTTCATATATAGTGGGTATTGTTTACACAGGTCTTGCGCAGGCTGCAGTTGCGCTCTGTTCGCTGTTCCTGAGGTAAACCTTAATGGAGAAGCTTTCGTTTAAGCTTGAAATATTCGAGGGACCGCTTGATCTCCTGCTTCATCTCATTTCAAAGCACAAGCTGGACATCAACGACATCGAGATATCAAAGCTTCTTGAACAGTATCTGCTGTATCTTGATCAGTGTGCCGAGCATGATATCGAGCTTGCAGGCGAGTTTATCGAGATGGCTGCAAGACTTATCTATATCAAGACACTTGCGCTTCTTCCGGCTCCTGAAGAGGAGGAAGAGGAAAAGAAGGTACTTCAGGGTGCACTTATTGAGTACGCTCTCTGCAAAAAGGCGGCTTCGGCTCTTGCACAGCTGTACCGCGGCGGAGATATATACGTAAGAAAACAGGCTCAGATAAAGGCAGAGTCTGTTTACCGGAGAGTACATGACCCGTCCGTACTCGTAGCTGCATTTAACAATATCTGTGTCAAGAGGATTCCTGCAAAGGAGCAGCAGGGGATGGATGACAGATTCAGGGTTATCGTCAAGCACAAGATGTATTCGGTAACCACCAAGGTAATCTTCATCCTGAAGCAGCTTTACAAAAAGGGAACAGCTGATATGGAGGGACTCTATGACGGAGTTACAGACCGTTCCGAGAGAGTTGCCACATTTCTTGCGGTGCTTGAACTGACCAAGTCCGGACGAATATATATCAGCGATGACAATACAACAATTTCATTTATCGGAAAACGTAAGGAAAGGAAAAGTTCAGAATGAGCTTTGTTGAGAATATAGCAGCAGTTGAGGCTATTCTGTTTGCCTATGGTGAGCCGCTTCCCGCACAGATGCTTTCTGAGGCAAGCAGTATAGATATTCCTTCGCTTGACAGGATAATCACCATGCTCAACGACAGGTATGAGGAAACAAATTCAGCTCTTCAGGTGCTGAGGCTCGGTGACACATATCAGCTTGCCACACGTATGGAATATGCCCATGCGGTAAAGAATGTCTTTGAAACCGGCAGAAACGCCGTTCTGTCAACTGCGGCGATGGAAACACTGGCTGTCATAGCCTATAACCAGCCTGTTACCAAGAGCTTTGTTGATACTGTAAGAGGAGTTGACAGCGCTGCGGTTATGCAGAAGCTTACGGACAAGGGGCTTATAGAGGAAGCGGAGCGTCTTGATGTACCGGGACGTCCTATAGCATACAGAACAACGAAGAATTTTCTCAGATGCTTCAGTATATCCTCACTGGATGAGCTGCCGCCTCTGAAGGAGCTTCAGAGTGACCAGCTTCCGCTGCCGGACTTTGCTCCGCGGGAGGATTAACAGTTGCTTGTGCTTATAATCATCCTTCTGGTATTTGCCCTGCTTTTCAGCCTGTCGGCTGCAGTTGAGCTGAGGTACAGCGGAGGGGATTTTTACTGGTGCGTAAGATATGCATTTATAAAAATCATTTCATCCGATACTCCTAAAAAGGAGAAAAAACCGGCAAAGGATAAGAGGAAAAAAAAGAAAGCTTCAGAAGGCAGAAAGTCCGCCGTTTCCGAAACGGATGCTTCACATGATGATGATTCGTCTGAAGAAAATGCGGAGAAGAAAAAAAAGAAGAAGAAAAAAAGTACAGTGAAGGAGTACCTTAACAATATAGGTGCTGTAGTGGACTTTGCGGAGTCTTCCGGAAACAGTCTTCTGAAGCTTACGCAGAAAATCAGATTTTCAGATATCTGCGTTGACTGTACAGTTGCAGATGCGGATGCGTACACATGTGCTCTGAATTACGGTATTCTCAGCGCGGGTATTTACAATATACTTGCATTTTTATCTGCCTACTTTAAAACCGATACGGACCATGTCTGCATCGGACTTAAATACAATGAGAGCAGCGCTAACAGCGTTTACAGCTTCAGCACCACACTGAAGCTCAGACTCGGAGCGGCAGCTGCCGCAGCAGTCGGGATTCTGATAAGCTTCATCAGACTTCAGATTGCAAAAGAAAGTGAAAAGGAAAAACCAAATAAAAAAAATATTTCAAAGGAGTGTATCGACATGGAAAAACATCCTGTAACAGACCTTATGGGTACTGCAATTGAAAAAATCAGAGAAATGATTGACGTAAACACAATTATCGGAAACCCTATTTCAACACCTGAAGGGGCAACTATTATCCCTGTATCAAAGGTTTCATTCGGGTTTGCATCAGGCGGCTCTGACCTTCCGACAAAACAGCCTAAGGAGCTTTTCGGCGGTGCAGCCGGTGCCGGCGTATCAGTTCAGCCGCTTGCATTCATATGTGTTTCACCTGACGGAAACGTTAAGCTTCTCCAGATGTCAGTAAACGCATCCAAGGAAAATGCAATGATTTCCACTCTCCCTGATCTTATTGACAAGATATCTGCACTTGTAAACGGCGGAGAAAAGAAGGAAAAGCCTGCAAAGAAAAAGACAAAGCTTAAAAAGTCAGAGGATTCAGCTGAAGACGAAATCTGTGAAGATGAAGAATAATACATGCCCCCGTGTCTTCTGATACGGGGGTGTTTTTTCAGAAGAAAGGCGGGAATACAATGAGGATAGTAACTGTCGGACAGATGAAGGAAGCTGAGAGACGTTCGGATGAGAATGGAGTTTCGTATTATCAGCTGATGAAAAACGCAGGAACTGCTCTCGGCAGCTTTATACACAGTCTGATGATTAAGGAAAATATAAAAAAGGTTGTTTTTCTTGCGGGCTCAGGAAACAACGGGGGAGACTGCTTTGTTGCGGCTGAGTACCTTGCAGCCCGCGGTGCAGCTGTGACCGCTGCACTTGTGTGCGGTATGCCGAAGACGGAAACGGCCGGGCTTGCATTCAATGATATGAACACTGACAGGGTGAGGGTTACTGAGGACAGAGCTGAGATAACGGAGGCACTCAGCAACGCTGATTTAATTGCGGACGGAGTTTTCGGTACCGGTTTTCACGGTGAGCTCAGGCCGGGATTTCCGGAGCTTCTGAACGCGGGACGGGCAGATGCCCTCAGGATTGCAGTGGATATACCGAGCGGCGGAAATGCTGCAGACGGAAGTGTTTCGGACGGCTGCTTCAGGGCTGATTACACAGTTACCTTCGGATTTGCAAAGTTCGGCATGACTCAGCAGCCTCTGAGGTCGTACTGCGGAGAAATCCATACGGCTGATATCGGTATTCCGGAAGGGTGCTGCTGTGATGATGACCTTATTCTTGAGGAAACAGAGAAGAGCTTTGTACGTGCCAGTATACCGGTGCGCAGACCAGCATCTCACAAGGGAACATACGGTACTCTCATGTGCGTTACCGGCAGCAGAAACATGCCCGGAGCCGCCGTGCTTTCCGGCAGGGCAGCCCTGCGCACAGGACTCGGTCTTCTGAAGCAGTGTGCACCGCCGGAAAACATCGCAGCTCTTGCAGCTGCATTTCCGGAACCGGTTTACTGGGGTGTTGAAACAGGTGAGGACGGATTTTACCTTCCGGAAAATGCAGATGACCTTATAAGGGCATCTGAAAAGTCAGGGGCAGTGCTTATAGGCTGCGGACTCGGCTGTACTGATAAAACAAAGGAGCTTGTCACAAAGCTGCTTTCCGGAGTAAAGTGCACTGTTGTTCTTGATGCAGACGGACTGAACTGCATAGCTGACACACCGGATATCCTTAACCGGATTTCCGTTCCGGTAATCATCACTCCTCATCCTGCAGAGGCCGCAAGGCTTCTCGGCATAAGTACAGCTGAGATACAGCGGGACCGTCTCGGAAGCATAATGAAGTTTACTGAGCGTTTCCCGGAGGTGGTTACAGTTCTCAAGGGTGCCGGCACCATAACAGGATACAAAAATCATTTTTATATCAATACAACCGGAAATCCCGGCATGAGTACCGGAGGAAGCGGCGACGTCCTCGCCGGCATAACCGCCTCCCTCGCTGCCCAGGGCCTCCCGCCTCACACCGCAGCAGCCACCGCCGTCTGGATCCACGGCACCTCCGCCGACACCGCCGCCGATTCCCTCTCCCAGTACAGCCTCCTCCCCTCCGACATAATAACCCACATCAGCACTGTCCTTAAATCCCTTTGACCAGAGCGAAGGGTTAAAGGGGCGATCGCAAAGCCCCTTTGCCTGAATTCACTTCATCGTTATAATCCAATAATCAGCTCCTGAAGCGAAGGGTGCAAGGGGCGATCGCAAAGCCCCTTGACTGAAGTAATTTCACCGTTATAATCAATAATCAGTCCCTGAAATTACGAATGTTTCACCCCAAAGTCACAATAAAAAATATCCAAATTAACCAAATTCGCATTGACAACCACTCCTTAATATAGTAAAATTATATTAATACTATAAGAAAAGGAGGCGAAGCCAGTGAAACTTCAGGACCTGCTCGTATACAACGACATAATAATCCAGTGCCACGACTACCCGGACCCGGATACCATAGCATCCGGCTACGGCATATTCCGCTACCTGAAGG
>JAZUIH010000012.1:0-11825 GCA_045642145.1 Oscillospiraceae bacterium | reverse complement strand
CGGTTTTGCAGAGTTGTTTTTTGTATTAAATACAGTAATTTTATGCTGAAATCTGAAAAACAACTGTTAAAAAGGCAGTTAACATTTTACCAAACTGTTGAAAACTATCTGAAAATGTGGAATCAGAGCTTAAGAAGCTGTGCGGCATTTTTCCAGAAGATTTTTTCCTTTTCCTCATCGGTGAGAGGCAGGCTGTCAATCATTCTTATTTCATTTGACGGCATATCCCACGGACAGTCGCTTCCGAAGAGAATTCTGTCGGTGCCGTGTTTTTTAATAATTCTCACGAGCTGCTCAGGGTCAATCTCGTTTGCAATTACAGAAACATCGAAGTAAAGGTTACCCGGTTTTCCGGCAAGATACTTTTCAACGTTGTCCCAGTCCCTCATTCCGCCGCCGTGGGCAAGAATCAGTGTCATATCCGGCACCCTGTCAAAGGCCTCTGCGGCATGGGCAGCCTGACAGTGCATAAGGTCAGGGGAGAGCGGGTCATATCCTGCGTGTATGGACACAGGGAGCTGAAGCTCAGCGCATCTTCTGTATATCGGAATCATAAACTCATCGTTCACCATAAAGTCCTGGTAGTCAGGGTGAAATTTTATTCCGTAGAGTCCGAGTGACTTTATTCTCTCAAGTTCATCTGACCAGTCATCAGCCATCGGATGAACGCTTCCGAACGGAAGGAAGAAATCGCCCTTTATCTCTGCGGCCCAGTTATTGATAACAGTCTGCTGTGAAGGCTTGGTTGCAATCGGCAGAACAACAGCCTTGTTTATCCCGCAGCTTTCAAGCTTCTCCCTGAGATCAGCGGCGGTTCCGTTGGTAATTGGTTTCATATTGCATTTTTCAGCATTGGCAGTAAGTGCGGCAATGGCGCGCTCTGCAATTTTGTCAGCAAATGCATGAGTGTGAAAATCTATATACATATAATCATGTCCTTTCCTGCGGTAAATGAAGTGATTACTGTAATTATATCATTTTTAATGCTTTAAAGTCAAAAAAATATTTTAAAATATCTATTGCATTTTTGTCTGTTAGCTGTTAGAATTATATTAGGGAATATCATGAGATATTTTCAATATTTACGGAGGTGCATAAAGATGGCTTACCAGATTACTGATGAATGTATTTCATGCGGCGCATGTGAAGCAGAATGCCCTGTATCAGCTATTGCTGCAGGAGATGACAAGTATGTTATCGACGCTGACGCTTGCGTTGAATGTGGTGCTTGTGCAGGTGTTTGTCCTGTAGGTGCTCCAAGCGCTGAATAATATTAATACGAATAATATTAAGAGTTAGAGACCTTTTGGGATTTTTAAGTCGCATCAGGTCTTTAATTTTTTTGTATAAACAGTATTGAATAAAAATAAAAAAAATGATAGAATATAATAGTGAATGCACAATTACGGAGGTTTCAGAATGAAAAGAAAAATCACAGCGCTCCTGGCTGCCGGCATTCTTTCAGCTGCCTGCTTTACAGGATGCGGAGAAAATAAATCCACAACAACAATCAAGGGCAATCTTGAACCTGCTGTAACTCTTGCACCCGGCGTTGAATACACTGCGGAAAAGGGTTCAGAGTATGTTTACGAGGATCTTGGCCTTAAGGTTACATTTTCCGAGCT
The DNA here is from genome assembly GCA_045642145.1 of Oscillospiraceae bacterium. Taxonomy (GTDB): domain Bacteria; phylum Bacillota; class Clostridia; order Oscillospirales; family Ruminococcaceae; genus HUN007. The sequence goes on along the minus strand of JAZUIH010000012.1, from coordinate 10,200 downwards.
CGCACTTACATCAGACGTGCCTGACGGAAAGGGCAGATACACATACGCCATGGTATTCAGTGCACTGAACGAAGGAAAAACAACTGTTGACGTCAGAATGCTTGATGACTTTGCTGTATCAGTTGACGGCAAGGAATGTGACCACTCAATATTTACTGCACTCTCAGCTGCAAATGGTATTCTCGCATATCCTGGAAGCCAGAGATACGATGCTCAGCTTGAACCGGGCGCTTCATGCACGGGATTTGTTCCGTTCAGCCTTGACACACTTGACTGGAAGGAAATTACAGTAAAATATTCTCCTGACCGTTCACAGACAAATGACACTATAGTATATACTGTAGGCAGATCAGAACTGGTTGAGAAGATTCAGTAAAAAACACGGCTGCCGCAGAAGCCGGGCACAGCACTGAACCAGCATATGCTCTTAATCAGTGCGTGCCGGAAAAATAAATTATATCTGCGGAGAAAAGGATACTTATATGGTAGTAATAGAAATGGAAAACGGTAAGAAGATAAAGATTGAACTTTATCCTGAAATTGCACCGGTAACAGTTGAAAACTTTGAAAAGCTTGTAAAGCAGGGATTCTACAACGGACTTATTTTCCACAGAGTTATTCCTGGTTTCATGATTCAGGGCGGATGTCCTGACGGCACAGGCATGGGCGGCCCTGGCTGGCACATCAAGGGTGAGTTTGCAATGAACGGCGTTAAGAATGATCTTAAGCACACAAGAGGCGTTATCTCAATGGCAAGATCAGCAATGCCTGATTCAGCAGGTTCACAGTTCTTCATCATGCACGAAGATGCTCCGCACCTCGACGGTCAGTATGCTGCTTTCGGTAAGGTTGTGGAAGGCATCGAAACAGTTGACGAGATCGCAGAGGTTGAAACAGATTTCAGCGACAAGCCTCGCAAGCCGCAGGTAATGAAGTCAGTTACTATTGAATAATCAGCTGATAATCAGCACAGATACAGTGAACACGGATAATGTTTCCGGGTTCACTGTATTTTTTTGTCCGGTAATGCTTTCACATATAAACATATAAACTTTTACAGCCATGTCCGTTTTTCTATTGCTCTTGAAATGTAAATATGTTATAATAAAAGTTGTGTATTCATGGGAAACACTGAAAATATAATTATTACAAGTGAACGTAAAAAAACTGCGTTTACTTATATAGAAAACCCGGGAGGGGGATAATTTGAAAAAGAGAAAACAGTCCGCTAAGGAATTTGTAAGTTCAGCCGGACTTTCCTACCCGCGTCTTGTAGGATTAGGATTTCTTGCGGTTATTCTTGCCGGAACACTGCTTCTTATGCTTCCTGTGTCAAACAGGGACGGGATGGTTCCTGCATTTACAGATGCATTTTTTACTGCAACTTCGGCAACCTGCGTTACCGGACTTGTCGTTTTTGATACATACCAGCACTGGACGCTGTTCGGTCAGCTTGTGATTATTTTTCTCATACAGATAGGCGGACTCGGATTTATGACCGTTATCGCCATGTTTTCAATACTTGTGCGCCGGAAAATCGGTCTCAGGGAAAAGAGCCTGCTTCAGGAAAGCGTTAATCTGCAGCAGATGAGCGGTGTTGTGCGGATGATTAAGAAAATAGTCAGCGGAACATTTCTTTTTGAGGCAGCAGGGGCGGTGCTTCTTGCAGTCAGGTTTATTCCGAAGATGGGGGCTGCCGAGGGAATCTACAACTCGGTATTTCTCTCCATATCAGCCTTCTGCAACGCCGGATTTGACCTGAACGGAAAGTACGGTGAGTATTCATCACTTGTTGAGTTCAGTGATGACCCGCTGGTGCTTGTAACCCTCATGCTTCTTATACTTATCGGAAGCATCGGATTTTTCGTATGGGATGATGTCAGAAAAAACGGACTGACCTTCAGAAAGTACAAGCTTCATTCAAAGCTTGCAATTATAATAACGTCCGGTCTTACGATTGCAGGCGCTCTTCTGTTCTTTATACTCGAGCAGGATGACACACTGAAGGGAATGAGTACCGGAAATCAGATACTGTCGGCATTTTTCCTTTCTGTATCACCGAGAACGGCGGGATTTAACACGGTTGACCTGGCCGAACTTTCACCGGCATCAAAGCTTATTCACCTGTTCTACATGTTCATAGGCGGCAACCCTGGGTCAACAGCCGGCGGCGCCAAGACAACCACGGTTGCGGTTCTGTTCATCTCCGCATGGTGCAGTCTGAGAAACTATGACGACGTGAACGTGCTCGGCAGAAGACTTGAGCCGGATGTACTGAAAAAATCAGTTACTGTAATAGTTGTAAACCTCATACTTATAATGGTTTCAACGGTTGTCATCTCAGCTGTTCAGCGTGAACTCTCAATAGGAGACATTGCCTTCGAGACATTTTCAGCAGTAAACACTGTAGGCATGACAACGGGTATCACACGTGACTTTAACGTTCTTTCAAAATTAACAGTTGCATTTCTTATGTTCTGCGGACGAGTGGGAAGTGTTTCCTTCGTGCTTGTATTTGCGGAGAATAAAAAATATTCCGAGATTAAGAATCCGGTTGAAAAAATCAGCATAGGCTAAGAGGAGGATACGATAATGAGTAAATCAGTTCTTGTAATAGGACTTGGCCGTTTCGGCAGATATATTACCAGAAAGTTCGCTGAGCTTGAGGACGAAGTAATGGCAATTGATCTTGACGAAGACAAGGTTCATGACATTATGCCGTACGTGGTTGATGCAAAGATTGCAAACTGCAGACGCGAGGAAACGCTGAAGTCAATCGGCGTTCAGAACTTTGACCTTTGCTTTGTGTGTATAGGAACAAACTTCCAGAGCAGTCTTGAGATAACCTGTCTGCTTAAGGACCTCGGGGCAAAGAAGGTAATCAGCAAGGCAAGCGATGAGTTTCACGCAAAGTTCCTCAGAAGGAACGGTGCTGATGAGGTTGTTTTCCCGGAAAAATACAGCGCGGAAAAGCTTGCAACCAAGTACAGCTCAAACCACATTTTTGACTATATCGAGCTTTCGGACAAGATTGCAATATATGAGCTGCCGGTAATCCAGAGCTGGGTTCACAAATCAATAGTTGAACTCGATATAAGAAAGAAGTTCCGCATAAACATTCTTGCAGTAAAGAACGGGGAGCAGGTAAAGTCCCTTCCGGGTGCGGACTACACGTTCAATGTAAACGACCATATCATTGTTCTCGGCGAACAGGAAGATGTGGAGAAACTTATTCAGAAGATAAAAAAATAATAACGATAGGGTAATGAAAATCAATGAGATCAGTAAATAAAAAAATACCTGCAGTTCTGGCAGTTGTGATTGTTTTAATAATACTGCTGTCCTTTGCCTTCAGCAAGGAAACAGTACATACCTACAAGGCTGTGGTTACAACCCAGGGTGACTGCGTAACTCCGGGTGTACGTACATTCAGATGCGTAAACTGCAGTCTCACCCACACAGAGCCTATTACAGGAGGACACACCTACGCGGACTCACTTGTTGTGACTGCCGAAGGAAAAAAATACATTGCACGAAAGTGTACAGTATGCGGTGATGAGCTTACTGCTGATATATCATCATCCGGTGACGGAGATCCGTTCAGCCTTTCATGTGCTGATGTATCAGGAGTTGACAGTGTCTACATGTATACAGGCCAGAGCATAGAACCTGAGCCGGTGGTTGCTGACCTTAACGGCGTACCGCTTGTTCCGGGCACAGACTACAGTATATCCTATGAAAACAACGTTGAAGCCGGTATGGCTGCTGTGAAAATCGCCGGAGTTGGAAACTACATAAACTCCTGCGAGATACAGTTCAGAATTGCCGAGATGCGCTGGGAGGACGGCGAAGACGGCAACAAGTACTTCTATGACCCTGATATGGCAACGGGCTTCAGGGAAATCCAGGGCGAAGGATACTTCTTCAGCGAAGACGGTGCGATGCAGACAGGATGGCAGCTTATCGACGGCGGCTACTACTGCTTTGACCGTCTGACAGGAAAGATGGCAAGAAAGACACGCGTTGACGGAATCAGGGTTGACGAAAACGGTCTTGCTGAAGAATCAGATTACAACGAGTACAAGATTGAGACTATGATGAAGGCTCATCAGATTATGCTTGAGCAGACTTCACCTAAGGATTCAATGGAGGACAAGCGTCTCAAGCTTTTCAACTGGGAAATGAAGGAGCACGGCTATCACAGATGGAGACTCCTTGATTATATTTATGATACTTCTCCGGACTGGGAGATGACCTTTGCAAATGATATTTTTGATAACGAAAGCGGATGCTGCGTATCAGATGCATGTGCAGCTGCATTCCTTTTCAGAGAAATCGGATATACCGACATCTATGTATGTCACGACACTTCACACTGCTGGTTTACTGTAGGTGACAGACTTTACGATCCGCTGTTTGCCGAAGCAAAGTCATTTGAGGAAAACTACAATGCAGTATGCAGTGACTACAGAGTAAACCCTGCCGGAAGACGCCGCATTGACGGTGTCGGCACGGAAGACTAATTTTTGGGAGGAATGACGTTTGACCTTTAGTTCGCTTTCTTTTCTGTTTGTATTTTTTCCTGTAACGTTCATTTTTTATGCGTTATGCAGAAAAATCAAATCAAGAAATATAGTTCTTGCAGTTGCAAGCCTTGTGTTCTACGCTTTCGGAGAGCCGTTTGCGGTACTGCTTATGATAAATTCAGTAATTGCCAACTACCTTCTCGGTATTCTTGTTACCGGTAAAAACGAGAAGCAGAACAAAATGTTTGTGGCTATAGCTGCTGTTATCAATATCGGTGTGCTTATCAGCTACAAGTATGTAGGGTTCTTTGCTTCAATAATTGAGAGCATGACCGGACTCGCGATGAATGTTCCGGAGATAAGACTTCCTATCGGTATTTCATTCTTCACATTCCAGGGCCTCAGCTATGTAATAGACGTTTACAGGGACAAGAGACGTGTTCAGAAGAAGCTTTTCAGTGTTCTCCTCTATATTTCATTCTTCCCGCAGCTCATTGCCGGACCTATCGTAAGATATGAGGACATTGCAAGACAGCTCAACTCACGTGAATTTACATATGACAGAGTAAGCCGCGGTATAAAGAGATTTATCTTCGGTCTCGGCAAGAAGGTTCTCATTGCAAACCAGATGGGCTTTATGGCTGACAAGGTATTTGCCTGCGATACTGACACACTTGGCACATGGACTGCATGGATCGGCGCTGTGTGCTACACACTTCAGATTTTCTTTGACTTCTCCGGATACAGCGATATGGCCATCGGACTCGGATGCATGTTCGGATTTGACTTCAGGGAGAATTTCAACTATCCGTTTATATCATCAAGCATTCAGGACTTCTGGAGAAGATGGCATATCTCACTTTCAACATGGTTCAAGGAATATGTTTATATTCCTCTCGGCGGAAACAGAAAGGGCAAGTTCAGAACTGACCTTAACAAGTTCATTGTATTTTTCCTGACAGGCTTCTGGCACGGCGCTAACTTCACCTTTATCGTGTGGGGTATGATGCACGGCGTATGCCAGTTCCTTGAAAACCACGATATTATTCCGGCAAGAAAGAAATGGTTCAGACCTTTCGGACATATTTACGTTATGCTCGTTACAATCACTGCCTTTGTTATATTCCGTGCTGATTCAATGACACAGGGCCTCGGAGTGATTGCACACATGTTTACCATAAAGGCAGGAAGCAGTGCTGTAACAGCGGAAATAGGCTCATTTATCACGCCTCTTTTCCTTCTGACATTCTGCTTTGCAGTTGTTCTCTCAACTCCTGTATGCAGAAAAATCGAGGAAAAGTGCGCAGGCACAGGTCTCGAAAAGGGATGCATGATTACCGAATATGCCTGCTCAATAGTTATTTATCTGCTCTGTATCCTCTCACTGAGTTCAAGCAGCTACAACCCGTTTATTTACTTCAGATTCTGACAGGAGGTGTACCATGAAGAAGAAAAGAAATATAAAACAGATTTATTCTGCAGTTTTTCTGATAATGTGTTCTGTTCCGATGGTATGCTTTCCGTTTGCACATGAAACTGAATCACTTGAAAAGAAAGCACTTTCAGAGACTCCGGCTGTTTTCAGGGACGGAGAGCTCAATACTGATTTTTCAACAGAGTGTGAGACCTGGCTCAGCGAAAGACTTCCTTTCCGTTCAGTTGTTCTTTCAGCTGCAAACCTTATAAAGAGCAAGGCACTCAAAACAGACTCATCAAACGTTATTGCCGGAAAGGGCGACTGGATTTTTGCTGAGGCATCAAAGGCTGACTATGTCAACTCCAATGCGCTTTCAGACGAGCGTCTCCGTGCGATAGCAGTTTCACTTTCTCTTACAGAGGAAAACGTAACATCAAAGGGCGGACACTTTGTGTTTGTTCCTATGCCTAACAAGGCTTCCGTTTACAGCGAGTTCATGCCTTCAAGATACAAAAAGGCTGACACAAACAATCTTGTAAGACTTCAGCAGATACTGTCTGACATGGATATAAGCTATGTCGATATGCTTAAGCTTATGACAAACAAGAAGTCATACGGACTGTATCACAAGCGTGACACACACTGGAACTACTACGGCGCTCTTCTCGGATACTACGCAATAACCGATGCTCTCGGCAAGGAACATAAGATGTATAATGATTCAGACTATATTCCAAAGAAAAACTGGCGCGGTGACCTTGACAAGATGCTGTATCCGTTTATCGGATTCAGGGATTACCAGTACAATCTCAATATTGAGTATGAACCGTTTGAATTCGTTGTTCCTGCGGGCGTAACTGATACACAGGCCCAGCTTGAGATTTTCATGAGCGACAGGGAGGAAAACGACAAGCGAATCTCAACACAGAAGACAGGCGGCAGAGCCCGCGGAAGTCTCTACATGGTCCGTGACTCATTCGGACGCGCACTTCTTCCGTTTTTTATAGACAACTATGACAGAGCACTGTTTGTACGTGCTGACTATCCTGATATGTCATCTGTTACAGAAGGCACGGATATGGTATACGAGATAGTTGAACGAAATATATCAGAGCTCTTTAAGACTGCTCCTCTTATGCCGGCTCCGGTGAGAAAGGGCATTGACGAGGGAGTTCCTGCATCCGAAAGAATCAGCTGTGTCTGGGAGGATGCAGAGTACGGTACAAGAATATACGGTGCTTTACGCAGTGATATGCTCTCCGCTGACGGCAGGGTATATGTAAAGCTCACAGGCGAAAACAAAACCGTTGTGTTTGAAGCGTTCCCGGTATATGAGGAAAAGCTTCTTGGCAGTGAAGGACAGTACGGATTTTCAATGATTGCTGATCTTTCAGCACTTACTGAAGGTGAGTACAGGATTGATGTTATCACAGGAGGCAGAACATATCCTGCTGACAGTGCTTCACCGCTTTACTTCTCAGAGGAAAGAATAAATGCTGCCGGCAGCGGCACGGAATCTTCAGAAGAGCCTGATGATACACCGGCTGAAGCAGCAGTATGGATAGAGGGAAGCCTTGCAGACAGGGCTAAGGTATTATATAACGGCGTTACATTCGGTACCGGAGACAATATAAATGATATTAAGGAGGCTCTCGGTGCTGAGTCAGCTCCGTCATCAAGTGCAGCAAGCTGTCTTACAGGTGAGCTTATACTCGAATACTACTACGCAGGCATGACAATCCAGGCAAATGACGACGGTACAATATTTGCTGTTGAAATCAGCGAAAATCTCAGTCCCGGCAGAACAGCTTCAACAGCCGGCGGACTCCGCTGCGGAAGCACTGCAGAGGACGCAGCCGTGGCATTCGGCGAACCTGAAGATCCTGAGGCTTCAAAGTACGAGTATGAGGACGGAACCCTTAAGGTTCAGGTAATGACAAGAAAGGAATCTGTAAATGCTATTCTCATAACAGATTCATCTCTCGGATAATAAGTTATGCAAAAAAACACAGTGCTTTGAAAGTACAGCAGACGAGCTGCCGGTTTTCCCGGCAGCTCGTCTTTTTCTGATATGGCTGTATATATATAAACAGGGCGCTTTTTTCGTATATTGTTGCTATTGCGAAATATATTTGAAAAATGTTATAATTATGTAACGGGAAAAGTACGTAATTGTACTAAATTGTATGGTAATGCAGGAGAATGATAAATGAAAAAAGCAGGAGCTGGACGTGCTGCGGTCATTATTCTGATAACAGCAGCGGCAGTATTTGCAGCCGGGATGCTGTTTACGTCATATTATATGAGCAGGGAGTTCCGGAGAGCTTCCTATCCGGACAGAAGACTGACGGCAGAGTGGTACTATGAGGACTATGCAGCTGACCATCCCAGGGAAGAGGTCAGTTTTATGTCAGGCAGGAACCGCCTTAAGGGATGGATTTACGGTGCTGAAAACACCAGGGGACTGGTTGTGTTTGCTCACGGAATAGGCTGCGGACATGAGGATTATATCAATCTTATTATGGAACTTGCCGATGACGGCTGGAAGGTGTTTGCCTACGATGCCACGGGGAGCTGTGAGAGCGAAGGCAGAAGCACAAGAGGCCTTGTTCAGTCAGCACTCGACCTTGACTGCGCTCTGACATTTGCAGAGAATGACGGGCGCCTGAGCGGCCTTCCTTTATACGTTGCGGGTCACAGCTGGGGCGGATATGCAGCTGCGGCTGTGCTTAATTTTGACCATGACATCAGGGCAGTGGTTTCCATGTCGGGTTACAACAGTGCGTTTGAGGAGACAGCTGACACAGCCGATGTTATGTTCGGACCGGCATCGGTTCTTACGTATCCTTTTATAAAAATCTATAACGCGGCTCTGTTCGGAAAATATGCGGGGCTGACTGCTGTGGACGGAATCAACAGCTCAGACATACCGGTGCTTATTGTTCACGGAAGCGATGACACCAGGGTAAGATACGACAGTGCGGCGGTTACTGCTCACAGGGACAGTATTACAAACAGCAGAGCAGAGTACTATACCTTCAGTGAGCCGTATATGAATACTCACAGCGGATTTTTCCTTTCACCTGAATACATTGAGTACTATCAGAAGGAGATTAAGGCCGAGGAAGACCGTCTTCATGAAAAGTACGGGCACAACTGTCCTGAGGATGAACTTGAAAGATTTTATTCCATGATTGACGGTGAACTTTACAACAGGACTAACCCTGAGCTTGTGAAGATTATAACTGAATTTTTCGGAAAGTACTGATTCAGGATGAGATTTTCGTCCGGTATTTCATTCAAATAAACAAAAGCGGCGTCAGAAAAAATCTGACGCCGTTTCCTGTTTTTTATGCGGATATACAGTGAACGACAAAAATATTTTGACGATTACTGTAATTAATATGCTTTGCCCCAGTAAACAAGGTGCTTTGCAGGCTTGCCGCAGCATACGCATACGTCTGAAAGATGTTCCTGCTTAAGAGGAATGCATCTTGAGCCGACACCTGTCTTTTCCTTTACTTCATCCTCGCACGCCTCTTCACCGCACCACATAGCCTTGATGAAGCCGTCGCCCTTTTCCTCGAGAGCCTTTACAATCTCATCCATGGTTGTGCATGAGTATGTCTTGTTTTCTCTGTTTTCAAGAGCCTTTGCGTAGAGTCCGTCATGTACTTCCTGAAGCTTCTTCTGAACCTCTTCAGCAAGGTTGTCAAGACTTACAACAGTCTTTTCGCTGTTGTGACGTGTAACGAGAACGCACTGGTTGTTTTCGATATCCTTAGGGCCGATTTCGAGTCTTACAGGAACGCCCTTCATTTCGTATTCAGCGAACTTCCAGCCTGCTGAGTTGTCAGTGTCATCAAGCTTTACCCTGATGCCTGCTGCCTTAAGTTCATCAGCAAGAGCAGAAGCCTTTTCTGTAACGCCTTCCTTGTGCATTGCAATCGGGATAACTGCAAGCTGTACAGGAGCAACTGCCGGCGGAAGAACAAGACCGTTGTCATCGCCGTGAGTCATGATAATTGCACCGATAAGACGTGTTGTAACGCCCCATGATGTCTGGTGAGGGTTAACCTTTTTGTTTTCCCTGTCTGTATATTCGATTCCGAAAGCCTTCGCAAATCCGTCTCCGAAGTAGTGTGATGTACCGGCCTGAAGAGCCTTGCCGTCGTGCATGAGAGCTTCGATAGCGTATGTTGAAACAGCACCTGCGAACTTGTCGCTTTCTGTCTTTCTTCCCTGGATTACAGGCAT
>JAZUIH010000011.1:0-2467 GCA_045642145.1 Oscillospiraceae bacterium | reverse complement strand
ACTGAGTAATGCAACCGGCAGTTGCGAAATAAAAAATCACAGTGTAAACTGAAATGTATAGAAACGGAAAACACCCTGTGTTATAATCATAAATGCCGGAAGCAAAGCAGATATTATGCTGCGTTCCGGCAAAGTGAAGATGATAAAATGCACATTGGAGACATATGATGTGTGTCTCCGGGTGAAAGGGGTAAACAGATATGAATAATGAAGTGGCTTTAAAGCTTCTTGCTCTCAGAAAACAGCACGGCTTTTCCCAGGAGGAACTTGCCGAGAAACTCGGTGTAAGCCGTCAGGCTGTGTCAAAGTGGGAGAGATCAGAGGCTTCTCCTGATACTGAGAATTTAATAGCTCTTGCAAGAATATACAGTATATCTCTTGACAGGCTGTTTGACCTGGATGTCGACAGCACAGAGCAGCGTTCAACGGTAAGTCTGGAAAAAAAAAGCGGGTATACAGAAGAAAAAACAGAGAGTGACAGGGAAGCGTACTCCGGAATGAGGGTTGCGTATCCGGAAAACTCTGCTGCAGAGGAAAAATACAATACTGTGTACGCAGAGCAGCCGGCAGCGGAAAATGAAAGGCCGTATATGGAGCCGGAACAGCAGGCAGGATATGACGGATACTTTAAGTACGAAACTGTTGATGACGATGCGGGAACGTTTTCGGACAGCAGGAGCGTTTCCGGACTGTCAGAGCTGGCAGACAGGATACAGAATGACAGTAAGTTCTATAAAACCCTGATGCATTTTCCGTATCCGCTTGCAGTTGCAGGTGCGTTCTTTACATCCGGTGCCTTTCTTAATCTCTGGCATCCGATGTGGATGCTGTTCCTTACAATACCGCTTTACTATACCACGATTGCGGCAGTAAAGCACAGAAACGCAAATATTTTCTGCTATCCTGTGTTTGTGACTCTGATGTATCTCATAGCTGGATTTCTGCTTAATCTGTGGCATCCGGGCTGGCTTTCCTTCCTCACAATACCGGTATACTACTGGGCCGGTAATCTCGGACGTGCAGACAGGGATGAGGAGAGCTGAATACCGGGGTTTAAAAATTTTTCTGAAAACAATTGCATTTTCACGGAAATTAATGTATAATTGAATATGTAAAATTTATTTCTTACGGAGGAATTATAATAATGTTAGTTTCAGCTAAAGAAATGCTCGATAAAGCAAGAGCAGGTAAGTACGCAGTTGGCCAGTTCAACATCAATAACCTCGAATGGACAAAGGCTATCCTTCTTACAGCTCAGGAATGCAACTCACCGGTTATCCTCGGTGTATCTGAAGGTGCTGGTAAGTACATGGCAGGTATGGAAACAGTAGCTGCTATGGTTAAGGCTATGGACAAGTCACTCGGAATCACAGTTCCAGTTGCTCTTCACCTCGACCACGGCTCATACGAAGGCTGCTACAAGTGCATCAAGGCAGGCTTCACATCAATCATGTTCGACGGTTCACACTTCCCGATCGAGGAAAACATCGCCAAGACAACAGAGCTCGTTAATGCTTCACACAACCTCGGTCTTTCAATCGAAGCTGAAGTTGGTTCAATCGGCGGCGAAGAAGACGGCGTAGTTGGTATGGGCGAATGTGCTGATCCAAACGAATGCAAGATGATCGCTGATCTCGGCGTTGACTTCCTTGCAGCTGGTATCGGTAACATCCACGGCAAGTATCCTGAAAACTGGGCTGGTCTCAGCTTTGAAACACTTGCTGCTGTAAACGAAAAGGTTGGCGAACTTCCACTCGTACTCCACGGCGGTACAGGTATTCCTGATGATATGATCACAAAGGCTATCTCACTTGGCGTTGCTAAGATCAACGTTAACACAGAATGTCAGCTCGTATTCCAGGAAGCTACAAGAGCATACATCGAAGCTGGTAAGGATCAGCAGGGCAAGGGATTTGACCCAAGAAAGCTCCTCGCACCTGGTTTCGAAGCTATCAAGGCTAAGGTTAAGGAAAAGATGGAACTCTTCGGTTCTGTTGGCAAGGCTTAATCGTTATAACTATAACAAAGATAATATGTATTGCAGGGACAGACTTCGGTCTGCCCCTGTATTTTTCTTTTTAAAGTGCATTCAATGAATCTGTTTGCGGAGTTATAGTATGGAAAATAAAAAAAACAGAGGGACGGTTGTTACTGCAGTGATACTGGCTCTTGTGTCTGTATCGGCACTTGCGGTTTCACTTTATCTTTATTCCGGAAAATCATCAGGCAGAACTGCGTATATATACAGCGGCGACAGACTGGTGACTGAGATTAATCTTGACAGTATAACTGAACGGCAGGTTATAAGAGTTGAGTCGGAAAACGAGGGATATAATATCGTTGAGGCGGAGCCGGGAAGGATATGTGTTTCCGAAGCTTCGTGTCCGGATAAGGTGTGTGTTCATATGGGATACATTTCAGACGGGACTTTTCCTGTATCGTGTCTGCCAAACAGGCTGATAATTAC
>JAZUIH010000010.1:0-27907 GCA_045642145.1 Oscillospiraceae bacterium | reverse complement strand
CAGTTTCTGATCCTGCTCCTGCCATGGCTCCTGCACCTGCTCCCGCTCCGACTCCTGCACCTGCTCCGGCTCCGGCTCCTGCACCTGCACCTGCACCTGCTCCGGCACCTGCTCCTGCTCCGACTCCGGCTCCTGCTCCTGCTCCGAAACAGGCAGCACCGGCACAGAGAACAGGTCCGCTTGAAATTGAAGGACTCAATGTCAAGCTGGCGCTCTCACTTCTTGGTACGGAAAAGCTCTTCCTCACAGTTCTCAAACAGTACTTCTGCTCAATCGAACAGAAAGCCCGCTCCATCGAAAATCACTTCAACAATGAGGACTGGAAGAACTACACCATTGAAGTTCACGCTCTCAAGAGCACATCAAAACAGATTGGTGCTGAACATGTATCAGCTGTTGCGGCAGATATGGAACGTGCCGGAAACGAAGGCAATACCGATCTTATCCGTGAAAAAACAGCTGCCATGCTTGAGGAATACAGAGGCTATAAAAAATCCCTTAAGTACCTCTTCCCTGACGTCCCGGATGATGACGAGGAAAAGGAAGCAGACAGCAGCCAGATCCGTGATATGCTCGAAAAGCTTTCATCCGCTATTGAGGACTTTGACTCACTTGCAATGGATGAAATCACAGAGGAACTTGGAAAATACAAGCTTCAGAAAGAACACGCTGACCTGTTCGGCGAACTGAAAAACGCAGTATCATCATCTGAGCTTGACAAGTGCTCATATATTATTGAAAAATGGAAGGCAGTCCTCTGATCCGGACTGCAGCCAGTATAGACAAATCCCCTCAGAGAATAATCCTTTTAAAGCTCTGAGGGGATTTTTTTACTGAATGCATTTACAGAGAAAGCAAAAAAGATTTTTACGTTCTCTGTTATCTTTACTGACCTGCACATCCGCTGACTACGTTAGCTGCGCACATCAGAAAAAGCCTCCGCAAAGGAGGCTTTTTTGTTTCATTATTATTTTGTATTTGATATGTTCCACTTGAAGTTGCATAGCTTCTTGGCTCTTGTTCCGTCAAGAACATTGTTATTGAAAAATGTGTCCATATCGTTGTAGCGGTAATTTGTTTTTATATCGTTTCTGTTCGTAAGCTTACTGATCTTGCCCTTCATAAGGTCCTTTCCGACGCTCTTCTGAACTGCAGGTCCGTAGGTCTTTCTGTTTCTTGCATACTGGATAATCTCACGTGCAGAACAGATGTCATTGTCAGCTATGTTGTAAAGACCTGTATAAGTCTTGTCATCAGCGTACTTTACAAAGCACATAATGAACTCAACAAGATTATGCAGACAGCAGAACTGGAATCCGTAGTCACCTGAGTGGTAAACGAACAGTCCTCCGGTTTCCGGATCAATAATTTTGGAAAGGAGATTGTCTGAAAAATCGCTTGTGTATACAGGTGCAACCCTGAGTGCCGCACCGATAACATCCTGAGCACTCTTTACAGCGTCTGCAAACTTCTTCTCAGCTTCCCTCTTGAGCTTTGCATAGTTAGTATCAATTTTCAGCTTGTCAGTTTCTCTGATAGGTTCTCTTGACTTAGGAAAATCATAAACCTGACTTGTACTCAGAAGTATAAGCTTCTTAACTCCTGATGCAACTGCAAGCGTATAAAGATAGTCATCATATATCGCACTTTCGCTTACGTCATCTTCCGTTATATTTTCCTTAAAGTCGTTGTCGGCCGTACACGCGCAGTGCACCAGTACATCAAACTTTTCCTTTTTGAAAAGTTCCTCAAATGCAGAACGGTCTCTCCCGCCGGCTTTTACAAATCTGTAGCTCTCTTTTCCCTCGTTGTACTCACTGCTTCTTATATCGGTACCGGTTACTTCATTTTCTCTCTTGAGAAGACCTGAACATATCTTCTCGCCAATAAGCCCGCAGGCTCCTGTTACAAGGATTTTTGCCATTCTCACATTCCTCCTTCATAGTGGTATTGAATATTTCCCTGGATTAAAGTATAATTATAGTGAACGTCAAAATTTTTTGTCGTTTACTATTTAGTGAACGTCAGAAAAATCTGACTTTTTAATATGTTATATTCTTAAAAAATCACAATCTGATTAGTATTCATTTATTCTCATTATATCATATAAACAAGTCAAAATCAATAGATTCAACGCAAATTGACATACTGCATAAAACAAAGGTGGCAAAATGAACAAATTCATTATCCAGAAAGATAACAAAAGGTATTATACTCAGAACAAATATCTCAGAGACACTTTCGGGGAAAAAGTAATAAAACTTTCTCTGAATGCCGGCTTCGGATGTCCGAACAGAGACGGAAAATGCGGTACCGGAGGATGCATATACTGTTCTTCTCTCCTGAGCGGTGATTTTTCCGGAAGCAGTATGCTGTCAGTAACTGAGCAGATGCGCCGGCAGACCGAACTGCTCTCTTCAAAATGGCAGAGCTCTGCATATATCGCCTACTTTCAGGCCGGTTCCGGTACATATGCGCCGGTCAGCAGACTTCGCAGTCTTTACGAAGAGGCTCTTTCATTTCCGGGAACGAAGGGACTGACTGTTGCCACAAGAGCTGACTGTATCGGTGATGACGTAATGGAGTATCTTAAGGAGCTGTCAGAAAAGACATTTCTCACCGTGGAGCTCGGACTTCAGACCGTACACGACCGGACGGCAGAGCTTATAAACCGGTGTCATTCATTCGGTCAGTTCACCGAAACCTTTTCACGGCTTAAGGATGCCGGCATAAATACAGGTGTCCATATTATAAACGGACTTCCCGGTGAAACATACAGCATGATGATGGAAACCGCTGAACGGGTAAGCAGCCTCGGCCCCCGCAGTGTCAAGATTCACATGCTTCATATTATCAGAGGAACAGCACTTGAAAGGCTGTATGATAAAAACCCTTTTCATATACTCACGAAGGACGAATATATCAGTACTGTCTGTGACCAGATAGAGATAATGAGTCCTGACATTGTCATCGAACGCGTTACAGGTGACGGAGATAAAAAAACGCTTGTCAGTCCGCTGTGGACCTGCGACAAGCGTTCAGTTCTCAACGGAATAGACATGGAGCTCAGGCGCAGGGACACCTGGCAGGGCAAAAAAACAGAACCCGCTTTATAACACAGGCGGGTTCTTTCTGTATACTTTTTTAAGTTATGATTTTCCGTTATTGGCATCATCGATAAGTGCATCAATTACACTGCTGCATGCGCTTACTGTCTCAGACCAAGGAGTGCCGGCCTGCAGCGAGCCTCTTATACCTGTTTCAGCACTGTCAAGAATACTCTTGACATCCTGGCTTACACCTACATAGAAGTCAAATACAGGATGCTCGGTTGCCATCTCTGTCATCTTATCTCTCATAGCAACCATCTCAGGAGTCCAGCCGTAGGTCTTAACCATCATATCGTCGCCGATATTCTTAAGTCCTTCATTGAGAAGCACTGCTCGCTTGCAGTCTGCAAACTTTGCAACACCCTCCGGATTTTTACAGCCTGAAACCATCATAAATCCTTCAACTGTTGTCGGAATATAGTAGTTATCTGCCTTAGGGTCCTTTGGCATAGGAACGAAAAATGCATCCTCGCCGAATGTCTTCTTCCAATCTTCAGCAGGCTTGTATACAGCCCAGAGTCCGCAAGGATAGAAAAGTTCCTTTCCTTCACCGATAAAGTTAGGCTTTTCCGCCCAGTCAAAAAGCTCCTTGTCAAGAACACAGCCGTCATTATGAAGCTCTGCCATGAAGTTCTGAACTCTCTCGATGGCAGGATTCTTAAGATTGTTTACAAGCTTACCGTTTTCAAGTCCTATATACGGAACACCTGTTGTAAGAGAAAGTGCTGCTTCTGTCCAGTATCCGTCTATGCCGTAAAGACCGTTTTCCGGATCAACGAATTCATCAAGCAGTCTCTTGAATGAATCCCAGGTCCATTCACCTTTTTCGAAAAGCTCTGCAGGATCATCAAGGCCGTAGTCGTCAATAGTCTTTTTATTGTATATTACTGCCGTGTTTGCACCGCTGAGGTCAGTACAGATGACATAGTGCTTACCGTCCCAGAGGAAAATGTCATTTGCTGACTTAACATCCTTCCAGAGCTCTGAATCAAAATCAATATAGTCATCAACCGGAACAAACATTGACTTTAACGCACCCTTAGGGAATGCATCCGTATCGCCTGCAGGGAAAAAGTCAAATCCCTCGTCACCGTTTATGGCTGTGGCAAGTCTGTCATAGCGTACTTCCCAGTCAATAATCGTCTCATCAATATTTCCGCCGTATCTCTCCTGAAATACAACGAGGTTTGTATCCTTTTCAGTGGAAAAGCCCCAGTTGGCCATCCACTTGATTGTCTTGTTTTCAAGTTCACCCGTAAGTCTTGAGTCCTTTGCGGCTATGGAAGCGAGTTCCTCCCTGGTCGCAGTATCAAGCTTGTCTGCTTTTTCCGGTTTATCCGTACCGCACGAAACAGTGGATGCTGCAAGTGTCACTGCAGCAAGAGCAGCAAAAAGCTTTGCAAATTTTTTCATTATACAATTTCCTTTCATTTAACTTCAGCCGTCCATTCCCGGCTGACACGCAGCCTATTCCGTTACGTGTTCAATACCCTGATTTATTATTGCATATACATGCGCATCCGCAAGCGAATAGTAAACGGTTTTTCCTTCACGCCTGAATCTGACAAGGCTCGCCTGCTTCAGAACTCTGAGCTGATGCGAAATTGCCGACTGCTGCATTCCGAGAAGCTTTGCAATATCACACACGCACATCTCCTCCTTCAGAAGGAGGAAAAGTATCTTCACCCTGGTTGCATCCCCGAATATCTTGAAAAGCTCCGCCAAATCATAAATCACTTCTTCAGTCAGCATCTGACTTCCGGACATATCCGGATGGTCATGATGACAGTGTTCATGTTCCATAGTGTATTCTCCCGGTTACTGTGTCAGTTCTGAGGATTCTTCAGCACTGATCTGTTCTTCTTCTGCTTGCTGCTGTAAAGATCCCTGTCAGCGCCTGACATAAGCTGATCTATTGTTTCGCCGTCAAATGTATCAAAGAAATATATACCCATACTCACTCCGATATTGTACGGCTTGTCGCTCTCCGCATTGAACTGCGCAGCTGAATCCCTGATTCGTCTGCATATCGCGTCAAGCTGTTCTTTTTCTATATCCATAATGAAGGCAACGAACTCATCACCGCCGACACGTCCCACTACATCTGAGGAACGAAGACTTCCTGTGAGAAGCTCTGATACCTTTCTTATGGCAAAGTCACCTTCCTTGTGTCCGAAGGTGTCATTAATTGTTTTAAGACAGTCAAGGTCGGCATACAGCACTGCACCGCTGCAGTGTCTGCCGTAAAATCTCCTGAGTATCTTCTCAGACTCGGAAATAAATCCTCTGCGGTTATATACATTTGTCAGCTGGTCGGTAACTGATTCTGCGCTGAGTCTGATATTTGCGCGTCTTACATCATCAAGCGCACCCTCGAGCTGATTCATAAACTGTGTAAGCTTTATGGCAGTACATATCTGCTTTGAAATGTTCATTATTTCTGAAAGGAAGCCTATGCTGGTTTCAAGAAGAATTATTCCGTACTGCTCATCGTTAAAGTAAAGTGCCTGAAGCACCGTGGTCCTGCGCTGGCCGTGAGGCATGAACTTATGCGATATGAAGTTGTCGTACTGCATACGCTGGTCCCTCGGATGAGGAAAGACATACTTTCCGTTTTCATAAACAGCCTTGAGGTATATATGCTGAGGTCTCTTCCAGTCCTCCATCTTCACCTTTTCGCCGGAAATTTCGAAGAATGAGCTGTGATAAAGATAGATATAGCAGCTTTTAACATGAAGGAGGCTGATATCGTTCATCAGAAGCCTGAGTGCCTCCGCTTCATCGTTTCCGCTGTCCATCATATCGTCCGCTATGCGTGAAAATACAAATCTGTCAGATATCATTCTGTTTTCGATACTGTTGCTCTTTTCCGCAAACTGAAGACTTATATATCTGAATATTCGTTCGAAAACGGCGTAAACCTGTTCAACACCATTACTGTCACCGGCACGTTCAAGTGCCAGCTTCCTCAGTGCATACATGAGCGCATTAATGGCATCAAAAGTGAGAAAGTCCATGTTTTCGTCACTCATAAGCTCTTCAATCATGTCGCTCACTTCATCTGAACTGAAGGTCTTTCCTTCGGAAAAGCGTTCATACGCCTTGTAAATAAACTTTTTCAGGGCCTGTACCTGACTTAAAGGCATTATATCAAGAGATGATTTTTTTATTATATAGCTGACTATATTGTCAGCAAGCTGATTCTTTTCATACTCATAGCTTATTCCCTTTGTTTCCGTTGCACGGACAGCCTCAGGATTGCAGCCGCATGACTGTCGTACTATGAGCGAAGTGCTTACATACTGATCTTCGAGCACACCGGTTCTGTGATATTCGACTGCGCACTCTACGGCGCGATAGCCCATGGTCATAATATTGGACTTTACCGTGGTAAGCGGCGGCACCATAACATTGGCAAATGCGGCATTGTCATAACCGGTGACAAGGAGGTCCTGGCCTATCCTGATGCCTCTGCTGACGCAGACATTCTTCAGTGACTTTACCATCGAGTCATTTGCACAGCATACTGCCTCCGGCATATCATCAGCACAGTCATCAAAAAACTGCTCTATAACGGGCTCACAGTAGTCAGTAAAATCGCCGTATGCGATGTACTTTTCATCGTACTCTATGCCGTTTTCCTTCATAATCTGCCTGAACAGCTCAAGTCTCTCGGCAGCTGCTGAATTTTCACGCGGACCGCTGAGAAAGGCGATTTTTCTTTTGCCGTGAACGTTTATAATATGTTCTATAGCTTCCCTCAGTCCGTCAAGACTGAATGTAATGCTCGGGAAACCGTCTATCCTGGTTTCGAGGGCAATAACCTTAATGCCCTTAAAGCGTTCAAGAAACTCCTTCTTGTGCTCATAGTCAAGAAAGAATCCTACTGTTCCGGTGGAAACAAGCAGAACATCGATATTGCTTGGGGTTACATATGAGTAAAGAACGTTGCTCTGACATTCGAATCTGTTAATCTCGATATTGTCCCAGTGAGCATTAAGCTCTCTGCCCGGAATAATAAGCAGATTTGCATCAAGCTCCTCAGCCGCAACTGCAGCTCCCTGACACATAAGGGTAGAATAGTCATTCTGAATACTGTTGACCATGATACCAATGTTTATTCTGCCGTTCTTCATTCACTTCCACCTCCCTTTGCACATATCCGTAATACATAGAAATCCATAAGACAATCATACAACAAAACCTTAGTTTTGTCAAGTTTTATAGCACACTTTACACAATATTTTCACAAATTAATCGCATTTATTCGTTATTTTAGTTTATTTTATCAAACGCCTTCAAGCATATCAGGATTTGAACGTATGTAGTGAAAAAGATACTGCTGGGCAGCACCCTCAAACCCTCTGGTGCAGTCAGGCATTCCGTCAGGATAGAACGTGGCAAGAACCCTTTTTATCCATATGTCCACAGGATAAGCCTCCATGCGGTGCATTCCGAAAAGAAGAACACAGTCAGCCACCTTCGGACCGACACCCTTTATTTTCATAAGCTCCTTCCGGGCATCCTCATACGGCATGGC
Organism: Oscillospiraceae bacterium; assembly: GCA_045642145.1. Lineage (GTDB taxonomy): Bacteria > Bacillota > Clostridia > Oscillospirales > Ruminococcaceae > HUN007. Next base: position 20,257 of record JAZUIH010000010.1, on the reverse strand, counting down.
ACTGACCGCCGCAAGGTCTGTTTCCCCGGAAGCAGTTTTAGCTGCCGCATCCGCTATGTACTTTGCGCGGAATCCGGACCTGAGATATGCAAGGGATTCAGGCGTTTCCGCCGAAAGACTTAATGCATCCGGAAAGCCGCCGTACCTTTCGCAGAGCCGTCCGATAATCCCCTTTATCCTCGGAATGTTGTTGTTCTGTGAAATTATAAATGAACACAGCATCTCCCACGGATCCTGCCTCAGGATACGTATCCCGCCCGCAAAGCTGCATGCTTCGGAGAGAATTCTGTCCTCACTGAATCTGCGTTTGAGCTCACCGTAATCCGTGTCAAAATCAAAATAATCCTTCCATACATTCAGAAACTCGTCCTCACTGACATTTTTTAAAAGGAATGTATCCTCACCTGTGCATGATATATCCAGATATCTGTTAAGAAAATATCCGTCTGCAGAGCCGTCGGGTCTGACTGTCCATCTGAACGACTGTCCGCAGTCAAGTGTCTGGGGAATGTTGAAATCTTTCTGACAGACAACTATTCCTCCCTGTGTTTTACTGTAATCCATACCGGTTATCATCCTTTTCAACATATATCAACAGACTGAAAAACTCATGTTTTTCCACTGATTCAACAGAGTTTTCAACTGTTTCCTACTGATTTTCAACATGCGGGACCTTGTTTCAACATTTTCAACATAGTTTTCCACATATTTCAACCGAAGTAAAAATATATGGGAAAACACTGTTTCAGCCATGTACCCGTTCCCTGCATGTATCACGGGAAAAGCACGGAACCGCCGCCGTTATCCCCGCAAACTGAAAACAGGGAATCATACTGTGATTCCCTGCAGTTATGCTCTGAGTGACTTTTCAAAGCCCTTTCCCTTTACTACTATCCTGTTTTCTGACTTGTAAACATGAAAATCGTCCAGGTTCTGGTCGAGGCTGTACTTTACGCCGTCATATATAATATTAACAGATGACCTCAGTACGCGGCATCTGATTTCACAGGTCCGCGGAGTTTTCTGAAACTTCTCCTGAAGCCTTTCCCTCTCCTCAGTCTCAGTCTCAAGCTGAAGCTTTATCTTTTCGAACATCGCCATCTGAACCTGGTTCATTCTGTCACGCATCCTAGAAAGTGCAGCCACGTTTTTCTGAAGCTTTTCTATGCTCTCATCACAGGCGCGAAGCTTTTCCTCGTGTTCCTGCGTAAGGCGCTTTACTGTCTCAGCCATGCCGACCTCAAGCGTTGCGGCTGTGGTGTTGCCGTGAACAGTACCGATATAGTCAGCCTTTATACCACAGGCACCTGATATGCTGCCGCCGATAATTCTTCCCTTTTCACCGGAAGCCTCCACCTTTCCGTCTGCATGTACCGTACAGTTCAGAATCTGGTCGGCCCGGACGTCGCCCTTTACGCTGACACGGCAGTTCTCAAGATATTTGCATGTCAGATTTCCGCCTGCTTCTATCTTTCCGGCCGAGCCGCCGAACATTCCCTTGGTAATTACAAGGTCACCCCCGACACATATATCCGCCGCCTCCGAATGCCCCTCAAGATGCATGCTTCCCTCACATTTTACCGAGAAGCCCTCACGGATATTTCCGTAAATTATTATATCGCCGGCAAAGTCAATATTTCCGGTTGATACGTCAATATCATGGTTGATTCTCATTACCTTGTTTACGCAGAAGGCACCGTCACGGAAACTGAGCTCTCCGTCGGTTTTTGCACTGATAAATTTTCCGTCCTCAGACTTTACAGTGCCGGAGCCGAACTTGAACCGTGCAGGACGTCCGTCCTCAGCCTTCACCTCAGCGCCGGTTACTGATTTGCCGTTTACGCCCTTTCCCGGAGGAATAATCTCAGCAATATGGTCACCTGCATGAATGTTCTGAATCGTTCCGAGTTCCTTATAGTTTACGCGTCCGTTTTCATCCTCGGAAATATTAACCCTGTTTGTCTCCCTTGAAAAGAGCTCCTTCACGTACCCCTTTTCGCCGTTCACAGGGTCATCCCCCTTTGCCGCCTCAACAACAGTAAAATAAAGCCTGTCAAATGCCGCTCCGGAAACCGCTTCGCTGTCAATACCATATACAATACCGTTTTCTGCAAGGGCGGCTGATATATCTTCTGCTGTAACATCCTTTCCGCCGTTGCGCGGAGGGAAAATATATATCCAGGCCCTGACTTCGTTTTCCGCAAGTCCGGTAATTATGCGGAAGTCAGACGGCATAAAACCGGCCTGAACCTCATCAGGATTTCTGCCCGACATCTGCGCGTGCTTAAGTTCATTTTTCTCCTGACGTATCTCATCGAGTATCTCTTTTGATACGCTGTTTATTTCACTGAGAAATCTGATAAGGTCCAGCTGGTTTTTATCAGTATCCGGAAAGCGTCTGGAAGAATCGTTTACTCTGAAGAAGTTTTCCTCAAGAATACCGCGGGTCAGACGCATTTTTTCGTTCATAAGTCTGAAGGGCTCAAAGGATGCCCCTTTTCTTCCTTCAGGATATTCGTTCCAGAGAAGACGGCACGGTGCTGTTTTTTCAGGTTCAAAACGTTTGTCAGGTACAAACTCTGCCTTTTCAGCCGGATGTTCTGTCTGAACCGGCTTTACAGAATCACTGTGTTTTTCCGCGCCTGTACCTGCAGCTTCATTTTCCGTCGTATTCTTTTTTTTCATCAGTCTGTCAAACAGTCCCATGTAATCCTCCCCCTTTCGTATGTTTTCCGCAGACACTGATTTATCGTTTCCTTAATTATATCATATTTTCAGACAGAACGCAACGCAGTACACACAGTGCAGTGCTTTACAAACAGATTTTTTTACAGTATGCATCCTTATTTTACGGTGCTTCCGGACGTGTTCCGGTAAATTTTTCAGATGTCATGTCTTCAAAAGCATTGTTTTTTTTTCTGATTCATGATATAATCTATTATGTATGTTGTTAAATTCTATGTAAAAAGTGAGAATGATTACACTATGAACGATAAAAACACAAACCAGAACGGCGATCAGAACGAGAATCTCATACTGGGAAAAAACCCTGTTATGGAAGCTCTCAGAGCTGACCAGCCTATTGACACTGTTTATATTTCAGGTGCCGGAACAATATTCAGCAAGATTGCCTCAATGGCAAAGAACAACGGAGTTGTGGTAAAGAACGTAAACGACCAGAAGCTTCGTCAGATGTGCGGTACTGCGACCCATCAGGGTGTCATAGCAGTATGTGCATGCGCTGAATATTCAACTGTTGAGGATATTCTTGACAGAGCTGCAGAGAAGGGACACGATCCTTTCATTATAATCTGCGATGAAATCGAAGACCCTCACAACCTCGGCGCAATCATCAGAACAGCTGAAGCAGCAGGTGCGGACGGAATTATCATTCCGAAGAGAAGAAGTGCCTCACTGAATCAGACTGTACACAAAACCTCAGCAGGCGCTGCAAGCTGGATTCCTGTAGCCCGCGTGGCAAATCTTGCGTCTGTTATGGATGAACTAAAGGAAAAGAATATCTGGATATACGGAACTGATGCCGAAGGAACTGACTACACTTCAGCTGATCTTAAGGGCGGTATTGCCTTTGTTATCGGCTCTGAAGGCTTCGGCATGGGAAAACTCATAAAGGACAAATGTGATTTTCTCCTCAGTCTCCCTATGTTCGGTCACGTAAATTCTCTTAACGCTTCGGTGGCAGCCGGAATATTCATGTACGAAGCGGTAAGACAGAGAAACAGATAAGGAGTTAAGATGGAACCGAAAAATTCCAATTTACCGGATGAGCTTCTGTCAGAGGAAAACACCGGTGATACTTATGCGGAACCGTTATCAAATGAAAAGACTGAAGCAAAAACGATTGCTTTCACAAAGCTTTCCTCCATACTGTACGAAGAATTAAACGCACTGGATGAAGAACTTTACCGTTCAGTGGACGGCGAATCTCCGGAAGACACTGATGATAGCAGTCTCACAGACTCCGATGAACCGGACGATGATGAGATTTCCGGTTCTGAAAGTGCATTTACTGATGACACAGATGATGAGGAGGAGTCCGAACCGGACAGCATAATCCCGGACGAACCTTACACGGATGAAGCCGAACCTGTTATTCCGGAAAATGAAACCAGAAGAGTTCCTGTTATGTCAGGCCCTGTTTCCGATGACACTCCTTCATCAGCATACAGCGATGAAAACGAGGATGACATCTACAGAACAAAGCGACTCAGCTTTTCATACCGCAGTGCCGCAAAAACAGAGGACCGCACAAACAGAGTGCAGAATCCTGAAGACAACATCAGATATGTACGAAAAGAAAGCGGAGTGTCTCGAAACACTGCCGATTCACGCGGAACATCAAGAAAAAAGAACTACAGCGAACCTCCGGAAACGAAATCAGATATTTCATCGCTTGACACCGGAAAGAAAAAGCCGGTCTCACCTCTTCTTGAAAAACTCGATGAACTTCTCAGCGGACTTCCTGAACTCAGACGTGAACTCTTCGGTTCAAGAAATTCTGCAGAAAAGAACCATGGTCTGGACGTTAAGTCCACTCCTGAGGTTGACTACTTTTCAATAGACGTTGATATAAACGAGGATGAGGACGAAGGCACTGACGAGTCAGGAGGATTCTTCAGCAGGAAGGGAAACAGCGCCGGTCAGCAGGACAGCAGTATCGATGACTACAACGAACCGGGCGATGCCTCACTTATTCAGGAAGAGCTTTACAGCCTCAAGGGCAGTCTTACCGTAAAATTCTTTGTTCAGCTTGCCGCAGTTCTCGCAAGCGTTTATCTTTCGGCATCAGCGCTGTACAGCATACCTGTTCCCGAATTTATAAACAACAGTGTATCACCTCACAGATACAGCTTTGCGATGTTCCTGATATCCGCGCTCGCACTTTTCTCATCATTTCCGATGATAACAGGCGGCATACGCAATCTTTTCAGAAAAAAAGCCGACTGTGACAGCCTTGCCGCTGCTGCGATAACGATAAGCACAATAGCTGCTGCGGTTTCCACTGAGAGTCCGGATATGATTCAGTCGGGAAGCATATACATATTTACTCCGGTGGCAGTCACTGCAGTACTTGTAAACACCCTCGGAAAGCATCTGATTGTAAACAGAGCCATAAACAACTTCGACATGCTCATTTCATCAGAAACAAAGCACTCACTTGTTTACGTTGACAATGAGGAAAAGGCTGCACAGATTACCAGAGGCGTCATATATGACTATCCGATTCTCGCCGCCACAAGAAAAACCGGTTTTTCAAAGGATTTTCTCAGATATACATATTCCACTGATATCGCGGACAAGCTCTGCAGAAAGTTCGTGCCTGCGTCGCTGTTTGTTTCAGTGATACTCACTCTTCTCTCCATTATGATATGCAGCAGGACCATGGAAACGCTAAGCTTTACATTTGCATTTTCAATGCTTTCCATGTTCATCTCTGTATGTGCCTGCTTCGGAATACCGCTCGTTATCAATCTTCCGCTTGCAAATGCGGCAGCTGAAACGGAGGAAAACGAGAGCATAATCCTCGGATACCAGAGCATTGACGACTTCTATGATACTAACTCCCTCATTCTTGATTCCGGACAGATTTTCCCTGAACAGTCAGTTCAGCTTATATCACTCAAAATGTATTCGGATACAAAGATTGACGATGTTCTCATAACTGCAGCAAGTCTTATCAAAAATTCAGGCAGCATTTTTTCAGGACTGTTTGAACAGATTACAGACCATAATGACGAGCTTCTCGAAAAGGTTGAAAACTTCTCATGTGAGGATACGCTCGGACTGTGCGGATGGATAAAAAACAAGCGTATTCTTTTCGGTACACGCCAGCTTATGGCCGATCACAATATCGAGGGAATTCCGCCAAAGTCAAGAGAACAGGAAGCAGCCGGAAGAGGACTTATTCCTGTATACCTCTCGGTTTCAGGAAACCTTGCCGCTGTTTTCACTGTGAAGCTCACTGCTGACAGCAAAGTTTCAGAATACCTTAACGAACTCGCCGGAAACGGAATTTCACTTATAATTAAAACCACAGACAGCATTGTAACAGCAACAAGAATCTCAAGACTGTTTGATATTCCTGAAGACATGATCAGGATTGTTCCTTCAGAGCTGCGCGAATTCTGTGATGAAATCACCTCACCGGCCGCAGAAACAAGTTCCTCAGTAATATGCTCAGGAACCCTGGCATCAAAGGCAAAGGCTATATCAAACATCCGTCACATTCACCACAGCTCGCTGACGGGTCTCGTTCTTCAGAGCACATCTGCTCTGCTCGCCCTGTTCTTTGTAATAATATTTATGATTATCGGAAGTATCGGACAGATAACTCCGCTTATGATTATTCTTTATCACACAGTATGGGTATTCCTTACGATGTTTATTATGAAAGTTAAACCAAGATAACCGGTGCCGGGTCAGAAAACTGACCCGGCATTTTTTTATTCTTCCACTGCCCTGCAATGAGTCGCTGCAGTCAGCTCATTGCAGCCGTCCGGCAGCAGACACCGCACACAATGATTACTATAATCATATTTTAGTCATTGTGCACATTTCATTTTTTTATTGTTGAAAAAACTGTTGATTTTTTGATTTTGATAAGCTATAATGAAAATAGTGTCCGGCACTGTACGAAATTCCTGCGGAAGGAGAAATGATAATGTACTCATCAGGAGAAATATGTTATAACGACACCAGCTGTGACTGTTTTTTCATAACAGACACCTGCAATGACAGCATAACATGCGAATATGACACCAGATTTTCCTCACTTATCGGATACGACTCGCTTGCCGAGCCGGAAACAAGAGACCTAAACAAAATAATCCACCCGGATGATCTTGAAAGATATCACAGTATCAAAAGCTCCCTGTCCTCAGGAAATCCGTTTGAGAGTATTAACCTGCGTCTTATAAAAAAGGACCGTTCCGTTATCTGTGTAAGATGCAATCTCATATACACCACAACTGATGACAACTATGAACGTGTCATCTGTGCCTTTTCACTGCTCGGTGATTCCGAATACTTCAGGCAGTACGAGGAGCTCATCCGCTCAATGCAGCCTGTTATGTTCAAGTTCAGAAGATCGGAAAAGTTTCCGTTCTTCTACAACGACAGCTTTCTGAAGATAACCGGATACACGGATGATGAGGCAAGGACACTTGACCTCAGCTACACTGACTTCATGAATCCGCGCGACACGGATCATTTTCTCCACGCCATCAGAAGTGCTGACAAATCAGGCACCATATCTGCCTGTACCGTACGAATTAAAAGCAGGGACAATGTAACGCGCTGGATCAGCTGCTCATTTAAAAAAATGACCTTTCCTTCCGGAGAGGTATACTTCATCGGCATCGGTGAGGATATTACCGAACAGAAAAAAGCAGAGCATGATCTTCTGAAGAACAGAATGCTTCTTAAAAATATAACTGAAAATCTTGCCTGTGCGACATTTTGCCTTAATGAAACCGAAGATACCGCTGAACTTATCAGGGCAAACCAGGGCTTCTGGAATCTTTTCGGATACACTGAAGACGAAACTGAAAGCTTCAGGAAAAGTATGAGCAGATATATTATTCACCCTGATGACCACAGCGGCTTTATTCACAGTATTATGCGCACGGGCTCAGGAAACAGAAACATATGCAGAGCCATAACAGGAAGCGGAAGAACACTGTGGGTGACATTCGGCTCATTCAGGTCCCTCGAAAAGGGAAATCCGTGCTATGTGTGCACATTTCACGATGCCACAGGCCTGCGTGAAACAGAATGCGAAGCTGAGACACTTAAAAACGTACTGGCAGCTTCATCCGCATCAGAATCAAAAATTTTATTCACTGTAAATTACTACGACAGTACAGTGACTTTTCATGATATATTCAGACAGAAATACGGCCTTCCGTCAGTAATTACAGGTATGCCTGACGGTCTGTTTAAAAGCGGAATCGTCCACGAATCATTCCGTGAAAGCATTTCATCACTTTACTATGACATAAAAAACGGGCTGAAAGAGGGCAGCTGCACATTTAAGCACAGTCTTCCGGGTATTAAGCCGGCATGGCTGAAAGCTGACCTGACTGCAGTTACCGTCAGTGACGGGTGTGTCTCCGGAGCAGTCGGAATTATTTCCGATATATCCGACCAGAGCCAGAACGGTGAAACCGTAGGATACTTAAGCCGCGAACCCGGTGAAAAGGAGCTTATGTCCTGCGCTGTCAGTCTTTCAGACAGCAGGGTTATCCGCTGCAGAAGCAGTATCGGTTCCCACGCCCCTGTACCGGATAACACACCTTATGTTACATTTCTCGTGACTGCGCTCATTTCCTGCGCATTTCCTGAGGACCGTTCACTGATCGGTGATATGTTTAATATCAGGAATATGTGGAAAAACTACTTCGAGGGAAATCTTCATCAGGAAGCTGAATTTCGTATAAAAAAATCAGGAGAGCAGTATATACGGGTAAGAGCCGAGGCTGATCTCAGGGATGAAACCAGCACCGGCAGCGTCATCATGACCATCGGGCTCACAGATATATCGGATGCTGAAAATCAGACTGATGTAACCATGCACGACGAGCCGATGGCTGTAAAGCCTAAGCGTCTTCTGTCGAAGAACTCATTCAGTGCTCTTGTAAATGAATACCTTGACGGACATCATGACAACGGAAGATTCCACGCACTTTATATTCTTGATCTCAACGGATTTATGGACATAAGCCGCATACACGGCGAGGAAACCGGCAGAAAAATTCTTGACGCGGTTTCGGAGGCACTGCTTGCGGTTAAGTACCCGTCATTTGCCGGAAAAATGTACGGAGATGAATTCATGATATTTGTCAAGGATATCGAATCATATGACAACGTAAACATCACCGCAAAGGAGCTGTGCAGTCTGTGCAGGAACGTCAGCATACCTGAACTGCAGGACGAAACACTGACCGGATGTGTCGGCGTTGCATTCTCCCCTGCTCACGGTGAAGACTTTGATACACTCTATAAAAAAGCGGAAATCGCAATGTACAGCGCAAAGCGTTTTGACAGAACAAGGTACGCCATTTACTCAGGTGAAAAGGCCAGTGACCGACGTCAGCTGAGCCTAAGTGACTTCAAGGTAAGGGCTGCGGAAACCATCAGGAACAGCAGCAGCGTATATCACCTGTACAACGCGGATATCAGGCACTTCAGAAATATCAACCATATACTCGGATATGAAAAGGGCGACCGGATTCTTCAGGAAATATGCAATATGCTTCAGGAATTCCTCAGGCCGGGTGAATTCTTCACAAGACTGTTTGCTGACAACTTCCTGCTTCTCACAAGTGTTCACAACCTTGATACTGTTCTGAAACGAATGGATGAGATAAACTACAGACTGCAGGAGCTTCATATTACTGAAACCAGCGAGATTCAGTTTTCAGCAGGTCTTGTCACTGTGGATGACACCAACAGAAGTGCGGAGCTTGAACAGCTTCTTGACTGCGCCATCATGGCCCATGAAAATGCAAAGAAGAAGGAAGGCACTTCGTTTGTAAACTATGATCCGTCAATGAATGAAGAGGAAATCAAGAAGTTTGAAATTCTCAGTGAGATTCCTGACGCGGTCAGAAACGGACAGATATGCACCTTCGTTCAGCCTCAGTTCGATATTATAAACCATGAATATGTGAGCATGGAGGCGCTGGTAAGATGGAATCATCCTGTGAAGGGTCTTCTCACCCCTGACATGTTTATAGACGTCTGTGAGGAGAACGGACTTGTAAGCAGCATCGACTTCTGCGTTCTTGAACAGATGTGCTCATATATCAGAAGCCGTCTTGACAACGGACTGCGCGTTCTGCCTGTAGCTGTCAACCAGTCTCAGATTACCATACACGAACGCGGATACGTAAGAAGGCTTATCAGTCTTGTTGAAAAATACTGCGTTCCGCCTGAATATATAGAACTTGAGATTACCGAAAGCGCATGTGTAAATAACCTTGATGAAACAATCAGCGTGCTTACTTCGCTGAGGGATTACGGATTCCGAATATCCATGGACGACTTCGGCGCCGGATATTCAACTCTTAATCTTCTCAAGGACATTCCGGTTGATGCGCTCAAGATAGACAGAGCCTTTCTCACTGAAAACCTTGTTGAGAAAAAACCGACTGAGATTATCAGATCGATTACCAGCATGGCGCATAACATCAACATCCGTGTTGTATGTGAAGGTGTTGAATTCCCGCAGCAGATTCCTTTCCTTGAGAAAATCGGATGTGAGCTTGTACAGGGATTTCTCTTCGGAAGACCTATGCCGTATGATCAGGTTGCTGCGTTTATAGATTCAACTGAAACACCGTGGCCATGCGATTAGGAAGGTAAAGATTAAGAAAACAATGTAAAACCAAAAAGGCAGTGAGTGCAGCAGGCGCCGCTGCCTTTGTTTTTTCAGAAAATCAGCACACTTAAAATTCACGCGCACTAAAAATGTTTAAAAAAATTCAAAAAAGTATTGACAAACGTTTTCTGACATGCTATAATAATTAAGTCAAATACGCAGAGGTATCGAAGCGGTCATAACGAGGCGGTCTTGAAAACCGTTTGACTTAACGGTCACGTGGGTTCGAATCCCACCCTCTGCGCCAATTTTTTCTTATTTGGCGTGAATACTTTCAGTGATTCAACATGCGGAAATACCCAAGTGGTGAAGGGGCTCCCCTGCTAAGGGAGTAGGTCGGGAAACCGGCGCGAGGGTTCAAATCCCTCTTTCCGCGCTTAAAAGCTGCAGATTTTATCTGCGGCTTTTTTTGTTTTCTTTTTGTATTTTCTGAAAAAACGATTTGACAAATAGTGATATAAGTGATATAATCATTATAAAATCATTAACTGATTCCATTTATTAAGAAAAGGGGAACATTGGTATGTCTAAGGATAATAAAAAAAGTACACCAGTAAAGAAAGACGTTAAGGAAGTTACAGCACCTCTCAGCACAGCAGTTCCTGCTGCTAAGGAAACAGTAAAGGAAGCACCTAAGAAAGAAGCTACTCCTAAGAAGGAAGCTCCTGCAAAGAAGGCAGCCGCTCCTAAAAAGGAAGCCGCACCTAAGAAGGAAACTGCTCCTAAGGCTAAGAAGACTGCAAAGGAAAGCTGCTTTATCGAATTTGACGGCAAGCAGGTTTCAGTTGCTGATGTAACAGAAAACGCAAAGAAACACTGGCAGGCATCAAACACTGGGGTTATTTCAGATATTAAGGTTTACGTAAACATCAAGGAAAGCAAGGCTTACTATGTTGTAAACAACGAAGACCACGGTGACTTCGAAATCTGATTATATTTTTTAACGTAGTCAGCGACAGAATTATTTTTGACGTTTGCTATACATTTTATGAACATCTAAAAGCTGCATGCTGTTTCATGCAGCTTTTTCTGTAAGGAGGGTTAATAATGACCGACGAAAGAAAAAAAGAAATCACTGACAGATATCTGCACAGTGGTTCCGATGAAACACTCATGGAGCTGAGTGTACAGGAAATGATTTTCCTCTATTCAGCAGTACTTGACGAGCTGAAAAAGGACGAAAAGAACGAGGAAATGCTTCAGAGAAGACAGTATGTTTTCAGTTCCATAATAATCCGTCTGGTAAACTCGGATTCAATCTACATAGCTTATCACGTTATGACAGGCTACCCTTACATCGACGTAAAGGGTAACGCATGGGTGTTCTCTGAAAAGGAATTTTCAAAGGCAGCTCACCACCACTACTTCGAGCTCGGTGTTCCTCTCACTATGAGAGAAATCACAAAGGAAAACATTCTGAACGAAATGGTTGAGCTCTACAGACTCGGAATCGAAACTGTAATCCTTGACAACGGACAGCAGAGCGTGGACATCCTCAGAAGAGACATTCTCAGAGAACCTGAAACAGGCTACGGTGACGCAGTACATCCTGAGCTTATGTTCACAATTCTCTCAGGAGCTGAACTTGCATATGCAAGTGACGGAAAGCACCCGTCACTTCCTGAAAACGACAAAAAAATCAAGCAGCTTATTAAAGAATCAAATCTCCTTGTACCTGTAAAAACCGAACACCATCTTGAGGACGGTCAGGTAATGCACATCAGTGATGCCACACCTTCACAGATTGCCATAGTAAATCCTTACGGCGGTCCGGGCGGTTTCGTTGCTGCCTTCACTGACTGGCGTGAGTTTACGAAGGTATACTCAAAGGATGAGTGGAATGCTGCAGTAATGAACTATGAAGCACTCAGAGACGCAGCGTCCCATGCAGCAGGATTTGTAATCAATCCGGGCGGAATATCATTCTCAGTAGGCAACTCCGTAATGGACTAATGCCCTGCTGTTACAGTTCTGAAAAACAAAAAATCACATCAGAATCCCATTTGCTGGGCTCTGATGTGATTTTTTTATGGATGCACTGATTAACCTGCCGCACATGATATACAGGCAGATTTTTCATCAGATAAATTTTACTGTTTCCTCTATAGCCTTGCATTTGCTGTGCATCTCAATAGGAGCTGCGTCAGGTGCAGGATAACCCATAGGGAGAAGAAGAACAAGCTTTTCATTTTCAGGAATACCGAAGGCCTCTTCTATCCTGCTGTTTGCGAAAAAGTTTACCCAGCACGAACCGATACCGAGGTCCCATGCTTCCATCATTGCATGAGTTGCAACTATGCTGACGTCCTCGACACCTGCTCTCACGCCTGCTTCAAGAGGGTTTTTCCATTCTTCGTCTGTGTTGTATGTGAACATAAGAACTGTCTTCGCACCGAAAATGCACTTGCAGAGGCTGTTAAGCTTTTCGAGGTTTTCCTCGCTCTGTACAACGTAAATTCTCTGCGGCTGGTAATTGCATGCTGTAGGTGCGACGTTTGCAGCTTCGAGAATCTTTTCCATATCCTCTGCGCTTACCGGTCTCTGTTCAAACTTTCTTACTGAATATCTTGCTCTGGCAGCTTCTAAAAAACTCATAACCAAACTCCTTCACTGTTATAATATTATTTATCGGATTTACGATATTGTGAACAAAATCACTGTTTTATGTATATTGTAATTATATCATTTCTTTTTTAGAAGTGCAACTGCTTTTAGTAAATTTATGAAAACGTCAGTATACAAAAAGGCTCCGGTGAGCTTATATCACCGGAGCCTCTGTTTATTCAGAAAACTGATTAGTCTTCCTTCTTCTTCTTTGTTAATGCGATTGCAGCACATGCACCGAATGCAGCTGTGAGTGCAGGAGCAATGTTTCTGCTGTCTGCTGTCTTTGGAGTTGCATTTGCCTTAGTCTCAGCAGCTGTAGTTGTTACAGCAGCAGCTGAAGATTCAGCCTTTTCGTTTTCATTTTCAGCAGGTGCCTGGTATGCAACTGTTGTAACTTCGATTACGATTTCGTCTGCGATTTCTGCAAAAACTTCCTTGAGTGATGATACATCAGCATTGAAATACTGTGTCTGTGAGCTTGCAAGATCCTTCATATACTTTTCAGCGTGATCCTTTGAGCTGCCGTTTAATGAGTGGAAAAATCCAACTGTATATACATTTGCGCCAGGCTTAACTTCTTCATTGTCAATCTTAAGAGCGCCCTTTTCGTAAGCGTCATAGTCAGGATACTGAGCCTTGTATTCGTCAGATGTATCTCTTAAACCTTCGTTAGGAAGGCCGTCAGCCATAAATACTACGTTCTTCTTTTCGCCGCTTCCGTTCTTAAGCTGAAGTACAATCTGCTGCATAGCTTCTGCATAGTCTGTACCGCCGCTTGCTCTCATGCCGCTGATATATGTTGTAAGTTCTGTAACATCGTTTGTATATGAAACGCCCGGCTTTACTGAGCTTGCAAAAGGAACAACAGCAATTCTTGCGCCCGGATCATTTGCGATTACGTATTCGCAGAATTCGATTGCAGCGTCCTTCATAGCCTTGAGAGGTTCACCGCTCATACTTCCTGAAATATCAAGACCGATTACGATGTCATTTACGTGAGCCGGAACTGCTGTAGTAACTGTAGTCTCAGCTGTTGTAACTGCTGATGTAATCTCTGTTACTGCTGATGTTGTAACATCTGATGTGATATCTGTAACAGCGGCTGCTGTAACTTCAGCTGAAACTTCAGATGCTGTTGTTGTTCCGGAAATAACAGTTGCTTCTGTAGTAACTGCTGTTGTCACTGCAGGATTAATAATATCTGCAGCAATATCTGAAACACTTCCGAGTGAATCTGAAGGTCCGTTTACTGTCTGGTTTTCATCAGCTGATACTGCTGAGAATGCGAATGAGCTGATAAGGCAGAGACTTGCCACGCATGCGATTAATGATTTTACTTTTTTCATTTTGAATATTCCTTTCTTTCTGTATATCTTCCCCCGGCGCAGCTTAATCAGCAAGCCATCAGAGGCTGCAGATTAAATTACTTAAATAACCGTTATAAATGATTATATCATTTTCATTCCCCTAATTCAATATACTAATATAATAGTTATTAATAAACATATAAGCGCAATATTGTTTATTTTATAAAATATAAACTACTTTTCGTCATTCGGCGGTCAAATCCCCGGATTCAGGAATACTTGTCACCCTAAAAAAATATTCTGACGCATACTATATAAATGTCAGAAAACTTCTTGCCTGACGGGCAAAAAAATGTTATACTTAACGTATATATGATGAAGCACTGACCTTTAAACAGTGTTCCGTCAGCGTTCTATGAAAAGGGTGGAGGGGAAATTTTATGCCTGATATTACATACTCGGTAATCGGTCTGCTTGCACTGGTTATTCATATGATTATCAATAAAGACGATTTTAACAGAGATAATAACAATAAGAAGAACGGTATGCGCCAGTACAGACAGTTCCTTATGGCAGTTGCGGCATACTATGTAACGGATTTGCTGTGGGGTATATTCGACGGAATGCATCTGACTGCGCTGCTTTGCGCTGATACATACCTCTACTATGTAGCAATGGCATCAGCTGTTATGTGCTGGAGTGAGTATGTTGTCTCATACCTTAACCAGACAAATCTTTTCGGAAAGATTATAAAAAACTCAGGGCGTTTTTTCCTTATAGCTGAGTTATCATCGCTGCTGGTCAATACAGTGTACCCGGTATTCTTCTCATTTGACGAAAACGGAAGCTATCATGCAGGACCGGTAAGATATATTGCACTCTACATACAGATTATGATGTTCATGCTTTCCGCAATTCACGCATTTACAACATCCCTTGCTTCGGAAGGCTTGCAGAAGCGCAGGAATGAGTCAATTGCACTGTTCGGTATAACCATGATGGCTGCAATTGTCGCCCAGATCAATTTCCCGCTTCTTCCGATATACTCTATCGGATATATGATAGGCGTATGCTTTCTTCATGTTCATGTTGAGGAAGCTGAAACCTTTGAATATATCATCGATATGAAAAAGCAGATGACGATTATCTCTTCAATGGCAGGCGTTTACTTCTGCAGCTACTACGTTGACCTGAGTGCAGGAACATACGCTGAGGTGGAAAACCGCATAGAAGAAAACAAAAACATTATCGCAAGCTGCGGAAACGCCCGTGATACACTCGAAAAAATGTGCACACAGCTTGTAATGCCGCAGTATACAAAGGAAATGAGAGACTTTGTAAATCTTGATACAATCGATGAACGTCTCACTTCGAAAAAATACTATATCTCAATGCAGTTTGAAAGTATACACCTCGGCTGGGCCGAAGGCTTTTTCATCGCAGCGGACAGAGACAGTGACGGAAAGCTGCTTCATGTTATCTGGGCTATCCGCACAATTCACGACGAAAAGGCAAAGGAGGAAAAGCTCCTCTGGAACTCATATATTGACGAACTCACAGGTCTTTACAACAGAAAAATGTACGCTGAGGACATTGCGGAAAACAGGTCACTGACTGACGGTGATGACTTTGTGCTTGTATCGATGGATGTAAACGGACTCAAAACAGTAAATGACTCTCTCGGACATGCTGCAGGTGATGAACTCATAAGCGGCGCTGCAAAATGCATGAAAAAATGCATGGGTGACTTCGGACGAATCTACCGTACAGGCGGTGACGAGTTTATGGCACTTATCAAAACTGACAGTGACGGACTTGATAAAATAAAATCCTCATTTGCGGAGGAAACAGCCTCATTTGAAGGAAAATATATAAACGGCGTTTCAGTATCATGCGGCTTTGCAGCAAGATGTGAGAATCCGGATCTTTCATTTGAAGAGATGGAAAAGCTTGCTGACAAGAATATGTATACAGCTAAGCGCATTCATTACACATCAAACGGTATCGACAGACGTGCACAGCAGCAGAATGCATACAAGGCACTGTGCGCGGCCTACACAAAAATTCTTAAAATCAGCCTTACCGACAACAGCTACAGCATTATTTCCATGAATGCAGATGAGCAGAGTGAGGACAGGGGATTTTCCGACGGCATTTTCGAATGGCTCGAAATGTTCGCAAAATCCGGTCAGGTACACCCTGATGACCTCGAACACTATCTCTCAATGACAAACAGAGAGTTCCTCTGCGGTTACTTTACCGACGGTGCAAAACATCTCAACATTGCATACAGGCGAAAAGACGGCGATGTATTCAAGCAGGCAGAAATGAAGATGATTCCTGCTGATGATTATTCAGAAGAAAAGCAGACTCTGTTCCTGTATGTTGAAAATCTCGAAAAATAAAGGAAGCAATGATTAAGCTGACATGCAGGCAGAATGAATGCCTGCCGGACAGTACAGGAGCACACTGTTACTTCTGAAAGGATTGTATGTATATGAAAACAGGAAAAGCAGCTGCATTTTTAACCGCGCTTATCATGATTAATGCATGCGGAACGGCAGACGTTTCGGCCGAAACCCGGTACGGCGGACGAATCTCACCTGATACTTCCCGTTCCGAAGAACCATGGAAATCTGATGAATACGGTAAGTTTTACACTGTTCTTGACACAGTGGCGCTAACCCCGCACGACACAATACCGGTTTATGACTCTGATACAATGAAAAGCACCTGGGGATACACCATGACCTCAAAGGACAAAAAAATTCTCCAGGACTTTATCGATACTCATCTGACTGATGAGATGACCGTTTCAGAAAAGGTTTCCTACACATCACTCTGGCTGTACTGGAATATAGAATATGCCGGATTATACGAAGAATATTCAAAGCTTTCGGAGTCACCTGCCGAGTGCGGATTTTCCCAGAAATCCGGTCAGTGCCTGCAGTACAACGGTGCACTTGCATATATGATGGCATATATGGGATTCGACTCACGAATCCTGTTTATGAAAAAGAACAGATACGGATATCAGCACTTCACCTGCGAGGTAGTTGTAAACGGAAGCGTATATGAAATGGAAGTGGGTAACTACGGCGGTGAAAACCGCGAGCACTACATGCCTCACGGATTCCTCGAGTTAAAATCACAGGGCAGCACTGAAAGCATTACCGCTCCGCTCCCCGGACTGACATCCGGTAAATGGCTTAAAGCTGTAAACAGCGCAAAGAAAACCCTTCCTGAAATATTTGACAGCGAAACGGTTACCCTGCCCGGAAATGCAGTAATCAAAACTGAAAAAACTGATTCAATGGGATTTGAAGGAAGAGCAGAATACACATACAGACTTTCTGATTTTTCAGCCGAAAATCAAAATTTTGAATATGCTGCTTTCGGTCTCACCCTTCCTGACGGGTATGCAGTTGAAAGCATTCTGCCTGCATCCGCAGATAATTCAGCAGTACAGAATAACGCCAGAGCTTCGGAAACTGAGGTTTCCGCTTCCGGCATGAAGATTCACTACGCTGCGCCTGATTCAGATGAAGCAGCCGCTCTTGACAGACAGGCAGGCAGGGAGTCATCCGGCGGCTATGTGGTTTTAACAGGTGTCGACACCGGAAAAATGAATTCTGACGCAGAACTGTTTACAGTAACTTTCTCAGCACCTGCATCCGGAAAGCTTACCGCGGATAAAATGTCCGTAGCCTCAATGTTCGGCAGATACACAGACCTGACAAGTGTTTCAGACGACGGCACGGTACTTCCTCATGTTGCATTTATTGTGAATTCAGATGGTGAAAAAATATACTCCGAAAACGAAGTAAACTGCTTCTCCGGTCTGAGAGGTGACGTAAACCTTGACGGAAGAGTTTCACAGGCCGACGCAACAGCAGTACTCAGAGAGGTCCTGTCACAGTCAGTCTCAGAACGCTCAGTCCTGCATGAATTCATACGTACAGACACTGCCGGAGAATCATCCGAATCACTCGCCCGTTTCCTCGGCGACGTGGACCTTTCCTCATCCGGCAAAAAACTCACACAGAATGACGCCACTCTGATTCTGAAAGCAGTCCTCGCCAGAGACGTTGCCGGCGAAGAGACAATCACTGATGAAATGTGGAGAAAAATTATCAGATAACACGTTATTATTTTCAAAAAAAGCAGATGCAATCCGCATCTGCTTTTTTGTTATGGATTTACCACTGTTATAATTCCTGATCTGCAGAACAGGTTATGTGTTTCTAATGTTTTTCTTTTTTCACAGAAGAGATGTACATCTTGTAATCGGCATATGCCCTGTCAGGTGCCGGGCAGTAAAGACGTACCATCTGTTCCCTTGTCAGATCATTTTTAAAGTTTACATTGTCAAAATCAACAAGCATCCGGGTCTTCAGCGTATCATCGGAAAGATATATTCCGTAAATTCCCCTGTCTGTACATGCAAAGCTTTTATATCCGAAGTTTCCCGGTGACCAGATACAGTAGTCTTCCCACGGATACTCAGTCTGAATGTTTTTAATTTCACCGGTACTGATATTCATGACAACATCACTGTAGTCTGAACCCCCGTCATAAAGGCTTCCGTAAATCATATCATTTTCAAAATCAGTAAACTGAACATTCATGTCCTGTACAACATTAACCTGTTCTCCGTTCCAGTCATATATATATGTCATGTTTACATATCCTTCAGCATCCGGATTCCATTCCATGTCATGAGTAATTATATAATTCTCCGTATATTCAAGCTCCGTATCAACCGTACCGGAAAGAAACCGCACTTCATGTTTTTCACCTGTATTAATATCTATATCATTGACAGTAATCACACGCTCTTCCTCACCATAGTCATATGTTTGCTCGAATATATGACCGTTTACTGCGGAAACATTAAACCAGAAGCCGTTTTCAG
Source organism: Oscillospiraceae bacterium (assembly GCA_045642145.1). GTDB lineage: Bacteria > Bacillota > Clostridia > Oscillospirales > Ruminococcaceae > HUN007. The sequence continues at coordinate 1,026 of JAZUIH010000010.1, read as the reverse complement.
TGTCTATAACATCAGTAATGTTAAGATCCGGATCTGTTATTTTGTATCTGCAGCTGCTTTCTGTAATCTGTACTGCCGCATAGTTCCGGCCATGATAATCAAAAACGCATTTAATATCATAAGGCTGCAGAGGAGCAGAATTCAGCTGTTCAGCGCTGCCGTCATCCCTGATTCCGTACAGACAGTCCTCTGAGATTACAGCAAATCTGTATTCACCGAACCCTCTCAATAACCGTCCGAATGATTTCAGCGAATTTGTCAGTATACTCACTGTAGAGATTGTTTCTCTGTTTCTGTCAGCAATAAAGAATTCCGAATCGCCGCCGTCCCCGGTGATAATATATCCGTCCTCATATTCACTGACAATCTTTGTTCCGCGCACACGAACATCGTCATCAGAGGCAAACACAATTTTTCCGGTACACTCAAGCTGTGTACTGAATAAATCAACTCTTGTACTGAAAGATTCATCCGTATCTGAAAGCAGCAATGCTATTTCTCCGGAATCTGATGCGTAAATATCATACGGAATATCAGTATATGACAAGTCCTCAAAACATATTTCTGATTTTTCCGAAGTTTCTAAATTATAACGTCTGAGATATGTGACAATGTCCTGCCAGTCTTCTCCTTCTGAAGCAATGCAGAATATACTGTCTCCGCAGATATCCATTTCCCGGATACCGTCATCCGGTATTTCATTTACAAGAACCAGATCCCTGTCATAAACATATATGCTCCGCAATCTGTCTGCAGAGCCGTACACGCAGATATAGTCATCGCTGCACACGATGTCCGAGATAAATGTAATTCTTCTGCCTTCAGAATCTGTGAAATATATTTCCTGAGACATGTCCTCAAGTGAATATGCCTTAGCCTCATACACGGTTGTAACGGCTTCAAACACCATATGTCCGGTGCCGTAACCTATGCAGTAATCCATTTCCGTCTTGTCTTCATTTCCTGAATATTCATTTTTCACAAATGAATAATGTGCACTGCCTTCCAGAAACAACGGCTCTTCTT
>JAZUIH010000009.1:0-18973 GCA_045642145.1 Oscillospiraceae bacterium | reverse complement strand
AGTCAGATTTTTCGTCAGACTGTATAAAAACGACGCAGGCATACTATCGTATGTCAAGGAGTTTTTGTGCTGGATGACGGAAAATATGCAAGCAGAATGTGCGTCAAGTCGAAGACGTGATTTAATCAGTGTTTCCTTAATGCGTTTACAATAGCTGTGAAAGGAAACCAGAATGAATCTGACAAAATTTCTACCGCTGACTGAAACAACGTTCTACATACTTCTTGCACTTAACGAACCCGGGCACGGTTACTTCATCATGCAGAAGGTTGAGGAGCTGAGCGAAGGAAAAGTTAGAATTGCAGCCGGAACTATGTACGGGGCAATTGAAAATCTTCTTTCAAGAAAACTCATCGAACCGTTCCCCGGAGAAGACAAACGAAGAAAAATGTACATAATCACACAGCTCGGAAAAGACGTACTCAGAATGGAAACAGAAAGACTGCAGTCACTTCTGACCGCAGCCCGTAAATACATTTAACAGAAGAAAAAGGAGAACACTATGACTAAATTTCATATTATGGGAGATAACTTTGAAAAGGAAGAAAAATGGATTAATTCCTGGATAAAAAAAGGATACAGACTAAAATCAGCAAGCAGCTTTGCTCTGGGCTATGATTTCACTCCGTACGAATACAGCGGGGAAGAACTCGAAAACGGCATTGGTACAGTCAGAATGGACTTTCGTCATTTTTCAAAGAAAGCTGATTTTGAAGAATATAAGGCAATGTTCGAAGACAGCGGATGGAAATTCATATCAAAGAGTCTCGAAGATTTATGTTTCTTTGAAAAAACAAGCAGGGATGCAAGTGACGATATTTTTTCAGATGACGCATCAAAAGCTTCAAGATACAAAAGACTTGGGATGTATTACCTGACCATACTTTTAGCATATATTCCGTGTTTCATCGTTTTTCCGCCTTTTAATATTGATGTAATACTGCATCCGGGCCAGTGTTTCTACACTCCGGGTCTATGGGAAATGACCGGATTAAAATTTCTTGAAGCATTTTTATCTGAACTGCCGTTTGCAGCTGCAAGAGCATACTCAGGATTATTATTTTTTCTGTGCTTCCTTTTTCTCGCAGCACAAACTGCACATGCATTTTATGTTTACAAAAAAAGCACATCCGGCAGTCAGAACAGAATATAAAAAACACTGATTCATAAGAAAATCAGCGCTTTAAACTCAGATATAACAGAAAGGAATTTGTGCATATAAATGAAAACAGACAAATCACTTACCGGGAACAAACTTATAGAGGATGCCGCAAAGAAAATGTACACCTCACTCACCGAGGAAAACCTCGCCAAAGTGCTCACTGCTGTGCGCAGCCAGATGAAAAAAGGCGCACACTTCGTTGTGGCTGTAAAAGCGGGGAATGAAAACGCTCTTGAATTAAGACCGGTAACCACTCCGGACGGCAGCAGATGGTTTGCTGCATTTACAGGCTTTGAGGAAGAGCTTAAGAAAAGCGATGAAATAGTCTCCGGATTTACAGCTGAGATATCAAAGCTGTTTGATATAGCACTTGCCTCGGACAATATTTCCGGAGTGATTATAAATCCATGGGACAAGGCAGTAAAGCTCGATAAAACAATGATAAAACTCATAAAGGGCGCGGAATAATCCGCGCCCCGTTTTTTTACTCGCTGTCATTCTCTTCCGCTTCATAGAGTTCGCCTTCATTTGCCTCTTCCATCTCAACTGACGACTCTGCCTTTTCCTCTGTAAACCTTACACACAGAACAGCCTGTGCCCAGTTTACGGAGCATCTTGCAGTTTTGCCTTTTGCTTCGGCCTCCTCTGCAAATATCCCGGCAAGCTCCTTCAGAACTTCCTTCGTGAGATATCCGCCTCTCCAGTTGAAAAGCAGTACCCTGCCCTTTCTGACAGCCTGCTTTGTGCGGTTTCTCACCTCATCGGCAGTGGTCCACGAAACCTTGTTTTCCTTATAGTAAAAATGTCCGTTGTCAGAACACTCCGGTGCCTTCCATATAAGCGGTTCATGGTCCCTGAAAATCTGGCTGTCCGAGAGCTTAAAGTAATCATGTCGGAGAATTTCATTTTTTGAAAGGGTATTGTCAAAGGTTGCGTCAATATGATAGCAGCTGCCTCCGGTTCTGACGATATTCCAGGCATGACGGTACTTTATACCTTTTTCAGGATTCGCTTCCGACAGTACCGTTATGCACCAGATTCCAAGCTGGTCGCAGAGAACCTTTACAGCCTTTGCCATGCCCTCGCACACGGCAACACCGTTACCAAGTGCGCCGATTATCTCATGTGAGTACTCCTTCTTAAGCTTGTCATACTTAACACTGTTACATATAAAATCATGGATAAAAAGCAGTCTGCCTGTCTCATCGAGCTTCTGTGCCTGCGCAGCAAGCTTTTTTACTCTTGATTCCATAGCCTGACGGTGCTCCCGTATCCTGTCCTTGTGAAACAGATACTTCGGCACCATCTCAACCGTCGACGAATCCTCATAGTATCGGTACTTAAACGACACCGACCAGAAAATCTCCGGATGATCAAGTCTTATTTTAAAGTATATATCAGTCAGTTCCTTACCGGAAAGTCGCGGCACAGGAAAAGACTCCTTAAGGTTCATAAGTCCCTCGCGTATTGCATAATACGCCTTCTGCTGCTCCTTTGTGAGCATGTTGTAATAGTATTCAGAGGCTCTGCTCATTGTTACACTCCCGCTTTCACTGTAATTATACATTCTCTTAATTATAGTATAATACATTTTAAAAATCAAGCACCGTATTACTGTAAACCAATGTCTCCGCTGTTACTTATGTATGGCAAATATCCAAACAGTTTTTACTTCAGAAGATATTTTCAGCAATATTTTATAAGAAAATATCTGTTTTTATGTTGATTAAAATACATACCTATGGTAAAATAAAACTGTAAAATTCAAAATATTCCCGCTGACCAGCAGGAACAGCCGGACAAAATGACCGTTATCCGTTCTGCACAGGTAATCAGACTGCAGAACCAGAAAAAATTTTTAAAAGGAGCTAACCAATATGAAAATAGCTATACTTGGCGCAGGAATCATTGCGCAGGTTTTTGCGCATACTGTTATGCACACAGAAGGTGCGGAGTGCTACGCCGTTGCAGCAAGAGACCTGAAAAGAGCAGAAGAATTTGCCGGAAAGTTCGGCTTTGAAAAAGCATACGGAAGCTATGAGGAAATGCTCTGCGACGACGAGGTAGAGCTCGTATACATCGCAACACCTCATTCACACCACTACGAACACATGAAAATGTGTATCGCACACAAAAAGCCGGTTCTGTGCGAAAAGGCATTCACAATAAACGCTGCACAGGCAGCTGAAATAAAAGAACTGGCTGCCAGGGAAAATGTATTTGTCGCAGAAGCACTATGGACAAGATACATGCCTTCAAGAACAATAATCAACGACCTCATCGCATCCGGCGTTATCGGAACCCCTTACACGCTCACTGCAAATCTCTCATACACATGTTCCGACAAGGAACGTATAATCCGTCCTGAGCTCGCAGGCGGCGCCCTTCTTGACCTCGGCATCTACTGCATCAACTTTGCTCTCATGCACTTCGGCAAGGACATAGAGAGAACCGAAACTGCAGTAAGCATGACAGATACAGGAGTTGACGGTCAGGAAACAATCACGCTGTTCTACAAAGACGGAAGAATGGCTTCCCTCTGCTCCGGTGTCTACGGACGTTCAGACAGAAAGGGAATCATCTACGGAAGCAGGGGATATCTTATCACAGACAACATCAACAATCCTCAGAAGATTGACGTTTACGATACAGAAGACAAACTGCTTAAGCACATTGACGTGCCTGAGCAGATCAACGGCTACGAGTACGAACTTATCGAATGCATGCGTCTTGTTAAGGAAGGCGCCCTCGAGAGCACATCAATGCCGATGGACGAAACAGTTGAGCTCATGAAGTTCATGGACGGAATCCGTGCAAAATGGGGCATGGTTTATCCGATGGAAAAGTAAACTCCTGAAATATAATACAGAAAACAGCGGTGCTTCATATTTTATGAGCGCCGCTGTTTTCGTCTTTACTCACATTCAGCACATATTTTCTTACAGTATATATTGAATTACCGCTCTGATAATGGTAAAATATATACTGTGTGTCCGCCAGGCGGACCAGACAGACCAGAAAAGGAGAATGAAACATGACAGACAAATCAGCTGACAGAATCAGCGAAGAAATTGAAAACCGGATTTCCGAGATGGAAAAAAACAGCTATGTTTTCCCTGAAAGATTTTCACGCAGAGACTACATTATAACTGCATTCGTATCGGCTGTATGCCTTGCAGTCATAATAGCAGGCGCATACATCAAGTAAACACTAAAGGAGCAGAAATGAAAAACAGTGAATCCCAAAACAGCGTTAACAGTCAGATAGAAAAAGAGGCTCTTTTCGGCACAGCTCCTGTTCTGACCAGGGAAAAGCTATACGGCTTCATGGATGCCGTGCTGGTGCTTTCCGGATACTGCATAGCAACCTGGAGCTACACCCAGGGTTCGTATCTTGCAACTCTTGTCGGATTCAGACAGCTTCTCATCGGAGCATTTTTCGGGGCTATTCTGATGCTTGCAATATACCAGCTGCCTGTAATCCTCTCCGTACGATACGGTATAGATATATGGGTATGGCTTCGTTCCGTTTTCGGAAAGAAGGGCGTCACCCTCATGACCGTCATAATAATTATCATAAACTATCCGTGGTACGCGGTCTGCGCCGACCTGTTCTCCTCCTCCATGGGGAATCTTGTTCAGATATTCGGACTCACCCTTCCCGGGTGGACAAGACTTGCCCTGCAGCTTCTCTGCGTTGCCGCAGGTACTCTGATTGCCTACCGCGGGCTCGGCGCCATAACCAGAACAACCCGCATACTCGTTCCGCTGCTTCTGGCCCTCGGCGTAATGGTTGTAATAATAGGCTTCTCATCAGTTCCGTTCAGCGCCATCTGGGACTACAAACCGGACACATCAGCCTATGAAAACAGCCTGATTCCGTACATTATCTCCATAGAAGCAAACTTCGCCTTCGTTATAACCCTCGTCGGCGGTATGGCCGAGGTTCCGCGTCTCACAAAGAAGGAAAGCTCAGGTTTCTGGGCAGGAGTAATCGGTCAGGGCGTTTCAGGTTCATTCTTCGTTGTGGTAGGTGCAGTTATGGCAATCGCCATGAACTATGTTTCAGGTGAAATGATAGACGACCCTACACTTATGCTCGCCGCTCTCTCCGTTCCGGCCGTTGCCTGCAGTTCTCTTCTGCTTGTGGCATTTGCAAATATCGGAACTCAGGCTGTCGGCTCATATATCTACGGAGTAATGCTCAAAACCTCATTCAGACGGGCAGACTACCGCATACTTATTCTCATACTTGCAGCCTATGTCGGACTGCTCTGTGTATGGGGAAAAATCATACAGTACTTCGGTTCATTCCTTACCATCAGCGCATGCATCTACGCTCCGCTTGCCGCCCTGCTGTTTACAGACTTTTTCCTTGTAAGAAAACAGAAAATCTCACTCAGAGCCGCATACGGACTCGGGAACAGCAGAGTCTACGACTACACCGGCGGATTCAATATTGCCGGACTTTTCTGCGTTGCCTGCGGCGTGGCCATGTCACTTCTCGTGTACAACCCGGTTTCCGGTGAAATACACTGCATGCCGCTCTTCAGACTTACCCCTACAGGATTTTCATTTGCAGGAACGGGTATACTCTACTATATTCTCAGCAAAATCCCGCCTGTCAGAAAATACATGCTGAAAGACCGTGATGAATTAACAGTATAATGAGGAAAAAACATTGAAAAAACCTGACACTACTCCGTTTGACCGTCAGATGGAACCGCCGAAGCAGAATCTTTTCATGACCCCGCTCATCTGGCTCATATGCTGGATTTCCACAAGACGGTACGGACTGAAAATACGAAAACACAGAATGGAAGGCCTTAAGCCCCCGTTTCTTGTTCTCGGAACCCATCACTCATTCATGGACTTTCTTGTAACACCGCTTGCACTTGCACCCCACAGGGCAAATTACGTCTCTGAACTTGAAGGCTTTGAAAACTACGGCGAGTGGCTGTACAGACAGGCCGGATGCCTCGGAACAAGAAAATTTGTAAATGACATCTCCCTGATAAAAAACATTAAGAAAATAACAGACCGCAAAGGCATACTTGTCCTCTATCCTGAAGCACGCTATGCCAACGTCGGTACATACTCCGAAATACCGGAATCAGTCGGAAAGCTGGTACGCTATCTCAGGGTTCCTGTTGTGGTTATAAACATGAAGGGGAACTACCTGCAGTCCCCGATATGGAATCTCACAGCCAGAAAGGACGCCCGTCTCGAAGCCGACATAACACAGGTTTTCACCGCAGATGAGGTTATGAACACCTCTGCTGAGGACATAAACAGAAAGCTCTCTGATTATCTTGACTATGACGAGTACAGATATCAGTACGAAAACAAAATTGCCGTCAGATACGAAAAAAGAGCCGAAGGCATAGAGAAACCGCTCTGGATATGTCCTGAATGCAGAGCCGAATTTAAAATGAAAACCTCAGGTGCGGAAATAACCTGCACATCCTGTGGCTCTGCACGTACAATGACTGAGTACGGCCGTATGGTAAAAAAAGACGGCAGCGAGGACAGCTTCTCGCATATTCCTGACTGGTATGAGTGGGAGAGGAAGGAAGTCGAAACCAGCATCGATTCAGGCACGTACAGCCTTGATATGAAGGTGCACATCGAGTCTCTTCCAAACGCAGTAAACTTTATTGATCTCGGTGAAGGCAGACTGCGTCACGCACCTGAAGGCTTTTATCTCACCTTCAGGGACTACGGCATGGAAAACGAGGAAACCATGTTTTTCTCATCAGCATCAATGACATCAGTTCATACGGAGTATGACTACAGAGGAAAAGGCCAGTGCATCACACTCTCCACAGTTGACAACACATACTTCATCTACCCCCTTGGCGAAGGCTTCAATTCAACAAAGATTCAGTTCGCCACAGAATATTTCTATAAAAAATCCGGAGATTATCATAATGAATGAACTTTTACAGCTTTATTTTGCTTTTTTCAGAATAGGCGGACTTACATTCGGCGGAGGCCTTACCATGCTTCCGATGCTGAAGCACGAGCTTGTTGAAAAGAAAAACTGGGTAACGGAGGACGACCTGCTCGACTACTATGCAGTCGGCCAGTGCACACCGGGTATAATAGCAGTTAACGTTTCGACCTTTGTAGGCTACAAACGGAAAGGTATAGCGGGAGCGATATTTTCAACTCTCGGTATGATAAGTCCTTCGCTTATCATTGTATCCGTCATCGCCATGTTCCTCAGACAGTTCATGGACAACCAGACAGTTCAGCACGCCGTGGCAGGAATAAAAATAATAGTCTGCGCTCTTATGCTGAACACTGTACTGACCATGGGTAAAAAAACAGTCGTAAACAGAATATGCGCTGTCATGTGCGCAGCAGGATTTCTTCTCTCTCTGCTCACTCCGGTTCCCTCTGTTCTTCTTGTACTTGCTGCAGGAGTAACGGGTATTATTCTTTACAAAACAGGGAGGATTAAGCCATGAAGGTATTTCTTGATCTGTTCACAGAGTTCTTTCAGATAGGTCTCTTCGCTGTCGGCGGCGGTCCGGCAACCATCCCGTTTCTGATGGACATACCGGAAAGACACGACTGGTACACAAGAGCCGATGTTGTAAGCATGCTTGCTGTAAGCGAAAGCACCCCGGGGCCTATCGGAATAAATATGGCTACCTACGCAGGCTACCACGCAGCAGGATTTGCCGGAGGTATAACGGCGACATTTTCACTTGTTCTGCCAAGTCTCATAGTAATAGTTCTCATCGCAAAAATTCTTGAAAAATTCAGTTCAAACCCATATGTAAAAAGTGCATTTTCAGGAATAAGGCCGGTTGTGACAGGACTTATAGCGACGGCAGTTTACGGTATATTCCAGACCGCTCTGTTTACTGCCTCAGACGGCAGCTTTCAGTTTCCTGTCATTCCGCTGATACTCTGCATCGTATTTTTTGTGCTTATGAACCTGAAACAGCTGAAAAAAATCCATCCGTTTTTCTGGATGGCTGCAGGTGCATCAATAGGAATTATATTTAAAATGTAAAAAAACACTGCACTTCCGCTGTGGATAGTGCAGTGTTTCTTTTTTATAAATAACTGTATTATTCCTGACTGTCAAGAAGCTTTTCAAACTCATCCTCAGGAAGAGGCATTGAAAAATAATAGCCCTGAATATAGTCACATCCGTGTTCTGTCAGAAAGTCAAGGTGTTCCTTGGTTTCAACACCCTCGGCAACAACCTTCAGCCCGATAAAGTGAGCCATATTAATAATCGATGAAACGATTCCGTCAGTTTTCTGGCTGAGACCTATTTTTCGTATAAATCCCATGTCAATCTTGAGAATATCGAAGTTTATATCCCTCAGCGTACTGAATGACGAGTAACCGCTGCCGAAGTCATCGATGAGAATCTGTGTGCCCTTTGCACGCATTGTCTCGATTATGTCATTGCGGTTGTCTGCGGCATCAGCCCATGCGGTTTCTGTTATTTCATACCTTGGCACTATGCTGTGGTCAATCATTGTATCAATATCCCTCATGACACCGTCAATCGCCTCTGCTGCATAGAAGTCCATAGCCGAAAGATTTACTGAAACAGGAACAACAAGCCTGCCCTGCGATTTTCTTCTGCGGAGGAATTCTGTAACTCTCTCCGAGATATACATATCAACCCTCGAAACGCTTCCGTTCTCCTCAAGTGCCGGTATAAACATTCCCGGAGGAATAAATGCACCGTCCTTCTTCCATCTCACAAGAGCCTCAGCTGAAACAACCTTGTGAGTCTTTGCATCAAAAATAGGCTGATAGAACGGCTGGAACTCGCCTTCCCTGAGTGCCTTGTCAAATCCGCTCACAGCAAGCTTTCCTGAGAGGTAGCGTTCCTCCTCCTGCTCGCTGAATATCGCATAAGGAATGTTGTAAACATCCTTTATACCCTTGAACGCCATAATTGCGTGGTCAACCATATCCGGAACAGAAACGTTCCTGTCCGATACATTGTATATACCGCAGGTAACAAGAGCGTCAACTTCCCTCTCCCCGTTGGTTATCACCTGATGTGATATGTTCATAATCTCTTCAACAGTGAGTTTTTCCCTGCGCACAAGCATTATAAAATGATCTGACGCCGGGAATCTGCCGATTACAACAGGTTCAAGCGGAGATTCCGCAAGTCTTGCTGCATATCCCTTGAGAAATTCATCGCACTTTGCAGAACCGAATATCTTGTTTATTACCTTGAACCACTTGATGTTGGTAACAATTACTGAGAATTCATCCTCAGGAGCACTGCTCTCAAGTACAAACTTTGCCTGACTCACAAAGCCCTTGTAGTTGTTTATTCCTGTGAGTACATCCGCCTCCCAGACCGTTGTTTCATCGGCAACGCAGAGAAGAACAATCTCTTTCGCATCGTCAAGATACTGAAACTCATATCTGAGGTATCTCTTCATAAGACGGCCGTTCGGCATCATTGCAACAGCATGTGTAAACACAGAGTACACAGGCTCCTTTTCAAGCATCTGCTTTACTACCTCTGCTTCGGTCTTTTCCATGAACTCATCACGTTCGTTCAGGTCAATAAGATGCTCATAAATGTCCCTGCGGTAAAACTCATAGTCATAGAACTTGTTTTCCTTACCCATGTCAGAGTTGTTGGCAAGAGACCTTCCTCGTTTTGAGTTTATAAAAACAACCGTTGTAAACATAAACTGACGTGTTGCAAGATAGGAACCGACTACATTGCAGTACCAGTCATCGGAAATATCAGCCACCTGAACAGCAACCTCTATATTTCCGTTTGAAAGATTTCGCAGCATGCGAACCGCAGCCTCGCGGACTTCAATGCTGCCGTCAGGCATCCTTTCACTGTATGTGATTTTCTTTTCCTTCTCATTTTTTGAAAAGAGCTCAGTAAGATTGTCCCTGTCAAGAAGCTCTGTAATGCTCTTTATGTATTCAGGTTCGGATACACCTTCAAGAAGTGCATCTCTGCAGAGTCCGATAGCATCGCTCCTCCGGTCCTGTGCAACCGCTTCCCTGATTTTCTCATTGTTTCCGTAATAGGAAATGATGGTATCCTCCGTAAGATTCACGAGCATAACCCCCGAGCTGTCCGGAAGTGAACGCATAATTGCGTCTATCTCATCACTGTGCAGCTTTTCCTTTTTACTTTCCTCTTCGCCTGAATGCTCGGTTTCCTTCCTCTGAAAATAAACCATGGTCGTTATTCCGAACAGCATTATCAGGCACAGTGCTGTAACACAGTACCTTATCCTGTCTGAAGTCTCTTCTTTCCAGACAATAACAAGAACGACTATCATAAAGGCCATCATAACAGTACACATTATGTTGGCTATCATATATCTGACTCGCCCTGAAATCTTCAAATCAATCACCCCGTTTAGACGTCGTCACAGAAGACTCCGGATACTTCCGGGCCGCTGCAGCCGAACATTTTTCTTTCCCATATTTATCCATAACATCCGGACCTTTCCTGTCCGGTTTCCCATTTTTCACTATATACCTTAGTATAACATATTTAACTGAATTCTTCAACAAATATACTGATAATTTCACTATAATAAGCGGATAATTTTTACACCTGAAATTTGTACAGTAATGCCAATTGAATTTTTACAGTACTCAACCCCGGTCAAATTTCCGACACTGTTTTTATCAATTTTTCACATCTCTGAGTATGATTTTTCAGACAGCTTTTCAGGTTTATGCAAAGCTGACAAAACAGGACTCCGGCGCGCCTGATAATTTGGTTTATATTATATCGATAAATATTATACCAATATACCCTTTACCTATTGCGCATTGGTATCAATTGTGATATAATTAACTTATATATGTTAATGTAGGAGAGGTGTATTCTATGAATAAAATTTCTATCATCGGTGCCGGCGCTGTCGGCTCCACAATCGCGTACACACTGACTGTTCAGGGTATTGCATCTGAGATCGTATTAATCGATATCAACACTGCAAAAGCTGAAGGTGAAGCTCTTGACATCATCCAGGGAACACCATTATGCAGCCCTTGCAACATCTATCAGGGTACTTATGAGGATGCTGAAGGTTCAGACATCGTAATCCTTACATCAGGTATCGCAAGAAAGCCTGGTCAGACAAGACTCGAGCTTGCCCAGACAAATGTAAACATTACAAAGTCTATCATTCCGGAAATAGTAAAGCACGCACCAGAGGCTTTCTATATCATCGTAAGCAATCCTATCGACGTACTTACTTACACATTCTGCAAGCTTTCCGGTATTCCTGAAAACCGCATCATCGGTTCAGGTACAACAATCGACACTTCACGTCTCCGTGCAAAGCTCAGCGAATGCTACAACGTAAGCCAGAACAATGTTCACGCTTATGTATTCGGCGAACACGGTGATTCATCATTCGTTCCGTGGTCACTTGCAAACATCGCAGGCGTACCTATGAGCGACTGTGCAAAGTTCTTCGGAACAGACGAAATCGTATACGATGACGTTGAAAACCACGTAAGAACATCAGGCGCACAGGTTATCCAGCGCAAGGGAGCAACATTCTATGCTATCGCGGTTTCAGTATGTCACATCTGTGAAAGAATCCTTCACGGTATCGACACAGTTCTCCCTGTATCAACAATGATGCACGGTGAATACGGCGTTGACGACGTATGCTTAAGCACACTCAACCTCGTAGGCAAGGAAGGCGTACGCAAGGTTAATGTTCCTCTTACAGAAGAAGAACAGGCTAAGCTCCAGAAGAGTGCAGAAGCCCTCAAGGAAGTTATCAAAAATCTTGACATCTGATAAGGACACTGTTACCTTTCAGATATCCGGATTACAAATATAAGGAGTAAATAAACTATGGAATATCGTATAGAACATGATTCTATGGGCGAAATGAAAGTTCCGGCAGACCGTCTCTGGGCTGCTCAGACACAGAGAAGCCACGAAAACTTCGAAATCGGTGTTGACATTGAAACAATGCCAAGAGAAATCACACATGCTTTCGGAATTCTCAAGAAGGCTGCTGCTCTTGCAAACCACGAACTCAAGAGCGAAAAGATGACTGCTGAAAAGCTTGCAGTTATCACACAGGCATGTGACGAAGTTATTTCAGGCTCACTCAACAGCCACTTCCCTCTTGTTGTATGGCAGACAGGCTCAGGCACACAGTCAAACATGAACACAAACGAAGTTATCGCAAACCGCGCTAACCAGCTTGCTGACAAGAAGCTCGTTCATCCGAACGACGACATCAACATGAGCCAGTCATCAAACGACACATTCCCTACTGCTATGCATATCTCAGCAGTAATCGCTATAGAAGACAAGCTTCTTCCTGCAATCGAAACTCTTATCGAAACATTTAAGAGACTCGAAGCTGAAAACGAAGGTATTGTTAAGTCAGGACGTACACACCTCCAGGATGCAACACCTATCAAGTTCAGCCAGGAAATCAGCGGCTGGCGTTCAAGCCTCGAAAGAGATGCTGAACTCCTCAGAATGGCAGTTAAGCCTCTCTGTGAACTCGCTCTCGGCGGTACAGCAGTTGGTACAGGTCTTAACGCACCTAAGGGATTTGACACTCTCGTTGCAGCAAAGGTTGCTGAACTCACAGGCAAGCCTTTCGTAACAGCAGCAAACAAGTTCCACTCTCTGACATCAAAGGACGAACTCGTATTTGCACACGGTGCCATCAAGGCTACAGCATGCGACATGATGAAGATTGCCAACGACGTAAGATGGCTTGCTTCAGGTCCTCGTGACGGTCTTGGAGAAATCCGCATCCCTGAAAACGAACCAGGCTCATCAATCATGCCGGGCAAGGTAAACCCAACACAGTGCGAAGCTGTAACAATGGTTGCTGTACAGGTAATGGGCAACGATGCTGCAGTTTCTATAGCAGCTTCACAGGGCAACTTCGAGCTTAACGTATTTATGCCGGTTGCTGCATACAACTTCCTTCAGTCTGCACGTCTTCTTGCTGAAGCAATCGTTTCATTCAACAAGAACTGTGCTGTAGGTATCACTGCTGACAAGGAAAAGATGCACCACAACCTTCACAACTCACTCATGCTCGTAACAGCTCTCAATCCGTACATCGGTTATGAAAATGCTGCGAAGACAGCTAAAAAGGCTTACAAGGACAACATCTCACTCAGACAGGCATGTGTTGAACTTGGCTTCCTCACAGAGGAAAAATTCGACGAGGTATTCCATCCTGAACAGATGGTTTAACCCATACAGTATTGGAGGTAAACAATGAAAGTCAGTTATTTCCCGGGCTGTACCCTCCGTACAAAGGCAAAGGATCTTGATTTCTATGCACGTAAGTGCGCAGAAATTCTCGGAGTAGAACTCTGCGAAATCAAGGACTGGCAGTGCTGCGGCGGCGTTTACGTTTCTGCAAAGGACGAAGTCGCTTCAAAGCTCTCCAGTGTCCGTGCTCTTGCAGCAGCAAGAGATGAAGGACAGGCTCTTGTTACGGTTTGTTCAGCATGTCACAATGTCATCAAGCAGACAAACAATGCAATGCAGACAGACGAAGATTTCGCAGCTAAGGCAAATCTTTACATGTCACAGGACAAGAATCCTTCAGCACCTTACAACGGTGAAACTGAAGTATATCACTATCTTGAACTCCTCCGCGACGTAGTTGGCTTTGACAAGATCAAGGAAGCTGTAAAAAATCCGCTTACAGGCAAAAAGATTGCCGCTTACTACGGATGCATGCTTCTCCGTCCTGGCAAGGTTATGAACTTTGACGATGCGGAAAACCCAACAATTATCGAAGATTTCATCAGAGCACTCGGCGCTGAACCGGTAATCTATCCTGCAAGAAATGAATGCTGCGGCGGTTACGTAGTACTCGAGGATGCAGAATCAGCAAAGAAGAAGAGCAACAACGTATCAGAAAGCGCTGCAAACCACGGTGCTGAAATGATCGTTACTGCCTGTCCTCTCTGCAAGTACAACCTCGAGAAGAACAGCAGCACAGTTCCTGTTGTATACTTCACTGAGCTTCTTGCCGTTGCACTTGGTGTAAAGGAGGATACAGATGCTGAATAAGACAGAGCGTCAGAAGGAACAGATCCTTCGCATGAGCGGTGTAAACCCTCTCAAGTGCATGCGCTGCGGCAAATGCTCAGGTACATGCCCTTCATATGATGAGATGGAATATCATCCGCATCAGTTTGTATATATGGTTGAAACAGGAGATATTGAAGCTCTCAGAAATTCTGATTCAATCTACAAGTGTCTTTCATGCTTCGCATGTGTTGACAGATGCCCGAGAGGCGTTGAACCTGCAAAGATTGTGGAAGCAGTAAGACTCACAGTTATCCGTGAAAAGGATGCTAATCACCTCACAGCAAACCAGATTCCGGCACTCCTCGATGATGAAACTCCACAGCAGCTTCTCATGAGTGCTATGAGAAAATATTCTAAGTAAGAAAGGAGAAAAATAATCCCATGCAGAGAATCGGAGTATTTGTCTGCCACTGCGGTACTAACATTGCCGGCACGGTAGACGTAAAAGCAGTAGCTGAAGCACTGAAGAGCGAACCGGGTGTTGTTTTCTCCACAGACTATCAGTACATGTGTTCACAGGCAGGTCAGGATATCATCAAGAACGCCATCGCTGAACACAAGCTTACAGGTATAGTAGTATGTTCATGTTCACCACGTATGCACGAAAACACATTCCGTAAGACAGCAGCTGCTGCAGGACTTAACTCATACATGGTTGAAATCGCAAATATCCGTGAACAGTGTTCATGGGTTCACAAGGAAATGCCAGTCGGTACAGAAAAGGCTATCATCCTCGGTAAGGCAGCTGTTGCTAAGGTAAACCTCAACGCTCCTCTTACACCTGGCGAAAGCCCTGTAACAAAGCGTGCCCTCGTTATCGGCGGCGGTATCGCAGGTATCCAGACAGCTCTTGACATTGCTGACGCAGGTTTCCCAGTTGATATCGTTGAAACAAAGCCTACAATCGGCGGTAAGATGGCTCAGCTCGACAAGACATTCCCTACACTTGACTGTGCTGCATGTATCCTCACACCAAAGATGGTTGAAGTTGCACAGCACGA
Source organism: Oscillospiraceae bacterium (assembly GCA_045642145.1). Classification (GTDB taxonomy): domain Bacteria; phylum Bacillota; class Clostridia; order Oscillospirales; family Ruminococcaceae; genus HUN007. Next base: position 3,732 of record JAZUIH010000009.1, on the reverse strand, counting down.
AAATATCAGAATCTTCTCATACAGTGAAGTAGCAGAAATAAAGGGCTTCGTTGGTAACTTTGACGTTAAGATCAAGCGTCGTGCACGTTACGTTAAGGAAGACCTCTGTACAGGCTGCGGCGCATGTACTGAAAAGTGCCCTCAGAAGAAGGTTCCTAACGAGTTCAACCTCGGTATGGACAACCGCCGTGCTATCTACATTCCTTTTGCACAGGCTGTTCCTAAGGTAGCAACAATTGATGCTGACTACTGTACAATGCTTAAGACAGGCAAGTGCGGTGTATGTTCAAAGGTCTGCACAGCCGGCGCTATCGACTACCAGGCAAAGGACGAGTTTGTTGAAGAAAAGTACGGTGCTATCGTAGCAGCTACAGGCTTCAACCCAATCTCAATGGACAAGTTTGACGAATTCGCTTACTCACAGTCAAAGGATGTTATCACATCTCTCGAATTCGAAAGACTTACAAACGCTGCAGGTCCTACTGCAGGTAAGCTTCTCCGTCCTTCAGACGGCGAACATCCGCACACAATCGTATTTGTACAGTGCGTAGGTTCAAGATGTGCATCATGCGCAGAAAAAGGCAAGGAATACTGCTCAAAGATCTGCTGTATGTACACTGCAAAGCACGCTATGCTTACACGTGACAAGTATCCGGATACAGATGTTTACGTATTCTATATCGACGTTCGTACACCAGGTAAGGCATTCGATGAATTCTACCGCCGTGCTGTTGAAGAATACGGTGTTCACTACATCAAGGGTATGGTAGGAAAGGTTTCACCTGAAGGCAACAAGCTCAAGGTTCAGGCTTCAGACCTCATCGCAGGCAAACAGCTTCATATCGACGCTGACCTCGTGGTTCTCGCAGCTGCAATTGAACCTGACAAGTCTGCACGTCCTCTCGCTACAATGCTCACAGCAAGTATGGATACAAATGACTTCTTCACAGAAGCTCATCCTAAGCTCCGTCCTGTAGAAAGCCCTACAGCCGGCGTATTCCTCTCAGGTACATGTCAGGGTCCTAAGGATATTCCTGAAACAGTATCACAGGCAGGCGCTGCTGCTTCAAAGGTTATCGGCCTTCTTGCAAAGGACAAGCTCACAGGTAACCCATGTGTTGCTCATTCAGACGAAAACATGTGTAACGGCTGTTCAACATGCGGAAACGTATGTCCTTACGGCGCTATCACATACGAAGACAAGGAATTCAGAATGCCTGACAGAACAACAAAGATGCGTCGTATCGCTGTTGTTAACGAAGCTGTTTGTCAGGGCTGCGGCTGCTGTACAGTAGCATGTATGTCAGGTGCTATGGATCTTAAGGGCTTCATGAATAAACAGATTATGGCGGAGGTAGACGCAATATGCAAGTAAACGGAGAATTCAGGCCGCTTATTGTGGCTTTCTGCTGTAACTGGTGTTCCTACGCAGGTGCTGACCTTGCAGGTAACAACAGACTTAACTATCCGGCAGAAGTAAAGATTATACGTGTTCCATGCTCATGCAGAGTAAACCCTATGTTCATCCTCCGTGCTTTCCAGCGCGGTGCTGACGGTGTTATCCTCTGCGGATGTCATCCGGGAGACTGTCACTATACATCAGGTAACTATTTCACACGCCGCCGTATGGCACTTCTCTTCTCAATGCTCGATTACCTCGGCATCGAAAAGGAACGTACACGTGTTGAATGGGTATCAGCAGCAGAAGGTGCAAAGTTCGCTGCTACAATGAACGATTTCGTTGAGAAGGTTACAGCACTCGGCGAAAACAAGAGACTGGAGGATCTGCGATGCAAGAAATAAAACGCGAAGACCTCATAGCAAAGGCAGCCCAGTTACTTGCTGACGGCACAGTTGACCGTGTTATCGGCTGGAAGAAGGGTGAATTTGATTATGACGTAACACCTGCAGTGTTCACTTCAAAGGAAGAACTCGAAAGCGAATTCGTATGGAACGACTTCTGCGGTGCAAACTTCTCAAAGTATCTTAGAAAGGAAGCTGAAAAGACTGAAAGCAAGGCTGCAGTTTTCCTTAAGCCATGTGATACTTACAGCTTTAATCAGCTTCTCACAGAACATAAATTTGACCGTGAAAAGGTTTATGCTGTAGGCGTACCATGTAACGGTATGCTCGATGACAGCAAAATAAAGGCAGCTGCAAACGGTATTTCTTCAGTAACTGAAGAAAACGGCAAGGTTGCTGTTGATACACTCTACGACGGAAAGATCATGCTTGAAAGAGCAGACATGCTTGCTGAAAGATGCGCAAACTGCAAGTCAAAGAAGCATGCTGCATATGACGAGCTTCTCGGCACAGACGGCGAAGTACTCGACAGTGCAAGATTTGACGAAGTTGAAAAGATTGAAAAGATGACAGCTGACGAACGTTTTGCTTTCTGGCAGAATGAACTTTCACGCTGCATCAGATGTAACGCATGCCGCAACATCTGTCCTGCATGTACATGTGAAAAGTGCGTATTCGACAATCCTGATTCAGGTGTTGAAAACAAGGCTGTTTCTGATTCATTCGAAGAAAAGATGTTCCACATCATCCGTGCATTCCACGTAGTCGGCAGATGTACAGACTGCGGCGAATGCTCAAGAGTATGCCCTCAGAACATCCCTCTCCACCTCCTCAACCGTAAGTTCATCAAGGACATCAACGGTTTCTACGGTGAATACCAGGCAGGTGCGGAAGAAGGAAGCCGTGCTCCTATCGTTGACTATACAAAGGAAGACCTCGAGCCGGGCGAAGCAGTAGAAAGAGGTGGCGACAATGCGTAAGATTTCACTTGATAAATTAAATCAGCTCTTTGCTGAAATCGCATCAAAGAACAGCCTCTACATCCCTGTTGACACAGCTGCAGGTGCCAAGTACGAAAAGTATGACGGCACACAGACAATGTCAGATGCCCTCAACACAACAAGAAGCGCCAAGGACTTCTTCTTCCCTCAGACAGAAAACCTCGTTGATTTCAAGATGGAAGGCAAGAATATCGAAATAAAGGAATCTGTAAACGAGTATGAAGACTTCGTTATCTTCGGCGTTCGTGCATGCGACGTTAAGAGCTTCGAAATTCTCGACAGAGTATTCCTTGCAGATCCTGTTGACAACTTCTACAAGTACCGCCGCGAACACGGCACAGTAGTTTCAATGGCCTGCACAAAGCCTGCAGAAACATGTTTCTGCGGAACATTCGGAATTGACGCATCAAGTCCTGAAGGTGACATTGTATGCCACAAAACAGCTGATGCTTTATATCTCGATGCAAAGACAGACAAGGGCGCAAAGCTCCTCGACAGCTTAAGTGCACTTACAGAAGATACAGACAGCGCTGCAGTTGATGCACAGAAGGCACAGACTAAGGAAATCCTTGCAAAGCTCCCTCTTGCAAAGCTTGATGCTTCTGCATTCGGCGCAGGCAAGACAATGGAATTCTTCAACGCACCAGAATGGAAGACAATCTCAGAAGCATGTCTCGGATGCGGTACATGTACTTTTGTATGTCCTACATGTCAGTGCTATGACATCAAGGATTTCAACACAGGTAACGAAGTTAAGCGTTTCCGCTGCTGGGATTCATGCATGTATTCAGACTTCACAAAGATGGCTCACGGCAACATCCGTAACTCACAGGTTGAACGTTTCCGTCAGAGATTCATGCACAAGCTCGTTTACTACCCGACAAACAACGAAGGTATCTTCGGCTGCGTAGGATGCGGACGCTGCATG
>JAZUIH010000008.1:0-32369 GCA_045642145.1 Oscillospiraceae bacterium | reverse complement strand
CCTGAGCATCTCATGATAAAGTATTCACGCTGTGAGTTCATTATTCTTGTGTTTGTAAGATTAATCACTGATACAATACCTGTAAGCCAGAGGAAGATGAAGAATATAAGTACAGTAATCTGAACTGATTTCATAAAACCTTTTCTTCCGGTACCGTCAACATATGTATCCGAATACATTCTCAGACTGTATTCATCACGGAAGCTTTCGCAGATTTCCTTACACTTTTCATGTACTTCAGTTCCGGCAAATACGAGCTGTACATTTCCGTCTTTGAAAGAAACATCCGGAGCATTTTCAGCAGCTGTAACTATAAACGCGGTTTCAGTCCCTTCCATTCCGGATTCATTCTTTATATAGCATACACTCTTTACACTGTACTCGTGTCCGTCAGAAATTAAAGGAACTGCTTTTGTCATTTTTCTGAACTGATTTCCTGAGTCACCGATAACAACAAGCATGCTTTCACCGGAGTCCCTGAATTTTTCATATGATATACCGGAAATATCCGCAAGTGACTTATAGTGTTTGTCCGGGCCGGAGTAAATACCCAGTAAAATATCACTCTTCATATTGTAGTATCCTTCCGTAATTACACCGAACTGATACTCTGCCATCTGTCTGCCGGCAATTCCGTCCGCTGCAGCTGCTGTTTCAGTATCAATATACGCAGTATCGCGCCCCCTGATTCCGCCTTCATGCTTAACATACGAATTTTTGCCTTCATATCTTACCGAAGCAAAATACTCACTGTTAAAATATTCTTCAATCTCACTGTACCTGAAATTCTGCAGTTCGGAAAATACATAGTCAGTCACAGGATAAGCATTCTCATCCGTACGGCTGTCATCTGTATTCATTGTAGCCGTAGTCATTATAACTGCAACAAGCATAATTGCACTTACTGAACCCGCCACAGCCGAAAATATAAATTTACCTTTTGTTCTGCCAATATTTCTCTTTGTATACATCCATATAAATCCACCGGGACTTCTGTGGAGTTTTCTGTTTTTTCTTTCTCTGTTTTTCTTTTTTGAAATTTTTCCTGCGACACCGTAATTCATTGCATCAACCAGTGTCATTTTTCTTGTAGGCCACAGTGCTGAAGTGTATGATGAAATAAATACACTTACTACACACAGCAGGAGTACCCAAAGGAAAACAACAGGGTAAACCGAGAATACCGCCTGGTTTATTCCTGAATTTCTGAATGAATCAAAAATCAGTTTCACTGAAAAATACGAAAGAAGTACACCTGAAGTAACTGCAGTTATGCAGTAAAACAATGCTTCGAAAACAGTAAGTGCCGCAAGCTGTCCCTTTGAGGCACCGAGTGTCTTTATAAGATTGAATTTTCTGTTTCTTTCTGTAACGGAGATTTCAAAAGTATTGTCAATTATAAATCTTGCGATAAGCCATACAAGAAATATAAACGCAAATACACCCGCAGCGCTTACTATAAAATCCCCGACTTTGACAAGCGTCTTGAACTCCATCATGAGAACACCCGAATTAAGTCCGTTATCTGCCACAAGATCTGTATATGTATACTTTCCGGCAAAAAGCTCTTCAAGAATCCCGGATAAAGCATTATCAAAGTCTGCATTGTCATTTATCCTGAATAATGCTGTTGCGTCATTATAGCTGCTTTTGAAAAAATCAGCATTTGCACTGCAAAGCTCCTCAGCAAAACTTGTGTTTTCTGAAACGGTGTAATTAAAAACCACATCACCGTATGCCGGAGCAAACCCCTCAACTGCAAAGCTTCCGCTGACGGATTTTCCTCTTGTCCCGCCGGATACAGGTGTGACTTCAATACTTATATTGTCACCTGCTTTAAGTCCTGCCGTCTTCAGATATGCCGGCAGAATAATACCGTTCTCTGTCTTTACACTGTCTGAATCAATCCAGTTCATATTGCCCATTACTGATTTGTCACCAAAGATTTTAAACTGTTCAAGGAAAGACGCTTTATGCACTGTTTCTCCGTTTACTGCAATCTCGAAACAGTTTTTTTCATCGGCTTCAGCACCGTATCTGCCGATATCAAGCCTGCATTCCCTGAACCAGTACAGATTCTCAACAAGTACGTTTTTTTCAAGCTTTCCGAGAGTCTCACCAGGATCCTCTGTCATTCCGAATACTCCATCGAGCATAACCTCCCAGCGGCCGTATTCTTCATAGTTATAATTTTTTACCGACTCAAAGATACTGCTGGCGCCGAACATACTCATACCCATTATAAATGAAGCAAGCATAAGTCCGATAAACGTAAGCACTGTTCTGAACTTCTGACGTTTTACATACTTCAGTGAAAGTGACAGAATATATTTCATTGCTCATCATTCCTTCCCTGTCTTATCTTTCCGTCATCCATGACATAAACCGTATCAGCCTGAACTGCTATGCTCATATCATGAGTTATGAGTATAAGAGCCTGGTTGTATTTCTTTACTGAATTTTTAAGAACAGCAATAACTTCACGGCTGTTTTTGTTGTCAAGATTTCCGGTAGGTTCATCCGCAAGAATAATCTCAGGCTTGTGAATAAGAGCACGTACAAATGCAACTCTCTGCTGCTGTCCGCCTGAGAGCTCAGTAGGAAATCTGTGTCTCTTTTCGCTGAGACCGGTGAGTTCAAGCAGCTCATCAAGATATTCCCTGTCAGGCTTTACGTTGTCAAGATTAAGCGGAAGAACGATATTTTCCTCAACTGTAAGAACCGGTATAAGATTGTACGACTGAAAAATAAATCCGGTATTTCTTCTTCTGTAGGCAGCAAGGTCATTGTCCTTCATGGACGTAATATCACTTCCGCTGAATAATACCTTTCCTGAATCAGGTCTGTCAAGTGAGCCAAGTACATTCAGAAGCGTTGACTTGCCGCTGCCGCTTTCACCTGTTACAGAAATAAATTCTCCCCTGTGAACCTGCAGTGATACGTCATCAAGAGCCTTAACCTCAGTTTCACCTGAACCGTATATTTTTACAAGATGTTCTGCTGATAATATGATATCCTTTTCCATAGAACATACCTCCTTTTTTCTATATCATAATTATAAATTACTTATCTTACATTAAAGTTACAAAAAAATACCGCAGACGAAATTTTTTTCGTTTGCGGTATTTCAGGAAAATTATAGCTAAATTTGATGCGCGTCCGGAGTTTTATAACTGTACCTGCTTCAGAAACACAAGGTCAAAACGTGTTCCGGTACCTTCACCGGAAAAAATAAGTATTTCACCGTTGTGCTCCCGTACAATTCTTTCAGCGATTGACATACCTATTCCTACACTGCTCATCCCTGAACTTCTGCTTACCTTTCCGAAACGCTCGAATATGCCGGGAATAGCTGACTGCGGGATTCCCTTTCCGTTGTCCGAAACGGAAACAACAGCAGTCTGCGGATTATCCGAAACAGAAATATTTATTTCTGTACAGCCTGAGTGATCAGCGGAATTTTTAATAAGATTGGCTACAGCTTCTGTAAGCCATACATCATCAATGCTGAAGGTAACGTCATTTTCCAGATCAGCACTATATTCTATATTTTTTGACCTCAGAAGCGGAGAAGTCTTCTGAAGCGCCTTTCTGCAGACTTCTGAAAGGCTGCCGTCATGTTTTTCATACTTTACACTGCCTGCTTTAAGCTTTGCAAGCTTCAGTGCAGAAAAAACAAGACTTTCCATATCTTCAATGGCATAGTTTATTTCCGCGGACAGCTGGTCTGCCTTTTCCTCAGTAAGATTGTCAAGGGATTCAAGCATATCGTTGTTAAGCCGCACAACGGCAATTGAGGTTTTCAGCTGATGAGAAAAATCAGCAAGAAAATCCCGGAGAAACTCTCTGTCAGCTGTAAGAGTGCTGATACTGTAGTCCATGGACTTTCCGATACGGCTTATTCCGTCTGACACACGTCTCAGGCTGCTGAATGTTTCGCCGTATCTTCCGCGTATGTCTCCGCCTTTTTCAGCAATTATTCTGCACTCCTCAGATATGCTTTCCATCTCTCTGTATACTCTGAAAAGCGGTACAAGTGAAACTGCAGCACCGGTAATGCAAAGTAAGGCAGACAAAACAGTCATCGGTACAAATAACGCCGTTCTGACTTTTCCGAATATTGCAAACAGTCTTACAGAAGATCCGGATGTTATACCGTAAGCGGACATAACCGTATCTCCGGCAGAAACAGCATCTTCATCCGGTATTTCAATAAAATCCGTGTATCCTCCAAGAACTGCAGACAGTGCTTTTAAATGTTCCGATGTAATTATCCCTGCGATACGGTCAGAAACATAAAACGATACCGCGGTCATAACTGCAAAGACAAGAATAAAAGTCATCACAATTCTGCGGGGAGTTCTGTTGTTTATAAATCTGTCTGCTGCGTCCATTTGTATCCCATTCCCCTTCTGGTAACAATCTTTCCGTCAGTAAGCTTCTCACGAAGGCGGCTGATTGTTACGGAAAGAGTATTGTCGTTAACGAAGTTCCCTCTGGAATCCCACAGATTTTCAAGAATCTGCTCCCTTGTTACATAGTGCTCCCTGTTAAGCATAAGATATTCAAGAAGCTTCTGTTCAAGTGACGTAAGATTAGTCTCCTCCGCCGGCCCGGAATAGCATCTGCGGAATACTGCCCTGACCCTTGAGAGAAGCTCCCCGAGTCTGAAGGGCTTGGTAAGATAGTCATCTGCTCCGCAGTCAAGTCCCTTTACTATGTCCTCTTCTTCATCACATGAAGTAAGGAAAATGACAGGCTGTCTTGACCTGCGGTTTATCATCCTGCAGAAATCCATTCCGCTGCCGTCCGGAAGCATAACGTCAAGAAGTATAAGCTGTGCATCACTGTATTTTTCCTCTGCTTCTGATATTGAAAATGCAGTAGTAACATCATATCCTTCAGAAGTCAGTGAATATTCAATATTTCTGTTGAGCATCTCATCGTCTTCAACTACAAGTATTTTTTTCATATTAAACCCTTACGGAAGCGCCGGTTTCCGCAAAAATCAGCGCAGGGGTAAAGGGATTTACTCCCTTTACCCCCTCAGGATATCCGTAAATGCCGGATATCCGTTTTTATCACCGTTTCCTTAATCTGTTTATTTTTTCTTTTCGGCTTCTATTCTGTCTGCAAGGTCATTCAGATAGAGCCATCTTTCCGTTTTGGCCTCAAGCTCAGCCTCAAGCTCTGCTTTTCTGTCCGTAAGCTCCTGGAGCTTAACGTAGTCACTTGTCTGAGCTGCCATTTCAGCCTCGCATTCGGCTATACTGTTTTCAAGTGCTTCTATATCAGCATCAATAGTCTCGTACTCTCTCTGCTCCTTAAAGGAAAACTTAAGAGCATGCTGACCGCGTCCGCTGTCCTGAGCAGCAGAACCTGATGATGAAGCTGCTGTATGAGTTTTTTCAGTCTTTCCGGCTTCCGCCTTCTTTTCGATACAGTCACTGTAGTTTCCTGTATAGCATGCAACGTTTCCGTTGTCCTCAACCTCAAAAACTGACTGTGCAACCTTGTCAAGAAAGTATCTGTCGTGGGAAACAGATATTACAGCTCCCGGGAACTCATCTATGTAGTCCTCAAGGATTCTCAGAGTCTCTATGTCGAGGTCGTTTGTAGGCTCATCAAGAAGAAGTATATTCGGAGCTTCCATGAGAATACTGAGGAGATAAAGTCTTCTTTTCTCACCGCCGCTGAGTCTGCCGATAAGGCTCTGCTGCAGATCAGGATAGAACAGAAAACGCTCAAGCATCTGTGAAGCTGAAAAAGTTCCTTCAGATGTTTTTACAGAATCGGATATGTCGTGAATAAAATCAAATACTTTTTTATCAGGGTCAAGTTCACCTGAGGTCTGCGTAAAGTATCCGATGCTTACTGTTTCACCTGTATCAACCTCACCGCTGTCCGGCGCAAGTCTCCCGGCAATCATATTGAGAAGTGTCGACTTTCCCGCTCCGTTATGTCCGATAATACCGATTCGGTCATTTCTGAGTATAATATATGAAAAGTTATCGATAACCTTTCTGTCTCCGTAGCTTTTTGATATGTTCCTGAGTTCAATCGTCTTTCTGCCCAGTCTGCTTGAAAGTGCTGAAATCTTAACCGTGTCATCGTACTCAGGACCTGACTGGTTTTTAAGGTCGTAGTATCTCTCGATTCTGTCCTTGCTCTTGGTGCCTCTTGCCCTTGCAGCACGCATAATCCACTGATACTCACGTCTCAAAACAGACTGACGCTTTCTTTCCGAAGCCTCTGCCATTTCCTCACGCTGAGCCTTAAGCTCAAGATATTTTGAAAAATTAGCCTCGTATGTATAGAGCTTTCCGCGGGAGAGCTCCACAATTCTTGTTACAACTCTCTCAAGAAAATATCTGTCATGAGTAATCATGATAATACCGCCGGAGAATTTTTTCAGGCGGTTTTCAAGCCATGTTACCATCTCACTGTCAAGGTGGTTGGTAGGCTCATCAAGTATAAGAACATCAGCCGGATGGATAAGAGCAGCTGCAAGCGCCACTCTTTTTCTCTGGCCTCCTGACAGAGTACCTATCTTTGCAGAAAAATCAGAAATACCAAGTTTGTCAAGCATTGACTTTGCTTCATACTCATGAACCTCGCGGTATCCGGCAGGCATATCTGAAAGTACCTGCTCCGTTACAGTGAAGTCATCATTCATATCAGGATCCTGAGGAAGATATGAAATCTGAAGGTTAGGCTTTGCCGAGATACTGCCGCTGTCCGGGTGTGATGCGCCTGCAAGGATACGGAGAAGAGTGCTCTTTCCCGTACCGTTGATACCGATAATACCTATTCTGTCACCTTCATTAAGATAAACTGAAACACCGTCAAGAAGCTGTTTCATACCATAGTTTTTCGAAATGTTTTCTGCTGATAATAACATCAATTATTCTCCGTCTTTTTTGATTTCTGGGTTTTGATAACCTTAAGTCTTGAGAATTCCTCTCTCTCCTTTTCCTCAAGGCTGTCACTGATAAACTTCGATATACCTATAAACTTTGGTATAAGAATATTTTTAAGAGCATTGGCTCTCTTCTGCGTTTTTCTGATTGCGACGGCAAGTCTGTAAATACCGTTTTCAACCTCAGCAAGTCTTGCTGTCATCTCCTTAACTCTTGCAAAAAGAATATAGGCCTCGTCAAGACTTGAATCAGTATCGTAAAAGCCGAAAGGAGCAGTGTGACGTACCGGATTAATATCAACCACCGGAATATCAACACCCATAACGCTTTTGTAGCTGACTGAAAGTGTATCCTCAACAGGAACAGACTTTGCAAATGTCTCAACAACACCAAGACGAACGTTCGCCTCCTGAAGAGCCCTGTAGGCATCCTCATATGTCTTTTCTATATCAAATCTGATTTCATTTGCAGAATCAACAAGCTGCATGAGCTCTCTTATGAGAATATTTCTCTTTCTGTCCATCAGCTCGTAGCCGAGTCTTGAAAGAGCAAGATCCTTTCTTGCCTTTATAAGGTTACCTTTGGTAGGAAATATCTGTTCAGTCACCTGATCATCTCCTTAATCAAGAAATATCTTTGCTGCGTTCTCAACATATTTTTCGTTAAGAAGCTTTTCGTCAACTCGGTCAAGCTCTGACTTAGGAAGAAGTGAAAGCAGAGACCATCCGAGATCAAGGGTCTGCTCAATGGTTCTGTTTTCCTCAAAGCCCTGATTGATAAAGTGCTTTTCAAACTGTACGCCGAAAACCATATACTGTCTGTCTGTATCAGAGAGTTCCTCCTCACCGATAACCGCTGCAAGTGAACGCGCCTCCTGAACCTTCGCATAGCATGCAAAAAGCTGGTTGGCGACAGCTGAGTGGTCGGAACGAGTGTAACCCTCACCGATACCGTCCTTCATAAGACGTGAAAGTGAAGGAAGTACAGAAATCGCCGGATAGATACCTGTCTGGTCAAGGTTTCTGTCAAATACTATCTGACCCTCTGTGATATATCCGGTAAGGTCAGGAACAGGATGAGTAATATCATCGTTCGGCATTGTCAGTATAGGAATCTGTGTAACACTTCCTGTCGAGCCGTTAACGATACCTGCTCTCTCATAAAGTGAGGCAAGATCAGAATAAAGATAACCAGGATAACCCTTACGTCCCGGAATCTCACCCTTTGATGAGCTGAACTCACGGAGTGCCTCGGCATAGGAAGTCATATCTGTAAGAATAACAAGAATATGCATATTCTTTTCGTATGCAAGATACTCAGCTGCTGTAAGAGCACATCTTGGTGTAAGAATTCTCTCAATGATAGGGTCATTGGCAAGATTCATAAACATAACAACGTTCTGAAGAACGCCGCTTTCCTCAAAGCTCTTTCTGAAGTAGTCAGCAACGTCATTTTTTACGCCCATCGCACCGAATACAACAGCGAACTCCTGACCGCTTTCATCAGCAATCTGAGCCTGTCTTACAAGCTGAACCGCAAGCTTGTTGTGTGAAAGACCGGAACCTGAGAAAATTGGAAGCTTCTGTCCTCTGATAAGTGTCATAAGACAGTCAATTGATGAAACGCCGGTTCTTATATAGTTTCTCGGATATGTTCGTGAAACCGGATTAAGAGGCTTGCCGTTGATATCAGCAAACTTCTCAGGATAAATATAGCCAAGATTATCTATCGGTTTTCCCGCACCGTTGAATACACGTCCGAGAATATCCTTTGAAAGCGGTATTTCAAGAGGCTTTCCTGTAAATGATGTTCTTGTATTGGTAAGTGAAAGACCCTTTGTACCTTCAAAGACCTGAAGAATTACCTTATCACCGGAAATCTCAACAACTCTTCCGATACGTTCCGTTCCGTCTTCAAGTCTGATTGAGGCAACTTCCTCATAGCCTATTCCGTGTACATTTTCAAGAGCGATAAGCGGACCTGAAACCTGATTAAGACCAATGTACTGTATACTCATTTTTCAGTCCTCCATTCATCGTCTTCCTTAAGATTGTTTAAAACATCAGTTATTTCCGTGAAGTAGCTGTCAAACAGCTCCGGTCTGTCATTAGGAATGTCATACTTCATCTTGATAACCTTTTCCATAATGCCTGACTTTACAATAAGGCTCACCGGTTTTCCGGCTGCAATAACTCTCTTTGACTCTGAGTAAAGATGAAGTATCGTTTTCATCATAAGAAGCTGTTTCTTAAGAGGTACATAGGTATCATCCTTATGGTAGGCATTCTGCTGAAGGAAGCCTACACGAACCACTCTTGCAATCTCTATAATGAGCTTCTGGTCATCAGGAAGTACATCTGAACCGATGAGTTTAACGATTTCCATAAGCTTGTTTTCCTCAACAAGAATATTGGAAATCTCCTGACGGCACTCCATAAAGTCCTCTCCTGCGTTTTTTCTGTAAAAGTCCGTAAGGTCTTCTGTATATTCACTGTAGCTTGTTGTCCAGTTGATAGCCGGATAGTGTCTTGCGTAGGCAAGTGACTTGTCAAGTGTCCAGAAGCAGCGTACAAATCGCTTGGTGTTCTGTGTAACCGGTTCAGAGAAATCTGAGCCCTGCGGTGAAACGGCACCGATAACGGTAACTGAGCCTTCTTTTCCTGAAAGTGTCTCCATATAGCCGGCACGTTCATAGAACTCTGAAAGTCGTGAAGGAAGATATGCTGGGAAACCTTCTTCCGCAGGCATTTCCTCAAGTCGTCCTGAAATTTCTCTTAACGCCTCTGCCCATCTTGATGTTGAGTCAGCCATAATAGCGATGTGGTAGCCCATATCACGATAGTATTCAGCAAGTGTTATACCTGTATAGATTGATGCTTCTCTGGCTGCTACCGGCATGTTTGATGTATTTGCAATAAGTACTGTACGGTCTGTAAGAGGACGGTTTGTCTTAGGGTCGATAAGCTCTGAAAATTCCTCAAGAACCTGAGTCATCTCGTTGCCGCGCTCTCCGCATCCGATATATACGATGATATCAGCATCGCACCACTTGGCAAGCTGGTGCTGAGTCATTGTCTTTCCTGTACCGAAACCGCCAGGGATAGCTGCTGTACCTCCCTTGGCAATAGGAAGAATAGTGTCTATTACACGCTGTCCTGTAATAAGCGGTCTTGAAATAAGCTTTCTTTCAGCAACCGGACGTGGCTGTCTGATAGGCCATTTCTGACAGAGAGTAAGAGGAATCTCCTTTCCCTTTTTGTCTCTGATAACACAGACAGTATCGTTTATTCTGTAGTTTCCGTTTTCATTTACAGAGATAACCTCACCTTCAAGAAGAGGTGAAAGCATACAGTAATGTCTGATAACTGATGTTTCCTGACATTCTGCATATATCTGACCACCCCTGAGATAATCACCGACTGAAACCTTTATCTCGGTTTCATATTCCTTTTCAGTGTCAAGCGAGTCAACGTTCGCACCCTCTGCAATAAAGGCGCCTCCCGAAATCTCCTCAATTCGTCTGAGAGGTCTCTCGATACCGTCAAAAATATTTGATATAATACCAGGACCCAGAGTAGCGCACATAGGTGCCCCTGTCTGATAAACAGGTTCTCCGACCTTAAGTCCTGTAGTTGTTTCATATACCTGGATAGTAGTAAATTCGCTTGTTATGCCGATTACTTCGCCGATAAGACGCTTTTCACCTACATAAACCATTTCAAGCATTGAAAAATCCTTAGTGTCTTTTACTTTTACAACCGGTCCGTTGATTGAAAAAACAACGTTCTGCATAATGCACCCCCGATAATATATTTGTAGCCCCGCACATGCGCCTTTCCGTCAGAATCAGCACATAATACAGTGACCGCCTGACTTCTCAGGCAAGTCTGTAATTTGATCCGAAATCCTTCTTCTGTTCCTCAAGCATATTGTCTATAGTCTTGTTTACAAGAACTGAAGAAACTCTGTCATAAATTGACAGGCCTCCGTATACAATACTGCTGTCTGCCGCGAATGTACATGCTGTACCGGCGATGGCGCGAAGCATTTCCTCATATTTCATATCTTCCTCGCGAAGAAATACTGTTGTATTCTCATCCGTTTTTTCACCTGAAATAAGGCCTGAAAGAAAAGCATCATAGGCTTTGCTCTTTGTAAAGTCGTTAAGCCTGTCATTAACAGAAGTGAAGATTTTCCCTACAAGGCTCTCGCGATGGGTAAGAACTTTTATTCTTGCCTCCTGCTCTGCCTTTGAAACTGTCATTCTGCTCTTATACTTTTCTTCCGATACACAGCTCTTTATCCTGCTGTATGCATCATTGAGAGCCTCATTTTCAGCAGACTCAAGCATTTCCTTTCTCTTTACTTCAGCCTGTTCATTTATGAGTTCAATCCTGCTGTCAACTTCTGAATTGACTGCATTTATAAATTCTGTAAGATTACTGTCATTCATAACACCAGACTCCTTTAAGGAAAAATTCCCCCATCCCTCAAAAGGCGGGGGAAATGTTTTTTAACGCTGCATGTCAGATTTTTATTCCGACCGCATCACGTACGTACTGGGAAATTGCTGATGAGATATGTGATGAACCGTGTCTGTCCGGAATCTCAACAATAAGAGGATACTTTCTGTTGAGTTTAAGGTCATAAACAAGCTCCGAAGACTCTGTAATAAGCTTCTGTGTAATCAGGATTACTGCAATCTGACTGTCCTGAAGCGCCTTGTTGAGAGCATCCCTTACCTCATGCTTTTCATGAACAACAACACCCTCAATACCACTGAGTCTCATACCCATCAGCGTATCAATATTATCACTGATAAGAAAGAATTTCATAAAAAATCAAACCTTACCGATAATCATAAATGCGATAATGAAGCCGTAAAGTGCAACACCTTCGCCGAGTGCAACGAAGATAAGTGACTTTGCGAATGACTTTGGTTCTTCAGCAACAGCACCGATAGCTGCAGGAGCACCTGAAGCAACGGCGATACCGCATCCGATTGAGCCAAGACCAACTGCAAGAGCAGCAGCGATATATGCAAGACCTGCATTTGAGTTTACTGCCTGAGCTGCAGCATCAGCTGTTTCAGCGCTGATAAGTCCGCCTACAGGACAGATAACTGCAAGAGCCATAACTGCAAAGAATGAGCAGAGGTTAAGGATTACTGCATTTCTTGTCTTCTTAGGTGATCTTCTCTTGTTTAAAAGAGCAATGAATGGTAATGATATAATGCAAAGAATTAAAAGTGGCATTAAAGCAAGTTCTATAAAGTTCATAATAATTACTCCGTTTCTGTTATTATACAGCACCCGTCATGAGATTTCTGACCAGGGCTGAATTCAGTTTATTTTTCTTCATTTACAATGGTAAACGCAAAAAGTTTTTACTGTATATCAGGGCTGTAATTAACTGATACAGGTTCAAATGCCTTTCCGTCTCCGTCATAGCATCTTGAGAATATCTCATAGAATTCAAGTCTGAGTACCTGTATTCCTGAAAGCATGCCCTCCATACCTATTACGAATATATTACCGAGAACAACTATTACAGGTGACGCACTCCGGAACATGTCAGAAAGCAGCATAACAACTGACATCATAGCTGCATGTGAAAGTACGAAACCGCCTATTCTTACGAATGAAAGTGTATTTGTAACATATCCGAGACAGAATTCAAAGACTTCAAAGAAGTTTGAAGCTATGAAGTCCCCGACTCCTTCTGATTTAAACTTTCTGCCGCTGACCATACATCCGAGAGGTTCCCTGAAAAGCATGATAACAAGCGGAAGAACAAGAAGGAAAATTACATAGACCGGACTGAAAACATTTTTTCCGGCAATTAACAGCGAAACAGCTGCGTAAAGAATCGCAGAATAGAATACCAGTCCCGTAACACCATTGTTTCCGAAAAGAGCCGTTTCAAATTCCTTTTTCTTCAGTGAAGCGACTATATTGATAATAATTGATATTATTATAAGAACAACACCAATTCCTATTGCCGCACCGAGTACAACATTAACGTTGTCCATTGCTTCAAACGGTTTTTCTTCAAATCCCATGGCTCTGTACATCGGATCCAGAGCGTGTTCAAAGCCGAACACTGAACCGAATACAAGACCGAAGAAAGCGCTTGACAAACCAATGCGTGAAATTATAGCGCACAGTTTGTTTTTTGTTTTTTTGTAAAGTATTGCACCAAGTATGGATATTACCAGTCCCTGGCCAAGATCGCCGAACATTATGCCGAAAAGAAGTGTATAGGTAATGGCAACAAGTGTTGTCGGATTAAATCCGTCATACGACGGAAGCCCGTACATTTCAACAAAAAGCGAAAACGGATTTGTAAACCTGTTCGTTTTAAGCTTTACCGGCACCTTCAGATTACTGTCTGAGTCAGGCGGTTTTATAACTACGGATACACCCGGTATCCTGCCTGCTTTCTCACTGAACCCTGATGTTTCCTTTTCGGGAACAAATCCAACCATCAGGAAGTTATCTTTCATAACAGCAACTTTCGAACGAAGTTCAAAGCTGTCATAAAGATATCTGAGTCTGCAGAATACCTTGTTAATCCTGTCTTTTTCTGTGTCAATCAGATTCTGGCGGCACTTCTCAAGCTTCTCATATTCAGCCTGTGCCTCTTTGTACTTAATGTTTATATCTTCTATTTCCCTGTCCGGTTTACCTGTAACATAATCAGGAAGCCAGATTCTCTCAAAATATAAATCCGAAAAGATTTTATCTGCCTTTGCAAGCAGATCTATCGGAGCAAAATACATTCCCCAGTAGTAATCCGCATCAACATCATAATAAACAAATGTAAATGAATCATTGCCGTAATACTCCAGCTTGTTATAGCTGTCAGCAGGAAGCTTTCCGAAACGAACCCTGATATGCTTACAGCCTGAAAGCTTCTCCATGTCTATGTCAAGACCGTGAAGGTGCTTAAGCTGCGACATAATCTGTTCATACTGCAGTATGCTGTTTTTTGTTTCGGATATCCGGGCAAGCAGAGAATTCATACTGCTGCTGGTTTCTGACACATACTTCTTCAGTTCCTCAGGAGTTTCCGAAATAATATCATCAAATGATGTTTCAGAGAACTTTATCTGACCGCCGAAATCTGTGCCAACAAGAGTTTCAAGAGGCTCAAGATAAGGATTTTCTTCATGAAGAAGTGAAAATCCGCTTTCATCAGCATCAGTTCCGCTCTGTGCAGGTTCTATATGAAAACAACCGCTTTTAAGACAAGCCTCTATTACCCTGTCAAGTGAAGAGACTTTTCCGGCTATATTGACAAGCTGCATTTTTTCAATTGACATTTATAATCCCTCCTCTTCATATTCATCTATAGTACAGTACTGCAGCATAAGGCTGCGGACTGTATTATGTTGGTATTACATGGCTTAGAATGACTTCTGCATCTCTGCCGTATCTTATACCCTCGATAATATTGATGATATTTTTCACTTCAACATCGTTCAGATATGCCAGCGAGTAGATACTTACCGCAGGATTCTGTGAAAAAGCAAGAGACCTGGAAGCCATGCGTGCCTGAAGCTTTCCTATCTCTGTTTCAAAATTTTCCGGATGTTCAAAGTCAATATCCCTGCCGTAGTATGTTTTTGAAAATTCCTTAAGGAAATCCTCGCTGTTGTCATTTTCAAAAAGCGTTACTCTGGCTTTTTTGCTAAGCTTTCTGTAGAAAGGGAGCAGTCTGCTTTCTATTTCAGAACTCGAAAGACCGTAGTACTTTTTCATTCTGTAAGCATTGATAATGTTTATAAGGTCAATCTGTGTCTTTATCTGCGTCAGAAGTTCCTCTGCAGTTGCGCGCGGAAAGTTTTTCTGAATCGTCTCCGTAAGCCAGCTGTAATAATATGTTCTGAGCATTATCTCACAGTTGAGATAATCAACATGTCCGTTTTCATCGCACTTAATATTTTTCAGAACCTGCCAGTACCTCGTATGACGAAGAACAGCCGTCATTTCCTTAAATGACTTGGCTTTTGCAAGTTCAATGAGACTGAAACCGGTTTTGTTGATGAGATATGCCGGCATAGCGGTAATGTACTCGTGGCTTGAGTCAGCGTTTATATGAAGAATTACACTGAGAATCTCACGGATTTCTGACAGAACCACAAGATAATTATAGAATTCTTCCTTTCTGAGCTGCTGAAAATCACACATGGAAATATATCTGTCAAACGAATATCTCCTGATAACTGATTCAAGATAACCTCTGTGAACAGTTGCTGTATTTACGTTCGCAAGGGCACCTGAATAGTGAGTGCTCTTTTTCAGATATTCAGCTGCTTCTGAAACCGATCTGCGGCCCGCAAGCTCTTTGTAGTCGGAATCCTTCAGCATTTTACCGTGCATCGCCTTAGTACGCGCTACTGTGGCATTGGTAGTGTATTTAATCACTCTTCCCACCTACTATCGTATTAAAAATACTTTCTTCAATGGAAACATGTGTGTTTTCAAAAGCCTCATCGAGCTTTTTTATCTGTTCAGAGCATTCCTCGCTGATTCTGCTTAAGGCATCCTCAGTTTCCATACGGTGAAAATCACGTATCTTTTCCATACGGTTATCTGCTCTTTTTTTAAGACTTTCCCTGAGATCATCAGCTTCCTGTTCTGACCGGGCAAGAAGCTTTTCACTTGCTGACTCAGCGTCATTAAGACGCTGGTCGGCCTGTGAGTCTATTTCAATAATTTTATTAACTAAGTTTTCCATCATATTACCCCACAGAAAAAATCAGATTAGTTCTTTACGCTGTGCATAGGAGCAGGAAGTCTTCCGCCGCGTGATATGAACTTTTCTGCTGATCCTTCGTGAAGCTTCATTACAGGAGCATGTCCGAGAAGTCCGCCGAATTCGAGAACATCGCCTTCCTTCTTGCCGATGGCAGGAATAACTCGTACAGCAGTTGTCTTGTTGTTAACCATACCGATACATGCTTCGTCAGCGATAATTGCTGAGATAGTTGATGGTGTTGTTTCACCAGGAATAACAATCATGTCAAGACCTACTGAGCATACAGCTGTCATTGCTTCAAGCTTGTCAAGCTGAAGAACACCTGACTCTGCGGCAGCAATCATGCCGGCATCCTCAGAAACAGGAATAAACGCACCTGAAAGTCCGCCGATATGTGAAGAAGCCATTACGCCGCCCTTTTTAACTGCGTCGTTAAGAAGAGCAAGTGCGGCAGTTGTTCCGTGAATACCGCATGTTTCAAGACCGAGTTCCTCAAGGATATATGCAACACTGTCGCCTACAGCAGGTGTAGGTGCAAGAGAAAGATCAACTATACCAAACGGTACGCCGAGCATCTTTGATGCTCTTGAACCAACAAGCTGTCCCATACGTGTAATCTTGAATGCAGTCTTCTTGATTACATCAGCAATCTGTGAAATATCTGCATCAGGATACTTTGAAACGGCTGCACGGACAACACCAGGACCTGATACACCGACATTGATTACACAGTCCGGTTCACCCACACCGTGGAACGCACCTGCCATGAACGGATTGTCTTCAACTGCATTGCAGAATACAACAAGCTTTGCTGGTCCGATGCAGTCACGGTCAGCAGTTACTTCAGCTGACTTCTTAACTATCTCACCCATGAGCTTTACAGCATCCATGTTGATACCTGTTCTTGTTGAACCTACGTTTACTGAAGAACAGATGTTCTGTGTTCTTGAAAGTGCCTCAGGAATTGAGTTGATGAGTTCAAGATCACCTGCACTGAAGCCCTTCTGAACCAGAGCTGAATATCCGCCGATGAAGTTTACTCCGCACTGGTCTGCAGCCTTCTGGAGAGTAAGTGCGAACTTAACCGGATCCTTTGTGTCACAGGCTGCACAGATCATTGAGATAGGTGTTACGGAAATTCTCTTGTTGATAATCGGAATACCGTATTCCTTTTCAATCTGTTCGCCTGTCTTAACAAGATTCTTAGCCTTTGTTACAATCTTGTTGTATACCTTATCACACGCCCTGTCAATATCGCTGTCAATACAGTCAAGGAGTGAGATACCCATGGTTATCGTTCTGATATCAAGACATTCATCCTGAATCATTCGGATAGTTTCAAGAATATCATATGAGTTTAACATTAATAATTGCTCCTTTTATCAGATCTTGTGCATTGAGTTGAAAATATCCTCATGCATAGTGTGAATTGATAAGTTAAGTTCCTCGCCAAGTGCTGTCATTTCATCAGCGAGCTTAACAAACTCGTTGTTAAGTGATGAAATATCAGCAAGCATAATCATTGCAAAAAGATCCTGCATAACTGACTGTGTAACTTCAGTAACATTTGCGTTGTACTTTGCGCATACTGAACTTACCTTGGCTAATATGCCGACATTATCTTTACCTATTACAGTTATAACTGCTCTCATAGTAAAAACCTCCGATTGTATTGTAGTATATTTACGGTGAAAGACGGTGTATGAACGGTCATTCACTGTAATAAATCATAGTGAACTGCAGACTGAAACCCGCATCTCACCATATTTATTTTATTTATGCTGTCCTGAAAAATCTGCGGTACAGATGTCCGTCTGCAGCAGGACTTAAAGTAAACATAAGAATTATAATGAACGCAGTTTATTATCTGCGTTTACTGCACCTGTTTACTATATACTTATATATTATAGCACAATGAATCTGAAAATAAAAGCTTTTTTTACAAAAAAAAGACCGGAACGAAAACCCGTTCCGGTCTTTTTCTGACAGCATGCTGAACATTCAGCATGCTGATATTTTAAAAACTGTTTACTGCCTGTGCAGCGAATATATTATAATCAGAACTTGTCAATTACCTTTGAGATGAACTGTCTTAAAGTTGCAAGGTCAGCGAGGTCAACCACACCGCTCTTGTCAACGTCAGCAGCAGTCTTCATATCGCCTTCAAAAGTCTTCTTGTCAACGAGCTTTACAGCCATGATGCTGAGGTCTGTAAGATCAACCTTTGTATCACCGTCAAGGTCACCGAGGATTACGCCTTCTGCAGGAGGTGTTGTCGGATCGTCTGAAGGAGGTGTTGTAGGATCAACTGAAGGAGGTGTAACAGCTGTGCCTTCAGCATTTGCAATTACTTCAGCAAGAAGAGCTGTGAATGGTGAGTTCCAGTAAATTGCGATTTCGTTTGTTGAGTAGCTGTCTGAGTTATCGAGCCAGCACTTTGCAGGAGGTGCATCAGCGAGGAATGCTTCAGCCTTTGTATCCTGAAGTTCTGAGTTAGGACCGCCTACGAGCATACCAGGAACACACTTGCCTGTTGCGAGTGATGGTCTGTGGTGTGGATTTTCAGCAGCAACTGTACCGTAACCTGTTACGAAAGAATAACCGAGAGGGTTCTTTCCGAGGAGGTAGTTGATCTGCTCTGAAGCAGCCTTTGCATAGCCCTTTGTTGAATCAAGTGTTTCTGCGAAGTTGAGAACAAGACCGCCGTTTGCAGCGTCCATGTTACAGCCCCAGAAGTATCCGCCGAGTGCTTCGCCGTAAGGATTCTTCTTTGCACTTGCAAGATATGAATCAGCCTGCTTGAAGATTGAGTTTTCCATCTTCTCCTTAAGAGCTGCGTCCTGCTTTGATTCGTCCATTGTGAGGTAAGCTATAGTACCGAATGTACCAACGTTAGCCCAGCCAAGACCTGTCTTTGTATATGTGATGCTTTCCATGTACTTTGCATCGCCCGTAGCTCTGTACATCTGGCATGCAGCCCAGTATCTTTCGTCTTCGTCTGACTTGTCGCCGTATTCACCTGTTGTGATGTCCGGAGCCTGATCCTTGAAGATGAATTCAGGATGAGCTTCGAGGAATGCCCATGCAGACTTTGCAGCGTCAAGACACTTTGAAGCGAAATCAGCATCTATATCAGCATAGTATTCTGAAGCCATAGCCATAGCAGCACAGAAGTCAGCTGTAGCTGTTGTTGAAACAGGTGTTACGATAAGAGGCTTCTTTTCTGTTTCAGGCATTGCTGTCATACCAGGGAAGTTAGCGCATGAAACCTTGTGGTATACACCGCCTGTTTCCTTGTCCTGCATCTTGAGCATCCATTCGAGTTCGTAACGTGCTTCATCAAGGATATCAGGAACATTGTTTCCGCTCTCAGGAATACCTGTATTGTCACCGAATACTGACTTGTTTGCTGAGTAAGCAAGCATAAGGTCAGCTACTGTCTGAGCAGCAGGAACTACGTATCTGCCGTAGTCACCGGCATCATGCCAGCCGCCTGTTACGTCAATCTTCTTGTCTGTACCGTAAACTGTTGCTTCACCTGTGTGACATGCAGCATGTGTCATTGCATCGCCTTCAACTGCTGTACCGCATCTCTGTGTGTAGAGCATGTAAACTGAAGCATCGAGAACGTCATTGTAAACATCCTTGCCGATCTTGAATTCGTATGACTTTGCAGGACCGCACTGGATGTAGTATGTGCCTTCTGTCTTTACTGAAGAGAAATCAGCATAGTAGTTTGTTTCCTTAGCTGACTTGTTTTCAACTGCCTCTGAAAGCTTGCCTGTAAATACAGCTTCATCAGTTGCCTTGTTTACTACTGAGAATTCTTCAGGAACATCGAGACCCTTGAGAGCGTCTGTCATTCTGATAACTGCTACCTTGTCAGCTTCAGGAAGATATCCGAGCTGGTTTGTAAGAACAGGAGCTTCAGGAGCCTTGCCTGCATCGTAGTCAACATCACTGTCATCAATGATTGTTACATGTACATTGTCAACATAGAAGTGATGAGGTGTTGTAAGATATTCATCAAGCTTGAGCTTGTCGTTCTTTGCTTCTGATTCGTTACCCATGTTGAAGCAGAGCTTTGAAGCGATATCATCGTCTTCTTCCATAGTGAATGTCTTTTTAACTGTCTGCCATTCTTCTGTAACGTCGCAGTCAACCCATACATATGAACGATAGTCGCCGCCGTCCATCTGAATCATTGCTTCTGTATATCTCGGGCAGTCTGTCTTGATATCAAAGCTGAGTTCGTACTTGGCACCCTTGTAAAGCGGGATGATAGGGTAGTTTAACTGTACACCGTAGTTGAGTTCACCAACTTCTGTGATAGCAACGTCGAGGCATCCGTCAGAAGCTGTGAGCTTAGCCTTGGCACCGCCGTCAAGATAAAGACCGTACTTGTCCTTTGTGTCACAGTCAGGGTTCTTGATGAGATCCTGACCAGCTTCAGCGTAAACAACGCTGCTCTGAATTACAGATCTGAAATCTGCTGCTGAAGGAATTAATGCTGCTGAGAACATAGCTGCTGAAAGACAGAAAGCAGCTGCTTTGATAGCCTTTTTGTTCATGTTTTTAAACCTCCGTATTATTCTGCACACGACACTAACGTCAGGCATCTGCGATAGTATTTTGTGCAACAAACCTCTTAATTATTTTTTTGTAAAAAACGAATAAATTAATGCCTGATATTTTATAAACCATTGTTGATGATTTCATTATACAGCATCACTTTTTTTATTTCAATGATATATCGTGCAAACTTAATACACTATCATGCAAATTAATTGCCGGCATACAAAAAGGCAGATGAAATTTAGTCATTCCATCTGCCTTATAATGAAAATTGTATTTTTGTTAATTCATGTTATGCTGTGAATTTGTTTTTTGTATGACGAAGCTTATTTTTTATCATCTGTACCGCTGTTATTCTTCTTTTTTCTGAGTGATGCCTTAACAACAGTCACTATTCCGTTGACAAGTCCGATGAGAACAAGAATACCTACAACGCCGGCACCTATGTACATAAATATATCCTTGCATACTTCGATAAAGCTCCTGTCTGCTTTATCATCAGAATCAGAACCGTCATCATCCGAAGTATTCCTTGTCTGTTCCTTTTTACTGCTTCCGGTTGACTGCTTCTTTGTTACAGCCGGTTCGTCATCTTCTGTTTCATCCTCATCTGAGCCGTCGTCATATCTGAGTGCACTGACATCCCTTATCGGTTCATCAGTAAAGAAGCCTGTCATCCACGCAAGCGGAGCATTCCAGTTAATTGTACATTCGTTTGTACACCACGCCTCGATATGGTCCACATAGCAGAGCTGAGGTGCATTTTCGCCCGGTATCCAGCCAAGTCCCTGTACCCACGGATCCTGAAGTCCTGAGTTAGGTCCGCCTACAAGAACTCCGGCAGGAGCTGAAGGGAAATTGTCATCAACCTGATTTGACCACCAGCGGTGGTGAGGATTTTTTGAGCTGTGTGTACCATAGCCTGTTACGTAGCAGTTGTCAAGAGGGTTTCTTCCCATTATATAGTCAAGTGCTTCCCTTGCACCGTCAATATATGATTTTTCTCCTGTAAGATCGTATGCATACGCCATGATAACGGCAGTATTCACTACAAATGAATTTGAACCCCACGGATAACCATGCACTGTTCCGCCTCCTGCGGCAGCAACTTCAGATGCTGTCATAGGAACGCCGTATCCCTGGCTTTTTTCAACATCTGTAAAATAGTCAGCTGCATCCTCAAAGCTCTTTGTTATTTTTTTGATTTCCTTGTCCGAGAGACCTTCCTGAACCGTTGCAAGTGACATCGTTCCGAGAGCAGCAACATTTCCCCAGTCAAAGCATCCTGAAACTCCGTTGTCCTCCCCGCCGTTAAGCTCGGTTTCAACAGAAAACGCATATTCGGAATCAGTCATATCCTTATAGTATGACTTGTCACCTGTAGCAAGGTAAAGCTCAGCTGCCGCCCAGTAAAACTCATCATCTGTGTGATTGTCTCCATATGCGCCGCCGCCGGTTGATTCATCGAGAGGTGCATACATGGACGGATTTTTCTTTGCAGCTTCGTATGCCTTCTTTGCATTTTCAAGACATGTGTCAGCAAACTTTTTGTCAAAGTCCTTCCAGAGACGATAGCCCTGAGCTGCACACGCTGCCATGTTGAGTGTAGCTGCCGTTGTAGGCGGCTTTATAATTCTCTGCTTGTCATCGTCTGCAGGTGCAACTGCAAGTCCGGTCCATTTTTCATCATGAATCTTGTGGTGAACCATTCCTGCATACCTGTAACCGTCAGGAACCATCATGGACATCATCCATTCAAGTTCAACCCTTGCCTCATCAAGAATATCAGGAACTCCGTTTCCGCTTTCAGGAATATTAAGGGCACCGTCACCGTAAAGGTCCTGATTTACGCCCTTGACATGAAGTGAACGCTCATACTGGTTCTGCATGGTCCACAGTGATATACCGCCGTTTACTACGTATTTTCCGTGGTCACCGGCATCATACCAGCCGCCTGTAACATCGAGACTGTAGCTGTCCGAATAGCCCCATACAAGCTCAGTAGTACAGTTGTCAGGATTATGACCAGCCGCTCTTGCCAGCTCCGAAGGATTTCCTGATGAAATATACTGACTTTCTATCGGAACTCCGCTTCGGTTCTGATAAAAATAGTTAAGCGAATCATAAAGCATGTTTGAATAAAGATTATTCTTTATTGAAAATTCACGGCTTTCAGAATCTCCGGCAACAATATAGAAACCATCGCCTTCACCGTTATAGTCAGAAAAATCAAGGATATGAACGTCATCGTCAGAATCCGCGTCATGTCCGGCAGGCTCTGATTTTCCGTCAAATACCTTTTTTCCGTCTGAATTGTAAAGCTCAAACTTCACAGCTTTTTTTGAATCAGAAAGAAGAGTAGCCTTCTTTTCACCGTCAGGAAAATATCCGAGCTGATTGGTGAGAATATCTGCTCTCTCCCATGTGTCGGAATACTTGTAGTCATTTTCATCGCTCGTTTTGTCTATGAGTGACATGTTGTCAAAGGTGATTACTGTACCTGCCGGGAAGCATCCGCCCTGAGTATACTGTCCGTCGCCGCCGAGATGGAATGCCCACTCTGCAACGTCAAGGCTCTGGTTTGTGGTAAAGGTCATGCTGACTTTCTTGGTCTCTCCTGCACCAATCTGAATCATTCCCCAGTTTGCACCGAAGTCGCCTTCATTGGTATTGCTGTGCCATAACTCCACGTTTCCGTCAAGGTTTCCGATTTTTGTGTAGTACTGTCCGGCATTTGTTGAAGTTATCTCATATGATATTTCATACTGATGACCTGCGACAATCTTAAGTCCTCTGTGTCTGAACTGACAGTCCCATCTGTCTTCGCCGCCGTTTGAGGCACCGCCCGGATTGACTATGGTAATCTGATACTTTCCTCCGGTGATTTTGAAGTCCATCTTTCCGGTTTCAGATTCACAGATATGCCACGGAAGCCCGACTCCGTCATCAAAGTTCATCTGACCAAGCTGCTGACCTGCCTTTACAGTGCTGACCGGTCCGAAGCAGTCGTATGATGAACATACAGAAAATGCAAGCACTCCGGCCAGAACAGCTGATGTAATCGATTTAATTTTACTCATTGCAAAACAATCCTTTCAATAAAAAATGATATTGCCTTCATTTTTACTTATCATAATTATAATATTTAATTACGTGCTGTGTAAATACGCTGTGTGCATTTTCTAATAAAGTAATAAATATAGTACCTGTTTAACTCTGCGATTTGTTTATTTTATTTAACCTTGTAAATTCAGATTTAAGTATAATTTAAGGAACACTGATTTTTTTAAAGAAAATAAAAAACAGCCGTGCCTGACAGGACACGACTGTTTTTACTAACTATCCTTTTTCTCTTTTCCTGCGACTGCAAATATAATCATAAACAGAACAGAAACTGCAAGAAGTACTGCATTGACAGTAATAATAAGATCTGTGTACCAGATACATGTTCCTGTTATAGCAGAGAAAATATGAGAGGCCTTTATCGCAAATCTGCTGAAGAAGTCTGATGTTTTAAGCCAGATTCCAAGTGCAAGCATTACAACTGAAACTGAACCGAATGAAATACTGAGCCAGTAAAAAACACCTGTGATTTTTCGTATACTGGCTAAAACAAGAATCAGCAGAAGTACGGCATCGGCAACCAGTACGGCAGCCATCAGCCTGCCGAGAAGTCCTGCGGCGCGTGACGCCGTTTTTATATATCCCGCCTTTTCAATCTTTGAAAACTGAAATACATCAGCTGTTTCAAGGACAGCTGCTTCGGCATCCGCACAGACTGAATCAACCTTCTGACGGTACACGTCATCCTTTTTATAGTTAATTGATTCCGCATAGTCACTGAAAAATTTCTCAACTGACTCTCTCAGAGGAGCAAAGCTGTCATCACGGGAGTACTCAATATGTTCGCGGCCGTCAAGGACTGCTGCAAGAGCTGAATTTATACTGTCATTAACCAGCATCTCACAGAATTCCGGAGTAACTGCCTCAAGATATACCTCAGCAGGTATTCCTGTTGCATTTTCCTCGCTTTCAAAGTGTTTTTTTATTTCATTGTGTACCTTGCCGTAAACATCATTTTTCCTGAGAACTGTCTGATACGTTTCAGGATTCAGCGCACACTTTTCTGCAATTACAGCGGCTTCCGTACCTGCGGCTGCAAAAAACAGAAGAACAGAAGCAAGTGCACATAATATATAGTTTCTTAATCTGTACATTTCACACCTCAGTTATAGAAATTCTTTTCAACCGGTTCACAGATAACTGCCAGTCTCTGTGATGAAGAACCGAGTATCTGTCTGACACATGTATAAAGGGTAAGCTTGTCTGTTTTGTCCTGTGAAACGTACTTTTTATCCGTTTTCTCAAAAACAGCCTGTGTCTTTACCCTGTATACAAATTCGCCGTATGAGGTGTTAAGCTTAACGGTATCGCCCTCCTTAAGCTTGTCAAGATCAGCGAAGAATGTGTTCACATGCGCATCAATAACCGTGTTGCCCGGAGCTCCTATCACTGCGGATGATGTCATCTGACATGCTCCGTTCTTCAGAAGCTCGTCCGAACTTCCCCAGTACACCGGAACATTCATGTTCACAGCCTCACATGAGAGCATGGCATACTGCTGCGCAAATGAAGGTGTAACCGGTTTTCCTGTACTGCTTACGGAAACGCTGCTGTCCCTCTCGAAGAGATTTATATCGCCGCTTACTACTATGCTGTCCGCAGCAGATGTCTGACTTCTGATATTGTCGCTGAAGGCAACACTGAGGTAGGTTTCAAATTTATTGTATGGTGTAACGCCGATAACAGCGGTAAGTGTCACACACACTGCAAATATCAGAACCGGTGTGACAAACAGGACAGCTGCAGGTGTTTTTTTCTGTTTTTTTCCGGACATATTACTTTCCTGCCCCTTCCCCTCTGTTCAGATATGCCATAAGTACAAATCCGCCGGCGCACAGAGCAAGAACAGCGGCTGCACCGATATACAGAACAGTGTAGTTGTATCCGGTATCATCTATTACAACACCCATTGCCGAAATATCAACCACATCTCCGTTTTCGTTTCTGATACTGTATTCAATTTTATCCTTCGACAGCCCGTCAAGTGATACGTTCATTCCGAGATCAGAGCTTGCCTCTATAACCTCGTTTATAATCTCAAGCTGTTTGTCTCTGCTGAGCTCCTTAAGAATCTGGTTCTTCTCAGCCTGCGTCATACCGGCTATATAGCGGTCCTGCTCCTCTCTTGTCATCTCTGAGAAGTTACTGCCTGAAGGCTGTGAAGGTGCATTGTTCTGAACTGTATTTTCCTGAGAGCTGCCTGCAGAAGAATTCCCGGAATTACCTGCACTCTGGTTTTCCTGAACAGGAGCCGAAGGTGTGTCAGGAGCTGACGGCGCTGCCTCTGAAGGCTTTACCTCAGGTGCTGCAGGCTCTGACGGTTCAGAACCGCCGAGATACTCCCTTATCGCATCGTCTGCATGGCCTTTATACTGATTAATCTTTTCAATCATCCTGTCATACTGTGCTGAGGTGTATTCACTGCCCTTTTCGGATTCCTTCATGCTGATATATGAAGCGCCCTGCTGAACATATGATTCTGAAAAACCGGCATCTCTGGCAGCCTGAAGTACATCTTCAACTGTGGTTGCACGTGTTTTTTCAGCAGTAAACACACCGGCTGAAAGCACCAGTGCCGCTGAAAAAGCCGCAAGCTTTTTTAAAAGTTTCATTTTATCTTCCTTTCTCTCTGCGGAAATCACATAATCAGGTCCTGTGCCTGCCAATACTGCATGAACCTCAGATGTGCAGGAGCTGATTTACTGTTTCCTGTTTCTATTGTTTTGCTGCTATTTTGTATTCGTCGCCGTCCCGGTAATACGGGCATCTTTTGTAATGCCCTTCGAGAATACGCGAATACTCGTCCTCATCTATATTCATTTCACACACATATGCTTCCCATTCGTCGTCATATGCGTAAAATGCACATGTATCACATTCATTCATGACCTGTACCCTTATCAGATGTCATTCCTGATAATGTCATCGTATGTTTCTCTCTTTACGACAAGTCTGTCTGATTCTGAATTAACAAATACCACTGCAGGCTTGCAGAGTCTGTTGTAGTTTGATGACATTGAATAGTTGTATGCACCTGTAGCACACACAGCAATTATATCACCAGGCTCACAGTGCTGAAGCGGCATGTTTTCTCCTACCATGTCACCTGTCTCGCAGCATCTGCCCGCTATGGTAACCTTTTCAGTCTTAGGCTCAGAAGCCTTGTTTGCGACAACTGCATCGTACTCTGCCTGGTAAAGGATGTATCTCGGGTTGTCACACATACCGCCGTCAACCGAGATGTATGTTCTGATACCAGGGATAATCTTTCTTCCTCCTGCTGTGTAAAGTGTGATTCCTGCCGGGCCCACCACTGAACGTCCGGGCTCAATGAGGATAAACGGTCTGGTGATTCCGCTTTCCCCGCAGAATGCATTTACAACAGAAGCAACTGCATTCATAAACTCATCATACGGAAGAGGATCGTCACTTTCAACATAACGGATACCAAAACCACCTCCGAGGTTGAGTTCTGATACCTCAAATGAAAGATCATCCTTAATCTGCTTAATAAACTTCATCATTATCTCAGCTGCTGCCACGAAGCCCTGTGTATCAAGAATGCTTGAACCGATATGGCAGTGGAGACCTCTGAACTCAATATTTTCACAGCTGATTACCTTCTTCACAGCCTCAAATGCCTCTCCGGTTTCAAGTGCAAAGCCGAACTTGCTGTCAATCTGACCTGTACTGATAAAGCTGTGTGTATGGGCATCAACACCAGGCTTGATTCTGAGAAGCACCGGGAACTTTATACCCTTTTCCTTTGCTATTCTGTCAAGAGTATCAAGCTCGAACACATTGTCAGCTACTATACGTCCAACGCCGAACTCAGCGGCCATGAGGATTTCCTCCTCAGTCTTGTTGTTTCCGTGAAAAACAGCCTTTGACATATCAAAGCCTGCCTTGTAAGCTGTGTACATTTCACCGCCGGAAACCACGTCAATGCCCATTCCCTCCTGCTGCATCACGCGATATATTTCCTTACATGAAAACGCCTTGCTTGCAAAACATGCCATGCCTTTTCCTTCATAGTACTTTTCTATGCTGCTTATAAATGTGCGGCAGTGTGTTCTGATCATATCCTCATCCATTACATAGAGAGGTGTGCCGTACTTTTCTGCAAGTGCGACAGTGTCTGCACCGTTTATAGTAAGATTTCCTTTTTCATTTACGCTTAAATTGTCTGATACGAACATTTTTATTCTCCCTTCGGTTATTTACAGTAAGCAGATATATCTGCTGCTGACTGCACAGGTATAAAAAACTGACTTCTATTATATCATTTTTATTAAATTAATTCAACTCCATGATTTATTTTTATTTTTCAGTGCATTTTGCCTTGTAATTTATCCGGTTTTAGGTTATAATAAAAATATCTAATTTTTTATTAAGGAGAATGTTTCAATGTATAACAATCTTATGGATTCAATCGGTTTTCTCGCTAAGTCTGATCCGGCTGTAGCTGAAGCTATGGACAAGGAACTCGGACGTCAGAGAAGAAATCTTGAACTTATCGCAAGCGAAAACATCGTATCACCTGAAGTTATGGCTGCTATGGGTTCTGTTCTTACAAACAAGTATGCTGAAGGCTACCCGGGCAAGCGTTACTACGGCGGATGCGAATGCGTTGATATAGTTGAAAGCATCGCTATCGAGAGAGCAAAGGAACTCTTCGGTGCAAAGTTTGCAAATGTTCAGGCACACTCAGGTGCACAGGCTAACACAGCTGTTTACGTTGCACTTCTCCAGCCTGGCGACACTGTAATGGGTATGTCACTCGACGCAGGCGGACATCTTACACACGGTTCACCGGCAAATATCTCAGGAAAGGTATACAACTTTGTTCCTTACGGTGTAAACGAAGACGGAAACATTGACTACGAAGCACTCTACAAGGCAGCAAACAAGTGCAAGCCTAAGCTCATCGTAGCCGGTGCATCTGCATATCCGAGAGCAATCGACTTTGAAAAGCTTTCATCAATCGCAAGAGCAGTAGGCGCATACCTCATGGTTGACATGGCTCACATCGCAGGTCTTGTTGCTGCAGGCGTTCACCAGAGCCCTGTACCTTATGCTGACGTTGTAACAACAACAACTCACAAGACTCTCCGCGGACCAAGAGGCGGCCTTATCCTTACAAACAACGAATACATCTCAAAGAAGATTAATTCTGCTATTTTCCCTGGCACACAGGGCGGCCCTCTTATGCACGTTATCGCCGGCAAGGCTGTATGCTTCGGTGAAGCTCTCAAGCCTGAATTCAAGGAATACGGAAAGAACATAGTTGCAAATGCACAGGCTCTTGCAAAGGGTCTTCTTGAAAGAGGCTTTGATCTCGTTTCAGGCGGTACAGACAATCACCTCATGCTCGTTGACCTTCGTCCGTTTAACCTTACAGGCAAGGAATTTGAACACAGACTTGATGAAGTGTATATCACAGTAAACAAGAACGCTATTCCTAACGACCCTCAGAAGCCAACTATCACAAGCGGTATCAGAGTCGGCACTCCTGCTGTTACAACAAGAGGTCTTGATACTTCAGACATGGACAAGATTGCTGAATTCATGTACCTTGCTGCAAAGGATTTTGAAGGCAACGCTGACAAGATCAGAGCAGGCGTAACAGAAATCTGCACAAAGCACCCGCTTTACTGATATCAGAGCAGACTAACGGAATATTTTTTCATACGTTCAGTATAAAGATTCAGAGACTCTCAGGAGTCCCTGAAACAAAGTGAAAGTCAGAAAAAAATCTGACTTTCACTATATTTTTTTCAGGAGATTGATATGGCAGCACCATTAGCAGACAGGATAAGACCGAAAACACTTGAGGATGTAGTCGGACAGAAGCACCTGCTTTCAGAAGGCAGACCTCTCAGAAGAATAATTGACAGCGGCAGAATTCCGAACATGATTTTCTACGGACCTTCAGGAACCGGAAAAACCACCGTTGCACGCATAATCGCAGAGAGTACAAATATGTCTCTTTACAGACTCAACGGAACATCAGCTTCAACTGATGACATAAGAAGCGTTATCGCTGAAACAGGAACATTTGCCGGATGCAACGGTGTGCTCCTTTATCTTGATGAGATTCAGTACCTTAATAAAAAACAGCAGCAGAGCCTTCTTGAATATATAGAGAACGGCCGGATTACGCTTATTGCGTCAACAACCGAAAATCCTTACTTTGCTGTTTTCAACGCTGTAATCAGCCGTTCAACGGTTTTTGAATTCAAACCGGTTAGCGCTGAGGACATTGCTCAGGCCGTAAGACGTGCGTACACAATTCTCGAAAAGGAAAACGATATAAAAATAACACCTGAGGAAGGTGTTGTGGAACATATATCATTTACCTGCGGCGGAGATGTACGAAAAGCCATGAACACAGCAGAGCTTAGCTTTATGGCAGGAACCAGCAGTGAAAGCGGCGTGAGTGTTACTCTTGAAAACGTTAAGCTTCTTGCACAGAGAAGCAATATGAACTATGACCGTGACGGTTCACAGCACTACAATATCCTCTCTGCACTTCAGAAATCAATAAGGGGTTCTGATGAAAATGCTGCTCTGCACTATCTTGCACGGCTTCTTGAAGCAGGTGATCTGATATCAGCAGCAAGAAGACTTCTGGTAATTGCAGCCGAAGACGTGGGACTTGCCTACCCTTCAGCAATAACTATTGTAAAATCATGCGTTGATGCGGCCATGCAGCTCGGAATGCCTGAAGCGCGGATTCCTCTTGCAGAAGCAGTAATTCTTATGTGTACCTCACCAAAATCAAACAGTGCAATCTGTGCGATAGATGAAGCACTGAACGACGTAAGGCAGGGAGATTACGGAGATATCCCGGCTTACCTCAAGGACGGGCACTACTCAGGTGCACAGAAGCTCGGAAATGCCATCGGATACAAATATCCGCACAACTATGCAAATCACTATGTTGACCAGCAGTATCTCCCGGATAATATAAAAGACCGTGTATACTATAAGTTCGGCAGCAACAAGCAGGAACAGGCTGCTCTCGAATACAGAAAAAAACTAACCGGAAACAAATAAAAAAATGCCACCTCAGCCAGAGGCGGCAATTTTTTTATTTTTTATCGTTATCCTTATTCTTTGGCTTTCCGCTCAGAACAAGACATGCAACAATAAGAACCACTGCAATTATTCCTACGAGAACCGGAGTTTTCATATTTCTTGTATCACCGATTACCGGATATACTGCTGTAAGATATGATGCAGCAAAGCACATAAGACTGTAATTCATTTTTTATCCTCACCTTTCTTAGGTATACACTGTGTGCAGAGGTTTTTGCCTGGTTCATTAAAATGTGAACGTATCCCTCCGCGTCTGCTATAATATTATAGCATATATGACTTGTATTTGAAATAGTTTATCAGTTTTTTTTCAGTAAATAAAATGTAGATTATTTTAAAGATTTTTATTAATAACCTGTTATTTTTAACGGATTAACTCCTTGACATGCATTCAGTATATAATGTATAATTGAAGTGTATGCCGGACAGAACCGACCTTTACTTTATCAGGAGACATCACAATGAACTTTACAGAATCAGTAAACTATATTTCAGACTGCGACAGATACGGAATAATACCCGGACTTGACAGTATCAGAAGACTATGCAGCAGGCTTTCAGATCCGCAGAAGGATCTTAGAATTATACATATTGCGGGAACGAACGGAAAAGGTTCTGCAGGAACTTTTATTAACAGCATTCTGACCTGTGCAGGCTACAGAACCGGAAGATACGTCTCACCCGCTGTTATGGATTATCTTGAAAAGATACAGTATGATGGCCGCAGTATTTCAGAGGACGAATTTGCTGAAGCTGTAACAATGGTAAAGGAAGCGGCTGACAGTATTGTCAGTGAGGGATTTCCCCATCCTACGGTTTTTGAAATCGAAACCGCAGCTGCATTCTGCTATTTCAGAAAAATGAACTGTGACATAGTTCTTGCTGAAGCAGGAATGGGAGGCAGAAACGATGCCACAAATGTCATTGACGAGAGTCTTGTTTCCGTTATCACTTCGATAAGTCTTGAACACACACAGTTTCTCGGTGACACTCTTGAAAAAATAGCCTTTGAAAAAGGCGGTATAGTAAAGGAAAACGGTGCTCTTGTAACAATCACCCAGAATCCTGTTGTTACTGAGACACTTATGAATATATGCACTGAAAAATCAGCAGACCTGATTATTTCAAAAATCTACAATATCAGCGACTTCAGCTGTACTGACGGAGTACAGACCTTTACCTATCAGGACCTGAATGAGCTTAAAATATCAATGCTCGGAAAATTTCAGACTGAAAATGCAGTTCTCGCAATTGATACGTGCAGATATCTTAACCGGAAGGGTTATGTTATATCAGACAAAAGCATCCGTCAGGGGCTTGAAGCTGCAAGATGGCCGGGACGGTTTGAGGTGATTCGCACCTCGTCCCCTGTTATCATTATCGACGGCGCGCACAACTCCTCTGCAGCTGCACGTCTGCGCGAAACAATAGACATATGCTTTGCCGAACGCAGCATTTCATATATCATGGGGACATTCCGCGACAAGGATTATTCTGAAATTGCAAGACAGACTACAAAAAGAGCTGAAAAAATTTATACTGTCAGCACTGAGGGAAAAAGAAAGCTCGATGCAGCTGTGCTTGCTGAAGCCATTAAACCGTACAACCCTAATGTTTTTCCGGTTTCATCAGCAGAGGAAGCTGTTTCACGGTGTATTGCAGACAAATGCGATATAGTAATCGCCTTCGGTTCGCTTTCATTTCTGAAAAAGATAAAAGACTATGTAAACGGAGAATCCGTAAAATGAACTACAGATATCAGAAAATACTCGCAGACAGCACATTTCTGTCTCTTTTAAATACAATTGAAGAAAAGGAAAAAGACAGATTTTTCTGCAGACACGGGCTTGGTCATATTACTGATACTGCCCGTATTGCATATATTAT